>MNYJ01000188.1 GCA_001874005.1 Desulfobacteraceae bacterium CG2_30_51_40
TGGCGATGATCGGAGACAACAGGCCGGAGGGTCTGTGGGCTGAGATGGCCGCCATGTGTGCCGGGGGAATCGGGGTCTGGCTCTTCCAGGACTGTATGATGGACGAGGTGAAATACATAATTGACCACTCCGACACCACCTTTTTCGTGGGCGAGACCCAGGAGGAGGCCGACAAGGCCCTTGCAATAAAGGATGCCTGCCCGAGGCTTAAATGGATTTTGTGGGATGATCCGAAGGGCATGAGGAACTACAAAGAGGACTTCCTCATAAGTATCAAAGAGCTTCAGGAAAAGGGCAAGGAGCTTGACAAGAAAGATCCGGGTCTTTTCGAAAAGATGGTCAGTGATGGTCATGGAGACGAAACATGCCTTCTCTTTTACACATCAGGAACCACCTCCTTACCTAAGGGCGCGCTTTTAAGCCATTGGAACATGCTGACCATGGGACACAATCTCATGTCGGTTGACCCATGCTACGATACCGATGATTTTGTTTCCTATCTGCCTTTCGCCTGGATAGGGGAGCAGATGATGTCCATATCATGCGGCCTTCAGATAGGCTATACCCTCAATTTCCCCGAAGAACCCGGGACAGCCAGGGAAAATATCAGGGAAATAGGACCGCATGTAATGTTTGCGCCACCCAGACTTTATGAGGGAATGACCAGGCAGGTGCAGGTCAAGTATATTGACTCAACCTGGATAAAGAAGAAGGTATATGAATTTGCCACATGGGTAGGCTACAGGGTGGCGAATTTGAAATTCGAAGGAAAGAGCGTGCCTGCCGGTATGACAATTCTTAACTGGATCGCATATCTCCTCATGCAGAAGAAACTCAAGGACCACTTGGGTATGTCTCATCTGAGGCATTGCTATACGGGAGGCGCTGCGATGGGACCTGACCATTTCAGGTTCTTTCACGCCCTTGGGGTAAACCTCAAGCAGATTTACGGGCAGACCGAGATAGCAGGAATCTCAATCGTCCACAGGGACGGAGGCGTTAAATTTGATACCGTCGGGACACCTATTCCGGAGACCGAAGTCAAGATCACGGATGCAGGGGAGATTATAACAAAAAGTCCTTCCGTATTTCTGGGATATTACAAGAATGATGAGGCTACAGTTAAGACCCTTGTGGACAATTGGCTCTATTCCGGGGACAGGGGATTTATTGACGAGGATGGGCACCTTGTTGTTTTCGACCGTTCAAAGGATGTCATGACTCTTAGAGACGGGAGACCCTTCTCTCCACAGTACCTGGAGACAAGGCTCAAATTCAGCCCTTACATACAGGAGGCATGGGTTATCGGGGACAAGAGGGACTACATAACGGCGGTCATGTGTATTGATTATGCGGTTGTAGGAAAGTGGGCCGATGAAAAGAAGCTCAACTACACCAGCTATCAGGAGCTTTCCCAGAAGGTGGAGGTCTATGATCTGGTGCAAAAACAGATCGAGGAGGCCAACAGGGACCTTCCGGAAGTGGCGAAGATACATAAATTCGTAAACCTCTACAAGGCATTTGACGCAGATGATGAGGAACTTACAAGGACTTCCAAGCTCAGGAGGGCCTTTGTGGAAAACAGGTACAAGGATATCCTTGCGGCCCTGTATTTGGATGCGGATATGGTACACATGGATACGACAATCACCTATGAGGACGGCAGGGAACAGCGCATCAAAACCGATCTCGCGATTCGGAAGGTCAAGGTCTAGGAGGTAAGGCACTATGGAACTCTTCTTAATGACCATCACGACGGGTATCATGGTGGGGGGAATCTATGCCCTTGTAGCTCTCGGGTGGGTGCTCATCTACAAATGCTCAGGGGTACTCAATCTTGCCATGGGCGAACTTACCCTCATTGGGGCATACGTTACCTATTCACTCTATGAGGCCGGTCTTCCTTTCATAGTTGCGGTTCTGGGAACGCTTGCCGTAGGTATTGTGCTTGGTTTTCTTTGTGAAAGGATTTTTTTGGATAAACTAATAGGAGAGCCGATCCTTTCGGTCATAATGGTGACAGTGGGCATGTCATTTTTCTTCAAGGGCGTAGTCCAGTTCATTTGGGGGTCGGACACGAGAGTTTTCGATCCCCCGGTTTTTTCCCTGCACCCTATTGAGATAGGTTTTCTAAGAGTTTCATCTGTTTATCTGTGGTCTTTTATCCTTTCAATAGTGCTGCTTCTCATATTTGTGGCGTTTTTCAAATATACAAGGTGGGGGCTTTCCATGCAGGCAACGGCTGACGATGAAACGGCCGCGCTTTCTCTCGGTGTCAGCGCCCGCTTTGTTTACGCTGCGGCCTGGGCCATAGCGTTTATGAGCGCCGGGGTCGGGGGGGCACTACTAGGCAACATAAACGGCATAAATATCTCTGTAGGATATCTTGGCCTGCTGGTATTGCCTGCGGTTGTTCTCGGAGGACTCAATTCCGTGCCTGGAGCCATAGCCGGTGGTATCATAATAGGGCTCTTGCAGAATCTTGGAGGCACCTATCTCGATCAGTATTTTCCCGGAGGAGTAAAGGAAATAATGCCCTTTGCATTTATGGCGGTATTCCTGCTCTTTAAGCCTTATGGTCTGTGGGGATGGGAAAGAATAGAGAGGGTTTAAGGATAATCGAAGAAAGGCCCGAAGAGATATAGTTTATGAGAAAGGCCTTTTAATTATTAGCAAATAACTCGGAGGGGGATTCCTATATGTCCAGTGTGTGGCTACCGTGTGGTGACTACCATGAGAATTACCTTCAGGATCAGGGATGGTGGCAGTCTAACTTCGTTAAGTTTAAGATGCTTCTTCTTCTGGCCGTCGTCTTTATCGGGATCCCTCTTTTTGCTGCAGAATACTGGATCGGTGTGGGGACCATGATCGGGTTCACGGCCATGGGAGCGCTTGGCGTGCAGCTCCTGATCGGCTACACCGGTCTGATTACGCTGGGACATGCCGCCTTTATAGCCGTTGGTGCATATACAAGCACCCTTATGGTTCTTCAGTTTCCATGGCCTCAGTTCATGGTTGACGCCGGACTGGCTTATCCGGTGAGCGTAATAGCAGCCGGCTTTGCAGCAGGATTATGGTGCGTGCTCTTCGGTCTTCCCTCCGCCAAGGTAAAAGGGTTCTATCTAATCCTAACAACCATGGCCGCCCAGTTTATTACTGTTGATTTCATCCTGACGCAGTATGTCAGCCAGATAGGAGGAAGGGGACAGGCCTTTTCACTCCCGCCCGGAACAATAAAGATCGGCCCGATCGTGATGGACTCGGAAAGAGAGATTTATTATTTTATGGCGGTGCTCCTCACCCTTATGATTATAGGGCTAGCCAATCTCCTGCGCTCAAGGGCCGGAAGGGCGTGGGTTGCCATCAGGGATAATGATATCGCCGCCGAGGCACTGGGCATAAATATTGTCTGGTACAAGTTGCTCGCATTTTTTGTAGCGGGCTTCATGGGAGGTGTGGCCGGGGCATTCTGGGTGAGTAATACTGCGGCGCTCAGCCCTGAGCATTTTCCTTTTTTTCTGTCCCTCTGGCTTGTGGGGGTAATCCTGATAGGAGGGGTGGGTTCCATCCACGGCGCCATATTCGGTTCGGTATTTATGGTGGTAATCATGGAACTACTGCAGATGGCAGTGATACCAATGGGTGATTACTTTCCCAAACTGCTGATTGACTTCGCCTACATTAAGGATGCCGCCTTCGGCCTTGCGATATGCGGCTTTGTCATATATGAGCCCAACGGCATCGCTTACCGATGGTGGCAGATTAAGAACTACTTCAACCTGTGGCCTTTTTCTTATTAGAAGGGAGGTGAGAATGGTTTTTGGCTGTGGTTTTGGTGTTGGCGATAACCTTTTTTTACCTTTAGAGTGACCAAGGGGGAAAAGATCTATGCGAAAGCGTGCACTTTTTAGTTTGTTAGTTCCTTTTTTGGCAGTCATCCTGATCGCGGGGCTCTGCCCTGTTGCCGGTGCCGCGGATATAAAGATAGGCGGCATCATGGATACAACCGGTGCCACATCCGATGTCGGGAAGGATTATGCATTGGGTATGGACGAGGCCTTCAAATGGATCAATGAGCAGGGAGGTGTAAACGGGAAAAAGATTAAATACACTTGGTTCGATTACGGGTATCGAATCCCTGAGGCCATAACCAAATATAAACTTCTCAAGAGGCTGGGTAGCATAGTAATCATGGGATGGGGTACCGGTGATACGGAAGCCCTTTCTCCAACAGTCAATAAGGACAAGCTTCCTTACGTTTCGGCGTCCTACTCTGCTCATTTGACTAATCCTGCAAAGACGCCTTACAATCTTTTTTTCTCTTCCGACTATTCAACCAATGCGAGGGCTGCTCTCACCGCCTGGTTCGACAAGAAGTGGCCCGGCAAGTCCGGTTTTAAGGAAAACAGGAAGCCTCGCTTCGCGGCTGTCTATATGTTTGCCTCACCCTATTGCAGCGCGCCTATCAAGGCCATAAAGGATCAGGCCACAATGCTCGGTTTTGAGATCGGCCCTGATCAGGACGTCTCCCTTTTCGCTCTTGATACAAAGAGCCAGGTGATGGCCCTGAAGGAGTTCAAGCCTGATGTATGCTGGCACGGCAACACAACCATGTCGGTTTCGGCAACCTTGCGCGACGCCTATGGCCTTGGCCTCGGCGCGGACTGGATCGTAAATAACTGGGGATATGATGAAAATCTGCCCAGGCTTGCCGGCGAGGCTGCCGAGGGAGTCATGGGCGCCACCCCTATAGCTTTTTACGGACAGAACTATAAAAATATGGATATCGTGGTAGCGGCAGCCAAGAAATACAACCCTGGCGTACCGCAGGAAAAGCGCCTCATAAGAACGCCCCAGGCATGGGGTGATGCGCTCGTAACATGGGAGGCCTTGAAGAGGGCGGATAAGGCCGGCGATCTTACCGGTGACGGAATTATGAAGAAGGGTTTTGAGACCTTGTCCCTTTTTGACATAGGCCTTGGAGCGTCACCCATTACCTTTACTGCCACAGATCACCGCCCCACAACCGGATGCCTCATTCAGGAATGGAAAGGCGGAAAGTTCCAGGAAGTGGAAAGGGTTGACTTAAAGCAGCGGTGGCCGGAAAAATGGGCAAAAGAGTGGCTGGGATGGTAGGAAAAGCTAATCATCACCCCTGGAGGTAGGTCTTGGATACGGTAGAATCCATACTGAAGATCAATAACATCGAGGTCAAGTATCATGAGGTCATTCTGGTACTAAAGGGTGTCTCCATTGAGGTGCCGAGGGCGGGAATAGTGGCCCTTCTGGGCGCCAACGGCGCTGGCAAGAGCACTACGCTTAAGGCCATTTCAGGCCTCCTGGGTACTGAAGACGGTGAGGTCACAGACGGTGCCATCGAATACGAAGGCCGCCTTATTCATCATGAAAGGGCCGCTAACATTGCGAGGTGGGGGATAGTACAGGTCATAGAGGGTCGCCGGGTCTTCGAGCACCTCACGGTCGAGGAGAATCTCAAGGTCGGGGCTCATCTCAGGAAGACCGGTTCCGTCAAGGAGGGTCTTGAACTGGTGTATCACTATTTCCCCCGTCTTCGGCAGAAACGCAATGAAACGGCCGGATTAGTGAGCGGCGGTGAGCAGCAGATGACCGTCGTGGGAAGGGCACTTATGACCGAGCCTAAGCTGGTGCTCCTTGATGAACCCTCAATGGGACTTGCCCCGATGCTGATCCATGAGATCTTCAACATCATAACCAAGCTTAACAAGGAGGAGCATATCTCCATCCTCCTTGTGGAGCAGAACGCCAAGCTTGCTCTTAACGTGGCTCCCTATGCCTACGTTATGGAGACCGGAAGGATCGTGATGGATGATAACTCCGAAAAGCTTAGCCAGAATGAGGACATAAAGGATTTTTATCTTGGCCTGACCGATAAGGGCGGAAAGAAAAGCTTCCGAGATGTCAAACATTATAAGCGTAGAAAAAGGTGGCTGAGTTAGGCAACGGGCTTTAATCGAGAATCACCCGCTGGATGGCTTTTGAGCTTCGGTTCTAAAGGAAATCAAGCGGCGGTTCTCCTACGTTATGGAGGTTTTGGTATGAGGAAATTGGTTTTACTGACCGTACTCATTGTTTCGATGGCGCTGGCAGCAACGGCTTTTGGGCAGACTGCTGCCAAGGGAGTAAAGAAGGCGGATGTGCAAAAGAAGGCGGCCCAGGCGGTAATGATAACTCCTATAGTGACGCTTGAGTCCTTCGAGGTTCCCCAGTATGACGGCTGGTGGTATTTTGCTGCTAAGGTGGAACCTACCAAGGGAGACAAGGGTGATAGAGGCGCGCCACTTCCCATGAGCTTTCTCTTTACAGTCAAAAATCCCAACAAGTATCCTATAGCCCTTGAAGGCGCTAAATTTACGGTGGCATTTGACAGGGAGTTTGAAGTGATAACCTACAACAACAATGACGTGATGTGGATCCCTGCCGGGAAGACAAACCATTTCCGGGCCACCACGATGATAACCGCACGATCTGCATTATTGAGCCTGCTGGTTACCGGGGGTTATAAGTTAAAGGAGAAGGGATGGGATGCTTTTGGAGCCCTTGAGAGATGGTGGAAAGGAGTCCCCGATTATACGGTTCCGGTTACCGTAAAGGAGGGGGCCTTTACCTTTACCGGCAAGGGCATGACCAAGGTAATACCGTTTGACGCGACCGTTAAGTAATCCTTAATCTTATTGTGCCCTTTGCCTCTCAGGCAAAGGGCTTTTTTTTACCCTTTCTCCTTGTAAACAGAATGCCCATTTCCAGATCAAATTCCATAGTGATGCGGGTAAGTGAGTTCGGCGAGACGGACCTGCTTGTGAGCTTTTTTTCCCGCGAGCATGGGAGGCTCAAGGGAGTTGCGAAGGCCGGCAGAAAAAGCGTAAAGCGTTTCGCAAACTCCCTGGATATCTTATGTCTCACCGACATGGAATACGAGCAGGGGCGGGGAGATTTGTGCTTTCTGCATTCAGGCAGGCTGGTTGACAACTTCGGCAGGATAAGACAGAGCTATGAGGGGCTGGCAACCGCAAGTTACCTGCTTGAGCTTACCGAGATACTCTTTCCGCTCGATCTGAAGGCAGAAAGGATGTTCGATTTTCTTGAAAATGCCTTGAGGTCGCTGGACTCGGGAATGGATGAGTTTATGGTTAAGACGGCATTTGAGGCCGGCGCGATGTCTCTGGGCGGATTCGCCCTTGGCCTCAACCGGTGCTGCCGTTGCGGAAGGGCCTATGCAGGTAAGGGAAGAGCTGTAGTTATCCCGGCAAAGGGGGCAATCGCGTGTCTTAAGTGTGAGAAGGAATCGCTTGAATCTCCGGGCCTATCCCCTCAGGGGATTGCGTCACTAAAGGCGATGCAGCTCCTGAAATTCCTTACTTTACCGCCGCCTTCCCCTTCGGCTCAGGAACTAAAAGAGATCGGGGCGGTATTGGCCAGGCACATAGACTATCGCCTTGGCCGAAGACCAAGAAGCGCACGCTTCCTCCTATAGAAGCCTCCTTGATATCGTCAGCTTCTCCGCCTCCTTCGCACCCTCGTATATCTCGAGTATCTTGGCATCCCTGTAAAACCTCTGGACATCATACTCGTCAATATAGCCGTAACCACCATGGAGTTGCAGCGCCTTGTCGCAGACCCACACCGCCATTTCACCTGAAAAATACTTGGCCATGGCGTTGAGCGCCGGGTCAATCTCCCCCTGGTCAACCTTCCAGGCGGCCCGGTAAGTCAGGGTACGCGCAAGCTCAATCCTGGTAGCCATCTCGGCAAGCTGAAATTGCACCCCCTGATTCACGGCCAGAGGTCTTCCAAAGACTGTTCGCTCTTTCACATATCGGACGGTCTTGTCAAGGGCGCCCTGGGCGATACCCACACCCTGCCCAGCCACCATGGTTCTGGTCGCGTCGAAGAAATGCATGACGTGATAAAATCCCTGGCCCTCTTTACCGATGAGATTTTCACAGGGAACCCTCACATCCTCGAAGGCAATCTCAGCAGTGTCGCTTGCCCTAATCCCGAGCTTGCCTCTAATCTTGTTGGCGGTTATTCCTTTTCTGTCTGATTCCACAAGTATCAGGCTGTGTCTGCCGTGCTTTTTTGCCTCATCGTCACCGGTGACACAGAGAACAACCATCCAGTCACAGACGGTTCCGTTGGTTATGAACATCTTGTTTCCGTTGATGACGTACTCATTACCCTGTCGCACCGCCCGGGTCCTTGTCCCGGCGACATCGGTTCCGGCATTGGGCTCGGTATAAGCCCCTGCCGCAATAACATCCTCATTGACGAGTGGAGGAAGATAAGTGCGCTTCTGTTCCTCAGTGCCGTTAAAAAGAATGTTTTCGGAGCCGAAGGTGGCCGTCATGATGCAGACATTTATTCCAAGATCAACCCGAGCAAGCTGTTCGCTTATTAAAGCGACCTCGAGGAAGCCGTAGCCGGGCCCACCGTACTGGTCGGGAATAAATGCCCCCACAAGGCCGGTCTCCCTGGCCTTTTTTACAATCTCACGCGGATATTTTTCTTCTCTATCGTATTGTTTTGCAACCGGCTCAATCTCTTGCAGGGCAAACCTGTAGGTAGTTTCCTGAATGAGTCGTTGCTCCTCGCTCAGATTAAAATCCATTTTGTCCTCCTCGTGGGATACTCATATCTCTTTCTCAGGTGCCGACCCGTTACCCCTCCCCCTCGACGGGGGAGGGAGGGGTGGGGGTGATTTTCATCCTACGTTGTACCTGCCCGGGCATGAAAGTTAGTGAAAGCGATTACCTGCACCACAAGTTTTTATCAGCTAAAAACATTTGGATATCCGCTTCATGCCGCGCCTTATATTAAAGCATCTCCAAGGCGCAGGCCATGGAAACCCCTCCTCCGCCGCAAAGGGTCGCAAGACCCAGGGTCTTACCCTGTTTCTTCATGGCGTAAAGAAGTGTCACCATTATGCGGCATCCGGTTGAGCCTACCGGGTGCCCAAGACCGATGCCTGAACCGTTGATATTTGTTATCTCACGGTTAAGGCCCAGTTCCCTCTCACAGCCGATGTACTGTGAGGCGAAGGCCTCATTTACCTCGATAAGTTCAAAATCCTTAAGGCCTAGTCCTTTGTTTCTTGCAAGAAGGTCCTTCACGGCCGGGACAGGGCTCAGCCCCATGACGGACGGGTGGCATGCCCCCCTTCCTATAGCCTTGATCCTGGCAATGGGCGCAAGGCCGAGTTCCTTTGCTTTCTCGGCTGACATAATGATCATAGCGCTCGAACCGTCATTTATGCCTGAGGAATTGCCTGCCGTAACCTTCCCAATTTTAGGAACGAAGGCCGGAGGCAGCTTTGCGAGCTGCTCCATGGTAAGTCCCGGCCTGTAATGCTCGTCTTTATCGAAGACCTTGGGTGGGCCCTTTCTTTGGGGAACTTCGATCGGCACAATCTCTTCTTTGAAATCGCCCTGGATGGTTGCCCTTTCGGTATTGTTATGGCTTCTTAGGGCTACCTCATCCATCTCCTCGCGGCTGATATTGAGCAGTTGAGCCACCAGTTCGGCTGTTTGGCCCATTATATATGGCTTACCCTTGAAAAGCTCGAGAGGCATTCCACTCTTGACAGGCCCATCCTCAGGATGAGGCATCAGATGTGAGCCGCAATGCAGGGCATGTATGAGGGAGTCCACAAAGGCGTGATCCTGAAGCCTGCATCCCCATCTGGCTCCGTAAACCGCATAGGGAGCGCCCGACATATGCTCGACTCCGCCTGCAAGGATAACATCGGCCATGCTTGCCTGTATCATGGCCATACCGGAAACCACAGCCTCCATCGCTGAAATGCAGACCCTGTTAATGGTAACGGCCGTGATGTTTTCGGGAAGACCGGCCATGAGCGCTGCCACCCTTGCCACATTTAGGTTGTCCGGGTGCTCAAGACAGCATCCAAACCTAATGTCGTCAATTAACGCAGGATCAATTCCAGCCCTCTTAATTGCCTCCTGCATTACAACGCCGGCTATTACCGGTCCATTCAAATCTCTAAGACTGCCCCCGAATGCTCCGATGGCGGTTCGGCATCCGGATACTATAACAACATCTTTCATCAGTATCTCCTTGAGCTTAAGGTCAAATAAATTTGGTATTGATCCAAGGCGGGAGCTGAGGCGGCCGGATAGATGGACTCAGCGCTGATCTCCGCTTAATCCTCGCAAATGCCGCGAAGGGTTAGGCCTCGGAAGCAAGCTCTTTCAATATCTCGGCATTCTTCTGAATGCGCTTTTGGTCGGCCTTTAGGTTACGTTTATTGAGTTTATCTTTATTAGAACGAATCAGTTTTGTTTTTGTGGTGTTTGAAGGCATTATTATTCTCCTCTGTAAGCTTTGTGATTATGTGCGAAATGATACTTTCTGCCGCTAGTGCTGTCAAGATGTTATGGGTCCGGAAGACGGGATATTGACAAGCGGCTTTTTCAGGAGGTAGTGTCCATCCGTAAATGGCTATTTTCACCGATCTCGGCGTTGGGCTCAAATTTTAATCCTCGAAATACCTCAATGTATTCCTGTGCTTAAAATCATCGCCCGCCTTGAACTCGACGAAACTATCTCATTTACGGATGGACACGAGGTAGCATTCGGACGATTGTGTGGAAAAAAATGCCCGAATTCAAGGCCTGCGATATCCCGAGGAATGGGTCGTAATTGAAGATACTCCGCAGTGACGAGGGATGAGCGAAACACAGTAGATGGTCGTTTTTCAACTGCGGTTAAGCGTTCTCGCCGGTGAGATGGAGTGTCCATGAGCGGGGCAGCAAAATATGCGTGCCATGAAGGTCCGGGAAATTGCAGGGAAGATTCGAGGGATGGCAGCAAATCTTATTGGGAGGCTTTGCCGATGAAAATTGGAAAAAGTTGTGTGATTATAACCAGCCTTATGGCGTTGCTTTTGTGGCCATTGTTTCCCGCGCAGGCCCAGTGGTGGCAGGATAAGGGCCTCAAGGAAAAATATGCCATCTCTGAAACACAGGCTAAGGAGATGGATGTGGTCTATAACTCTTTTCAGGCCAAGAGAAAGGATCTGGCAAATGCATCGAGAAATCTCCAGAAGGACCTGACTGATCTTCTGGAGCAGGAGAAAGTCGAAAAAGAGGCCATAGAGAAAAGCGTGACGGCGCTTGAAGCGGTTAGGAACAGACTCTTTAGTGAGACGGTTGAGGCGCGGCTCGCTATCAGGAAGATACTTAGCGAGGATCAGATAAAGAGGATAAGGGCGGAGAATCCCAAG
The DNA here is from genome assembly GCA_001874005.1 of Desulfobacteraceae bacterium CG2_30_51_40. Taxonomy (GTDB): domain Bacteria; phylum Desulfobacterota; class DSM-4660; order Desulfatiglandales; family Desulfatiglandaceae; genus CG2-30-51-40. The sequence goes on from MNYJ01000188.1 coordinate 11,282, forward strand.
CTCCTTTCATCAGAAGGCTACAGGCCGTTAAGACCTCTTCCCAAGATTGAGCCGAGACCCGGTGCCGGTCTGGTTCCACAGAAGACGGCGCCGAAGCAGAACTAGAACGATATGCATCTGAAAAAGGCCGGCAGTAAGATCCACGGCTCTACGCCCTGGAATTAAAGATTTTCCCTCGCATAATCTACGGCATTTCTGAATATTCTTATGCCGTCCCCTTCTCCTGAAGGAGGCACTTTACCCTTTCTGCTGAGGCATTCTTTCTTTCTTGTCCAGTCCGGGTGATTGGTGAAATGATTATATGCCTCGGGATGAGGCATGAGACCGAATAGGCGGCCCGTGGGATCACAGATTCCTGCAATGTCTCCAAGCGAGCCGTTCGGGTTTGCCGGCCAGGCGCCCTTTGCCTGTTTTCCCATCCTGTCGGCATAGGTCAGGACTACCTGGTTGTCTGTTAAGAGCCTTCCGATCCGTTCGTCTTCCGCGAAGAATTTTCCCTCCCCGTGACGAACCGGGAGTTCGATGGTATCTATGCCTTGCGTGAAAATACATGGAGAGAGGTTATTGACCCTTAGATTCACCCATGTGTCTATAAAATTTCCGGAGTCGTTATAGGTCAGGGCCACAGTCCTTTCCCGGTATTTCATTCCGAAGGCCGGCACGAGCCCGAGATTGACCATCGCCTGAAATCCGTTACATATTCCTAAAACAAGCTTTCCTTCTGAAATAAAGCTTGAGAGTTCTTCCCCCAGATGGTGCCTGATCTTAGCGGCCATCAATACGCCCGCTCCGTGATCGTCTCCCCAACTGAACCCTCCTCCGAATACCAGAATCTGATATGGGTCAAGGCTGTTTTTCGGCTGCAAAGAGGCGGGCGAGATAATCTGATTTATATGAACCCTGTGGGAATCGGCCCCGGCAGTCTTGAGCGAGTAATCGGTTTCATAGTCGCAGTTAAGGCCGTAGCCTGTTAAGACAAGTGCCCTTACCTTTTTCATACAAGACCTCCGAAGGGGCCTTTCCAGCACTCCTTTAGGGCCATGACATCCTCTGACATGACTATCTCGTCCCCCCGGCGCAATTTAAAGCTTCCGGTGTTCACGCATCTCCCTATCAGGGCGGCAGGGGAGCCGGACATGGCAGTTTCAAAAGCCTCTTGGCCTTCCTCAGAAACTGTGATTATGAAGCGCCCCGCTGACTCGGAAAAAAGCCTCCTGCTGGTTGAAAGCCCCTTATCAGCCTGGATGGCCCCTAAATCCAGATCCATCCCTATTTCTCCCGCCATGGCTACCAGCGCCAGATGCACCGCCAGTCCTCCTCTTGAAACGGCGTGGCAGGAGGCCACAAGACCTTTTTTCATTGCCGAACTCAAGAGTTGATAGGATTGAAAAGACCTCTTTGCGTCAACCGCCGGCACGTTTGCGCCTGTATAGCCCAACATCTGATAGTATTCACTTCCCCCGAGTTCATCGCGCGTCTTTCCAAGGAGATAGACGAGGTCTCCTGCGCACTTTGCGTCCATGGAGACGCATCCAGCAATATCTTCAATGACGCTGCAGACTGTAAATAGAAGTGTGGGTAGCCCCGAGACCCTCCTTCTCTCCCCGTAAGGGCCGGCGAGATTGCCGTCAATATACATGCTGTCTTTGCCTGAGAGAAGCGGAATACCGTATGCCAGGCAGTAGTCTCTGAGCGCCCAGTTAGCTCTTACAAGCTGAGCGGCCTTATATTTGCCATCAGGATTAAGCCGTTCATCAAACTGGATGGTGGGCCAGCAGAAATTATCAACCCCTCCGAGGTGTCGGGGATCGCCTCCCACCGCAATGACCTTCCGCACGGCTTCATCAATCGCATTTGCAACCATGTTGTATGTATCTATTGCGGAGTAATGAGGGCAAAGCGCTTGGGACACGGCTATGCCCCTTAAGGATGAAAGGATGGGCCTCACGACTGCGGCATCCCCGGGGACGTCCCTGTTTTTTCCGACCAGGGGCTTTATTACGCTCCCTCCCTGCACCTCATGATCGTATTGCCTTGCTATCCAGTTCCTTGAGCAGATATTGGGCCTTGCGAGTAGAGTTCTGAGGATAGCCCCGTAACCGGTGGGCTCTGTTATCACAGGCTCAGCTAATCCTCTTAATACAGGGGGAATCCATTCTGCATCGAATTCCCATTTAGGAAACTCAGACTCAAGAAAATCCATGCGCACATAGGCGCAGGTTTTGCCTTTATAGTCGAGACGGAGGTATCCTGAGTCATTAAATTCTCCGAGGACAGTGCTTTCAACCGCGTGTTTTCGGGAAAGCTCCATGAATCTCTCTATATTTTTAGGGCTTACCGCGAGGGTCATTCTCTCCTGAGATTCCGAAACCCAAATCTCCCACTGATCCAGCCCTTCGTATTTAAGGGGAACTCTGTCAAGATCCACCCTGCAGCCGTTACTGAAGCGCGCAGATTCTCCTATGGATGAGGAAAGCCCGCCCCCGCCGTTATCGGTTATAAATGAAAACAGGCCTTCATCACGCGCCTCTATCAGAAAATCATGCATCTTTTTCTGGGTATAGGGATCACCTATCTGTACATGACCTGCGGGGGTATGTTCGCTGAAAGTCTCGGATGCTGCCGTCACGCCGTGAATGCCGTCCTTTCCAACCCTCCCCCCGCACATGATTATAAGATCGCCGGGTCTGGCGGCTTTTTCGTGGCTGGGCCTTCCGGTCACCCTTGCGGGCATTATTCCCATGGCGGTGACAAATACCAGACATTTGCCCAGGTAGCTTTCATCAAAAAGGAGCAGTCCGTAAGGCGTGGGTATTCCACTTTTGTTTCCGCCGTCCCGTACCCCCTCTATTACTCCGTCCAGAAGGCGTCTGGGATGAAGATGCGGGCTGAGATCTCCGGCGTAGTTGCGCGGGCCGACGCAGAAGCCGTACATACCGAGTATCAGCCTTGAACCCAGACCTGTCCCCATCGGGTCTCTGTAGATTCCCACTATGCCTGTAATGGCGCCTCCGTATGCCTCCATGTTGGAGGGGCTGTTATGAGTTTCGCCTGTTATGACGTAAAGGTGGTCATCGTCAAAACGTCCTACGCCGGCATTGTCCCAGAGCACGGAAACCACCCAGTCCTTTTCCTTCTGGATGGCAAGGGTGGGAGCTTCAATACACGTCTTGAAGAGGTTGTCAACAGTAACGGCTTCACCTGTTGAGAGATCCCTGTACCTGAAAAGACCTCTGAAGGTGTTGTGGTTGCAATGATCGCTCCTGGCCTGGGAGATGTATTCGATTTCCACATCGGTGGGAAGGTCAAGCCCCATCTTCTTTCTCTTTTCCCTTATGTCATCACGGAGAAAGTAATTCCTTATTACCGGGATATCTCTGGGATTGAGGGCCAGGTTTCTTTCTTTCGATATCTTTTCCAGGTCCTCATCGCTTTCAATCGGTATCTCGCTCACGGAAGGGCTCTTGGCAATGATAACCTTCGGGGTGATATGCCCTATTCCTATTAAAGGATCCCACTGCTCCTTTGAAATGACCTTCCATTGCTGAATGATTTCATTGGCCAGGAGATACTTTGCTATTGTCTCCACACATTCTTTTTGTATGTCACCCTTGACCTCGAAGAGCTTGGAGGTGAATATGGCCTCTTCTTCACGGAAGGTGATTCCCAGCAGGTCTTCCACGGCCTCCTGAGCCGTGCTTCCTGCCGTGTCCCTTACTCCCGGCCTGTAGCCGACCCGGATCAGCCAGTCAAAATCTTCTGCGAGGGGAGAATAAGAGGATTTCTCAGTCACCGGATTCGTGAAGAGATCATCTCTTATTCTTTCAAGCTGGGGTTCGTCCAGTTGCGCCTCTATTGTAATGACCCTTATTACTCTTATCCTTTCAACTTCGTATCCGAAATACTCTTTGGCCTTCCTCTTTATGGAGTAGCCTTCGGCATCCAGAAGCTCTTTCTTCAGTCTTATTTCCAGTCTAACAGGCATATCTCCCACCTTGGAGCAGTTATTACAATTTTTATATGAAAATGCCCGATCTTTTTATCCCTCACCCTCGACGGGGTAGGTAGTGGTGGGGGTGCTTTTCATACTTAGTGCCCATCCGTAAATGGCTATTTTCACCGATTTTGGCGTTGGGCTCAAATTTTAATCCTCTTAGTTGTGCCCCACCAGGGCATTACCTTTAGTAGCGCGGTGAAATAGCGGCTGACGACCGGCTGAGAGAAAATACCCGGATGCAAGGCCAGCTAAATCCCGAAAATGGGCGTATAAGGGATAACGCCGCAACGGCGGGGGATGAGCTAAACGAAACAGACGGGCATTTTTGACAGCCTGTTAATGCCTACTGTAAAGCAACAATCAGGGGGAGTCAATATCGCGGCCGAGCCTCTAACTTTCTTTGGGGGTCGAAAGCCGTGATTCGTCCCGGCAAACAAGTGACCTGAAATGAACGCTATGCTAACTAGTGTCCATCCGGAAATGAGATAGTTTCGTCGAGTTCAAGGCGGGCGATAATTTTAACCACAGGAATACATTGACGTATTTCGAGGATTAAAATTTGAGCCCAACGCCGAAATCGGTGAAAATAGCCATTTCCGGATGGACACTAACTACACTTAGGAAGTGCCATGGATCAGAAGGAGATTCCAATGGGTGCACTGACCCCGACGCAGACCCGGGCCGTATTGGCGGTTGAAATACACTTGCGTCATGAGTATATTTTAAAATCAAAAAGAGGTCTTAAGAATTTTGACAAATGAGGACTTCTATGCAAAACCGATACAGTCGGGAATTATAGCACGTTACAAAACGGACACAGGACAGGCTGAGCAAAATGGGCCGGGAGCTAGACCAGCTATATTTTGAAATATGAGGCCTAACGAGAAAATGAATTGTTATAGCGGCGTAGGCAGCTATACAATTTACCCCTTCGATGGGAGAAATGATTTTCATCCTTCGTTGTGCCCCAATAGGGCATGGGGGTTAGTTGGTGTCCATCCGTGTCTAGAACACGAAGCAAAGGCGAAGGTTGAGCGAAACCAAGAAGAAAGGCGTTTTTTGAGCAGCCTATAAAGGAGAAAAAGGTTTTAGGAATATGGAAAAAGAAGATATTGAAAACAAGGTATTGGACGCAACCGGAAAGGTTCCTTCGCAGCACGAACTAGAAAAGGAATTGAGTGAGTATCTTTCCAAGAAATATGGAAATCGCGTAAAAATCATATCTCCGTTTGTTTTCCCCAGGAAGGAAGAGGCCGGAGTGGCCGGAGGCCCCGGTGTGGAAGATACCGGCCGGTCCCCGGCCTTCGATATGCTGCCTGAGGAAATGGAATCATACCTGGACAGTTACGTGGTGAAGCAGCATCAGGCAAAGGCCGTCCTCGCTACAAAGGTATGCACCCATTTTAACAGAAGCCGGCTTACAAGGAGAATCTCCGGCAGGAAAAGATCAGCCGGGGTCGGAATGATCAAGAACAATGTCTTGATGATTGGCCCTACAGGAGTCGGCAAGACCTATATCGTGAAGCTAATTGCCCAGAAGATGGGTGTTCCGTTTGTAAAGGGAGATGCCACAAAATTCAGCGAGACAGGTTACGTGGGAGGCGATGTCGAGGACTTGATCCGGGATCTCCTATATGAGGCGAATGATAATGTCTCACTAGCCGAAAACGGTATTGTATATCTGGATGAAATAGACAAAATAGCCTCTTCGCAGAACATTATAGGCCATGATGTCTCCAGAACCGGGGTACAGAGGGCCCTCTTAAAACCAATGGAGGAGACCGAGGTTGATCTGAAGGTCCCCCATGACCCAATTTCTCAGATCCAGGCGATAGAACAGTATCGCAAGACCGGAAAGAGGGAGAAAAGGGTTATCAATACGAAAAATATCCTCTTTATAATGAGCGGTGCCTTCGGTGGTCTTGCGCCCATTATCAAGAAGAGGCTCCAAAGTCAGGGAATCGGATTTGAGGCCGATGTCAGGCCGACTGAAGTCCCCTGGGAGATACTGAAACAGGTGACGGCCCAGGACCTGATTGAGTTCGGCTTCGAAACGGAATTTGTAGGCAGACTTCCCGTAGTGGTGGTGTTTGATGAACTCACCAGCGATGATCTGGTACAGATACTCAAGAATCCGAATAACCCCATACTCATGAGCAAGAGGATGGATTTCAAGGCCTACGGCATTGATATCAGGTTTGAGGAAGGGGCACTTGCAGGAATCGCGAAGCTTGCAGCCGCTGAAAAAACGGGAGCAAGGGGGCTTGTAAGCAGCATTGAGAGGGTGCTTGTGCCGTTTGAGAAAAAGCTTCCCTCAACTGCGATCTCCAGGTTTCTTGTAACCCCCGAGGTGGTGGCAAATCCTGTTGCTGAGCTGGCAAATCTGCTCTCAAATCCGGAAGGTCCTGAAATCGAAAGACGATTCCGGGAGGCATCCGGAGAGGAATTAAACAGCATCAAGCAATATGTCCTCCAGAGGAGCGCAGACTTAGAGAAGAAGTCAGGGCTTAGGCTCTATGAAGCCAGGATTGATATAATCGCTTGGATGTGCATGGAGACCATTACCGACGTAAACACAGCCTGTGATGATTTCCGCCGGATGTATAAAGACATCAAGGATAAGGAGGAGAGTCTGCTTGCTGAGCTTGATCTGGCAGTTGTCTTCGAAGATGAGGCCATTGACGCTATAATACGTCAGGCTGTCAGTTCGAGTCAGGATGTAGCCCTGATCGTTGACCAGATTGCAAGAAGACTGGAGTATGGCCTTAAGCTTGTCAAGGATCGCTCGATGCTCGATAAATTTGTCCTGACAACCGAAGCGATAGAGAATCCCGAGGCCTTCCTGAACGATCTCATAAAGCGCTTCTACAGGCAGAAGCCCTTATATCCGGAAAACGATGCGCTGGAGCGTGCTGAGGAGGCTGAACAGCAGGCATAGGTTCACTGGATTTTCATATGAAAATGCCTCTTCCCTTTACCCCTCCCCCTTGACGGGGGAGGGAAGGGTGGGGGTGATTTTCATCTTTAGTTGTGCCACGTTCGGGCATGACCGTTAGTGGTAAAGTTTGCCGCATGAACTTCGCTGCAAGATAATTAAAGGGCAGCAGGGACGCAGCTTTCAGCCCTAAAGGTGGATTAAATGATAGGAATCTCAAAACTTTATTGCGGCACGGTAGAGGCATCGGACCCGCTACGTTACGGAAGAAGGTCAGGTGATCTTCCTTCCCATCTTCTGCAGTTTTCCATGGATAAAAAACCCGTGGTGGTGTGGAATGTTACAAAGGCCTGCAACCTCAACTGTATCCATTGCTATGCAGGGGCCGGAGCCGGAAGACCAGCGGTTGAGGAACTCTCCAATGAAGATGGAGTAAGGCTTATTGACGATCTAGCCTCCTTCGGGGTCCCCGTTATCTTGTTCTCAGGCGGAGAGCCCCTAATGAGACCCGATCTGAATGAGCTTGCAAGCTACGCGGTCGGCAAGGGCTTGAGGGCGGTTATTTCAACCAACGGTACCCTTATAACAGAGCAAAGGGCCAGGGAACTTAAGGGCATCGGGCTGTCCTATGTAGGTGTGAGCCTTGACGGGCTTGAGGCTGTGAATGACCGTTTCAGAGGAAAAAGCGGGGCCTTTGCCCTGGCCATGAGGGGGATCAAAAACAGCATGGAGGCCGGACTCAAGGTCGGCCTTAGATTTACAATAAACAAACACAATGCCGAAGAGATATCCAATATCTTTGACCTTCTCGAGAAATACAGAATTCCGAGGGTCTGTTTCTATCACCTGGTCTATGCCGGCAGGGGCTCTCAGATGATTGACCAGGATCTAAGCCTTGATGAGACAAGGGGTGCGGTTGATTTGATAATGGACCGTACCCGCCTTCTCCATGAAAAGGGATTCCCGGTAGAGGTTCTTACGGTGGATAACCATGCGGACGGCCCTTATCTCTACATGAAAATGTTGAAGGAAGGTAATCCCAAGGCAGGAGAGGTTTTTGAACTTCTTAAGATGAACGAGGGGAACAGCTCGGGAAGAGGCATAGGATGCGTGAGCTGGGATGGTTCCGTGCATGCCGACCAGTTCTGGCGCCACCTGAGCTTCGGGAACGTCGTTGAAAGACCTTTCAGCGAGATATGGCAGGATATCTCACATCCGGTCATGGCCAGGCTCAAGGACAGGAAAAAATATGTTAAGGGGCGCTGCGCTGAGTGCAGATGGCTTTCTATATGCGGAGGCAATTTCAGGGTGAGGGCCGAAGCGGTTACAGGGGATCTGTGGGCCCCCGATCCGGCCTGCTATCTGACGGATGATGAGATAAAGGGGGAGAAGATTTGATGCTGATTAGACCTCGCAGGCTTAGAAGGACGGCGGCCGTAAGAGACATGGTAAGGGAGACGAAGGTTTCGCCTGATGACTTTATCGCACCTCTATTTGTAGCCCACGGAAGAGGCATAAAGGAGCCGATCGCCTCCCTGCCGGGCCAGTTCAGGTTCTCTCCTGATACGGTTTCAGAGGAGGTGAAGGAAATCCATGCCCTTGGTATCCCCTCTGTAATACTTTTCGGACTGCCTGACAGCAAGGACGAATCGGGAAGCCGCTCATGGGCCGATGACGGTGTCGTTCAGATGGCCATAAAAAAGATCAAGGATAAGGTCCCCTCGATGGTGGTGATAACCGATGTCTGCCTTTGCGAATACACCAGCCACGGCCACTGCGGAATACTTAAGGGAGAAACGGTTGACAACGACGAAACAATTGAGCTTCTGGCCAGACAGGCCGTTTCCCATGCCAAGGCCGGCGCCGACATGGTGGCCCCTTCCGATATGATGGACGGCCGGATAGGAGCGGTGCGCCAGGAGCTGGATACAGAGGGGTATCAAGATACTGCGGTGATGGCCTATTCGGCCAAATACGCTTCGGGGTTCTACGGACCCTTTCGGGATGCAGCGGATTCCGCCCCTCAATTCGGAGACAGGTCTTCCTATCAGATGGACCCGGCAAACGCAAGGGAGGCGCTCCGTGAGATAAGGCTGGACATTGAGGAAGGGGCCGACATCGTCATGGTGAAACCCGCGCTGGCATATCTAGATATCATAAGAGCAGCCCGGCAGGAGACGCTTCTGCCCCTTGCCGCCTATAACGTGAGCGGAGAATACGCTATGGTGAAGGCCGCGGCACGGAACGGATGGATAGACGGGAAAAGGGTGATGCTTGAAATCCTTACAGCGATAAGGCGGGCCGGGGCTGATATCATCCTTACATATTTTGCCAAAGAGGCGGCCAGGGAGCTGAGAGCATGAAGGAAAAGGGTGTGGCGGCAAGTCCCGGACCTCATCAGCCCAGGCTTGTTGCCTGGGAGATCACGAGGAGATGCAATCTCAATTGCGTCCACTGCAGGGCATCCGCCGAGAGAGGCCCCTATGAGGGCGAGCTTGACCACGGCAGAAGTCTTAAAATCCTTGACGAGATAGCCCGCATCGGCAATCCCATAGTTATCCTTACAGGCGGAGAGCCCCTCTTGAGGGAGGATGTCTTTGATCTGGCAAGGCACGGGGCATCTCTGGGCCACAGGATGGTCATGGCCACAAATGGAACCCTTCTTGACGGAGGCATCGCAACGAAAATCAAGGAATCCGGAATTCAAAGGGTGAGCATTTCCATTGACGGTAAAGGAGCCGCCGAACATGACTCCTTTAGGCGGGTGACCGGCGCATTCGACGGTGCGCTTGCCGGCATAGAGTGCCTCAAGAGGGAGGGAGTAGAGTTCCAGATAAACACTACTGTTACCAGGCACAATGTATCGAGCATCCATTCCATAATGGAGCTTGCGGTCAGGCTTGGTGCCGCAGCCCACCACCTCTTTCTACTTGTTCCCACGGGGAGGGCAAGGGAGATGTCCTCACAGGAGATAGACGCGCAGGACTATGAAAGACTTCTCACCTGGCTTTGCAGCGTGAGGGACCAAGTCCCCATACATGTCAAGGCCACCTGCGCCCCGCACTATTACAGGATTCTAAGGCAAGAGGCACACAGGAAAGGGGAGAGCGTCACATTTGAAAAATACGGTCTCGATGCAGTGAGTCGCGGATGCCTTGGCGGAACTTCTTTCTGCTTCATATCATACGACGGGATAGTCCAGCCTTGCGGGTACCTGGAACTTAACTGCGGAGACCTAAGAAAATCCTCCTTTGATGAGGTCTGGATGGGATCAAAGATATTCAACAGACTTCGCAATTATGATGAATATAAGGGAAAATGCGGTGTCTGCGAGTACCTGCGTGTCTGCGGAGGATGCCGGGCCAGGGCGTTTGAGTCAACAGGCGATTACATGGCTAGCGAGCCCCTATGCGCCTATATCCCAAAAGGAAAAGCAAATGTGGAAAGTAACCTCAAGGGTATGAATGGACCAATTAGATAAAGGAATCCTTAATGAGATTCAGTCCGACTTTCCCATCTCGGAGCGGCCTTATAGGGAGATAGCTGCGCGGCTGGGACTGGAAGAGGATGAGGTAATAAGGCGTGTCGGCACCCTCAAGGCAGAGGGAGTGATTAGGCGTATCGGGGCGAGCTTTAATTCCAGGCGCCTCAGTTTTTCATCGACCCTCTGCGCCGCCCGGGTTCCTGAAGACCGGATCAGAGAGTTTGTTTCGGTAGTAAATGAATACCAGGGTGTGACACATAATTACCGCAGAAATGGAACATATAACATCTGGTTTACATTGATTGCCAGAGACCGTGAGAGAGTATCAGCGATACTGGAAGAGATAGCGTTAAGGACCCGCATAAGCTACATATTAGATCTCCCTGCGGTAAGGACATTCAAGATAAAGGTGGATTTTGAAGTCTAACAGGGCCTTTAAAAAGCGGCTGTCAACGCCCATTCACCTCACTGAATTCATCCATAAGGGCAGCCTTTTCTCCTTCACTCATCTTACCCAGCCGTACCAACAGGTCCGCTATCCCGGCATCACGCAGTACCTTTATTGAGACAATGGAACGGTTGGATTTACCGTGGGTGCTGAAAAAGGTATAATTCATGGATGGGCTTGTTTTGTCCAGAAAACTGACGGTGCCTCCGACAAATATGACGTGATAATACAGCATCCCATAAATACAAGCCGATGTAATTGCAAGAAAAAAGAATTTTTTGAGCATATTTTCAGAACCTTAAATATTAGTTTCTCCTTCCCCGTTACCAGAGGAAGGGATAGGGGCCGCAATATTATCTTTCGATCAAAAAATAATGCACTTTCAATGTGTTGTCAACTGCACTTTCCTCTCTTGGGACAAGGCTTATACCTCATCATGATGGGATGAAATTAAATCATGAGGCCGGATGAAAAGCAGTTACAGGAGAAAACAGATGGAACATTCTTACAAGAATTGATCTGAAGGATTAGCAGGGTGTTGAAAAACCGCTGTTGAGAGGCTGAGGGAAAATGCCAAGACGCAGAGCTTGCGATATCCCTCGGAACGAGAAACAGTTAGACGTAATACGCAGTGAAAAGGGATGAGCAAAACGCAGCAGATGGACGTTTTTTAACGGCCTGTTAACTCATTCATATCGAAACGGAAGTATCGGCTCAATAAAGTGGGGAGACTGTTTTCGCCGCGATATTTCTGGATTCCGGCTTTCGCGGGAATAACAAATAGTCGGCTTGTTCGATCTTTCCGGCGAAAGCCGGAATCCAGTGGTTTTACCCCCAATTATTGAGCTGATACAAACAGCACTCATCAAACTCAAATAGAAAGGAATGGAGACCATGGGTGAAGAAAACAGGAAGCTTATGTTTATAGTCACTAGTGCGGAGGAACAGCCCGAGAGGGCAACCATCCCGTTTGTGCTGGCGAATGCCGCACTGGCAATGGATTCAGAGGCAACGGTCGTCTTGCAGACCATGGGGGTTTATCTTGCCATGAAAAATTACGCAAGGCACGTACATGCCTCAGGATTTTCTCCCTTGCAAGACCTTATTGAGATGTTCCTTGAGCAGGGCGGAAAGCTCTGGGTTTGCGAGCCCTGCATCAAGGCGAGGCAGATATCACAGGATGAACTCATAGAGGGGGCTACCATAGTTGCGGGGGCATCCCTTGTGGATGCAATGCTTGACGCAAAGAATGTGGCGGTTTATTAATTAAAACTTGCGACTCTTTTTTTGTCTGCACCGAAACACACTCAGGCATACTTCGAGGGCAGAGGTAAATAAAAGAGACCGTATCCGGCGCCTTAACCCTGCGTAAAAGGCATTCAGGAGGAGCTGAAATGGGCACCAATAACTTGATCTTTCTTGAGGTTATAGAGTGGTTTGATCAGGCAGGCGATGAGCTGGTTCACAGGATTCCGGAGACAGGCTCGGGGGAGATAAAGTTCGGGGCCCAGCTCATAGTGCGTGAGAGTCAGGCGGCGGTTTTGTTTTACAACGGTAAAGCCCTGGACGCCTTTGCCGCCGGACGTCATACCATCAGGACGGCCAACATACCGCTGCTCAATAAGGTCATTGCCATTCCATGGGGGCTCACAAGCCCCCTCAGGGCCGAGGTGTATTTTGTAAGTCTCAAACTCTTCCCCAATCTCAAATGGGGAACAAGAGACCCCGTGGCCTTCAAGGATTCGAAGTTGGGCCTTATAAGGCTGAGGGCACATGGCGTCTTCAGCCTCAGGGTGGTTCAACCGGTGCTCTTTATCAACACCCTGGTCGGCACCATGGGGCGTTACAGCACCTTTGAGATACAGGATTACTTGAGGGACGTCCTGGTCTCAAGGCTTAACGATTATCTCGGCCAGAAGGGCGACAGCATTATTACGCTTCCGGGCAGATATGATGAATTTGCAACGGGATTGAAGGAACGTCTCCGCGATGACTTTATTGGCATGGGTCTGCTACTGGATAATCTCTATATAACTGCAATCACGCCTCCATCCGACGTTCAGAAGGCCATTGACGACAAGAGCAGGCTTAACGTTATTGAGGATCTCGACAGGCTATTGAAGCTGAAGGCAGCAATGGCAATGGAAAAGGCATCCGAGTCGCAAGGTGAAGCCGGCAGCGGGATGGGCCTTGGACTTGGTCTTATGCTTCCTTCCATGTTTGCGGGTCTTTTCGGTAAGGCAGGTACTCAGACCGGGGTTTTTCCTGCAAAGGCGGTATGCCCTGAGTGCGGATATGAGATTCCTTCGGATGCAAGGTTCTGCCCTTATTGCGGTCACCAGCAGGTCGTGTTTAAAAAATGCTCCTATTGCGGGAAGAACCTTCCCCCGAACGCCACGTTCTGCCCCAGGTGCGGGAAAAGCGTTGAAGAAAAGAAACCTGCGCGTGTATGCACAAAATGCGGTGAGGCGAATCTGCCCGACTCTGTTTTCTGCAATCGCTGCGGCGAGAAGCTCTCTGAAGATGGGATGGAGGGTAACTGAGACCTGCCCCCAGTGCGGGGGCTTGGTGACAATGGAGGAAAACGGCCGTCTTTTCTCCTGCCCTTTTTGCGGTGTGCGCCACGCGGTCATCTGGCCTGATCTGCCGAGCTACGCCTTTGCGGGGAGATATGATGGAGGCTTTCTTTTTCTTGCTCCCTACCTTCGATTCAAGGGAAATATCTTTACATGCCGTGAGGATGCAGTCTTATCTCGCGTAGTGGATGTTTCTGTAAAAGCGTTTAATTTGGATCAGGCCCCCTTTTCTCTTGGGATGAGAACCCAGAGCATGAGGATTTCCTTTGCCCCGGAGGCTTCGGATGCGTGCTACCTTGGTTCATACATAGAAGTGTCGGAGGTTCTCCGGAGGGCGGTAAACTCGATGCCGGAGAGAGATCCCGGGTTTCATCGGGCCTTTCTGGGTGAGGTGATAAGCCGCATCTACCTTCCTTTATTGCTTGACGGGAAAGTCCTCAGAGACGGTCTTTCCGGAAAAGAACTGGGTACTTTAAAGGGTGGGGCTGCAATTCTTGACGGATTGATAACCAAGGAGGCGCCGAGACGACCCATGCTTGTTCCGGCTCTGTGTCCCGAGTGCGCATCGGATCTCACAGGCGAGGCAATGAGCCTGGTATTTGTTTGCGGCCATTGCGGGGCAGCCTGGGAAACAGCCCCGGCGGGGCTCACGAGGATACAGGTTTTTTTTGCTGAGTGTACAAAAACAGGTTCACTCAACCTACCGTTCTGGAGGATCGAGGCAGGCATTTCCGTACCAGGGCAGACGGTGAATGGAGATATGCCTGAGCTGCTTACAACCTGGACTCCGGCATTCAAGATAAGACCCGATCTATTTCTTAGCCTGGCTCGGCGCCTGACCTCATCTACGGTAGATATCGGCCTTACTCAAGATAGGCTTGGCGCTGCGGTTTATTTCCCGGTTACTCTGCCGGCCAGAGAGGCCATCCAGGCCCTAAAGGTCATCCTTTATAAATGCTCGGTAAAAAAGAAAATCATAGGCCCTCTGCTTTCAGGGATGAAAGTGACTCCGAGGGCCATTGACCTTTGCTACCTTCCCTTTGATCAATCCGGCTACGACCTGGTATGCCTTTGCCTTCCTCTTGCTGTAAATAAGAATTCCCTCAAATTCGGCCGCTCCCTCTAGGTGCGGTGTAACCTAAGGGTTATAACAGCCTCGTGAGTCTCTGGGCCGTCATAAACGCCGCATCCTGAAAGGAGAACCCCTATCTTCCCCATATTCTAGCCCTCCTTCTAAGAGATATTTAACATGCTGATATTAATAGCATAAAGGCCCTATACCAAATGCCGGCCGGCCGTCTTAAAAGCGTCCGTATTGCAAGACCTACCGTGCTGTGATACTAATATAAACATTGGAAATATCAAACAGGCGTAGCCGTGAAGATATTTGAGTTTTATATGAAAATACATTGTCATACCGGCGTAGGCCGGTATCCAGTCATTTATACCTGGATTCCGGATCAAGTCCGGAATGACGTGCAGCATTTTCAGGTTTCGTTGTGTCCCAGAAGGGCATGAGCGTTAGTGACGGCACGGGGAAAGGATTCCGGGAATTGAGGCGGGATTTATCGGAAAGTGATGCGCCACGAACTGATGATGGGCTTACAAAGAGGCTGGTATTTGATGATCAGGACTTGCTCAGGGCTCTGTGCGGAGAGCAGAATTCCAACCTGAAACTCCTCGAAGCCAAGGTCGGGGTATCGGTCAATATTAGAGGCAACGCTGTTACCGTTCATGGGGGACAGTGGCAGGTGGATCTGGCGGAGGCAGTCCTCAATCAACTCTATGAGGTGCTTAAGGCAAGATTTCCCGTCTTTACAAGCGATGTGGATCATGCAATAAGGATACTGAGTTCAGACAGGGGAACGGACCTCAAGAAGTTCTTCAAAGATCAGATCCTGATTTCTTCCAACAAGAAACTTATTGCTCCCAAGACAATAAATCAGAAACAATATGTTGACAGCATAAGAGGATTCGATATTGTTTTCGGCATAGGTCCAGCGGGAACCGGAAAGACATATCTTGCCATGGCCATGGCCATATCGGCCCTGCTAAAAAAGGAGGTCAACCGCCTTGTCCTTGCCAGACCTGCGGTAGAGGCAGGGGAGCGTCTAGGTTTTCTTCCCGGTGACCTTTATGAAAAGGTGAACCCCTACTTGAGGCCCCTTTACGACGCCCTGCACGATATGATGAGCTATGAGAGTGCCTCCAGACTCATTAATCAGGGAGCTATAGAGGTTGCGCCACTTGCCTTCATGAGGGGGAGAACCTTAAATGACGCATTCGTCATACTTGATGAGGCTCAGAATGCCACTTCAGAGCAGATGAAGATGTTTCTAACGAGACTCGGCTTCAGCTCAAAGGCGGTCATTACGGGTGATGTGACACAGACGGATCTGCCGGACGGAAAGGTGTCGGGGCTTAATGAGGCTTCCGCACTCCTTAGGGGTATCCAGGGGATCAAGTTCGTATATTTTACAAGGGATGATGTTGTAAGGCACCCCCTTGTGCAGGAGGTAATTGACGCTTACGACCGCTGGGAAAAGCAGAAGAGGAATCCAGCCGCGTGATGTTCGTCATCCGGTGTGGCCGAAAGAGCCTTCTGAGATTGCCGATGATTGAGTCGTAAGAGAATAACAGGCTTTGAAGCAATGAAATCCAAATCAAATAAACCGCCCCTCCTCGAAAGGATAGGGATACGTAAGAGATCTGAGAAGGAAAGCCGTTCAGGATCAGGAGCCATACCGGCGGATCTTGATCGGAGAAACTGGTTTATCCTCTTTTCTCTTAGTGTAGTTATCTCGGTTCTGCTGTTTCCCCATGCCATCACCGGCCCCAGGATATATCTTGCCGGAGACATTGCGGAAAGGGACATTAAGGCCTCTCAGGATTTCCTTGTGGAGGACGCTTCCTTGACCGAAAAGGGGAGGGTAGAGGCCTCCAGATCTGCTTTGTCTGTGTATGATTTCGATCCGGAGGGCATGAACCTCATCTCCCGTATCAGGGATACTTTCCGGTTGGGCAGGGAATATCTCGCAAAGAGCAAACTTGCGGCTGGGGCGCATGATTCCGCGCCTGCCGCCGAAATCCAGCGTCCTTCCAGGGAATCCTTCCGCAATGAAGTAATGGAGGCACTGGGCATCACCCCGGGCGAAGACCTTCTGAACCAGCTTATAAAGACGGATTTCTCTGCAGAGACTGAAGAAACCGCCATAACGCTTCTTGTCAATTGCTTGAGAACCGGTGTTGTAGCAGATGAATCCGTCTTGAAAGGCGAAGCCGGGAAGGGTCTTTTGCTCAGAGATATACGCACTGAGAAAGAGAAGGCCTATTCTGAGACCGGCGGTTTTTTCACTCTGCATGGGGCTAGAAATTTCATAAAAGAGCAGGGAAAGATGATTGCCGCTTCACTCAGCTCGCCGGAGGTTGCCAAGGCATCCTACAGTCTGGCAGCTGCGGTCGTTCAGGCCAACGTCACCTTTAACAAGAGGGAAACCGAACTGAGACGAGATCAGGCCTTGAGAGAAGTGAAACCCATCTATTTTATAGTAAAAAGGGGCGAGATGCTTGTAAGGGAGGGCGAAAGGATTACTCCCGAACACCTGATTAAATTGACCGAGCACAACAAGGTACTTAAAAGAAAGGAGATGCTTACGGGCGCTCCTGCAATGGCCTTGCTTATCAGTCTCGTTCTCTCGGCCCTCTATCTGGTGGGACTTCTCAAGAGCAAGTTCTCAAGGGCGGGCTCAACAGATCTTCTCCTTTTCGCGGTGACTCTGGTAGGCCTGTTCCTGGTTATTATGGCGGCGGGATTTATCGCCGATGAACTGGCAAGAGGCACCGGGCTTTTCAGCTCGCGAGCATTTATATTCGCGATGCCTGTTGCAACAGGGGCTATGGTGATAGCGGTTTTCAACGGCATGAAGGTGGGAGCGAGCTTTTCAATTATTGCATCCATTCTTTCGGCCATTGTGATCGGTGGACGCATAGAATGGTTCATGTATTTTTTTATAAGCTCGCTGTTGTCGGCTTACGGGGTAAAGGATTGCCGTGAAAGGGCGGTATTCATAAAGACGGGCGTCAAGGTAGGTTTAGCCCATATTGTGATGGCCCTTGCCATACAGGCACTGGACGGATCCCTCGCAACCCCGGAGACCGCTGTAGTGTGCGCCGCAGGCTTTGTTGGAGGGATCCTTTCAGGAGTTATAACTACCGGTATCATTCCCATCATAGAGATCACATTCGGCTATACAACAGACATCAAGCTTCTAGAACAGGCAAACCTGGATCAGCCGCTTTTGCGGGAGCTGATGGTGCAGGCCCCCGGCACCTACCATCATAGCGTCATAGTGAGCACAATGGTTGAGGCTGCTGCAAAGGGTATAAAGGCTAATCCGCTTCTGGCAAAGGTCGCGGCCTACTATCACGACATAGGAAAGGTGAAAAAACCTCTTTATTTCGTGGAAAATCAGTTGGGTGGCGAAAACAGGCATGAGCGGCTGGCGCCTTCCATGAGTAGTTTGATACTCATATCTCACGTTAAGGAAGGATGCGAGCTTGCGGGAAAATTCGGACTGGGTCGAGAGATCCGGGACATCATAAGACAGCATCACGGAACTAGTCTGATAAGCTTTTTCTACGAGAGGGCAAAGGAACAGGCCGAAAAGAAAGGCGATAAGGCCGTAAAGGTCAAGGAGGAGGATTTCAGATATCCGGGACCCAAACCCCAGACCAAGGAGGCGGGGCTAATAATGCTAGCAGACGCTACGGAGGCTGCCTCCCGAACCATCTCAGAGCCTACGGCCGCAAGGATACAGGGTCTGGTCCAGAAGATTATAAACAAGGCCTTCTCCGACGGACAGCTTGACGAGTGCGAACTCACCCTTAAGGACTTAAACGAGATTGCCAGGAGCTTTAACAAGACCCTTGGCGGGATATTCCATCAGCGCATTGAATATCCGCAGCCTGTAATAAAGATCGCGCCGGTAAGGAGAGGCTCAATTGGAAATACAGATTCAGTTCAGGCGGAGGACTCCAGGATTAAGCGCCGCGAAGATAAGAAGGAAGGCGGCGGCACTCTTAGACGCCTTGGGCTGTCCTAGTAAGGAGCTTAGTATCCTTTTTACCGATGACGGTCATATAGCGAAGCTTAACGGAATATATCGAAAGAAGGAAGGGCCTACGAATGTGCTTGCATTTCCGCAGGGTTCCCCTGATGACCTCTTTACCGATATGCTGGGCGACGTAGTCATTTCCGTTGATACGGCAGGCAGGGAGGCCGAATCCCTCGGAGAGCCCTTCGAGATTACTATTCAAAGGCTTATGATTCACGGACTGCTGCATCTTTTGGGATATGACCACGAACGTTCCGGGGAGGCTGCCGAAGAAATGGAGAAAGAAGAGAGGAGACTTCTTGCTATGATAAGGGAGGATAATTAGGGATGGCACGTCTGGCAGTCAATGTGGATCATGTCGCAACTATCAGGCAGGCAAGAAGAACTATTGAGCCTGATCCGTTGCTTGCAGCGGGCATTGCGGAGCTGGCCGGGGCTGAAGGGATAATATGCCATCTAAGGGAGGACAGGCGTCACATAAACGACAGAGATTTGAGACTCCTCAGAGAGACTGTCAAGACCAAGCTCAACATGGAGATGGCGGCAGTAGGAGAGATGGTTGGCATCGCCCTTGAAATAAAGCCAGATCTTGTCACTTTGGTGCCTGAGAAGAGGATGGAACTTACCACGGAAGGAGGCCTCGACGTAGCTGCGAGGACAGGGGAAATAGATAAGGTATGCGAAAGGCTCAGATCGGCCGGCATCCCAGTGAGCCTCTTTGTTGATCCGTCCGAGGCCCAGATCAGGGCCGCGAGACAATGCGGAGGCGATATAGTTGAAATCCATACCGGAAGGTATGCTGAGGCAAGGGGAGAAAAAGAGGCGTCAAGCGAATTTGAACGTATCAGTAGAGCAGTTCAAGTTGCCCTGGAGGCGGGCCTCAGGATAAGCGCAGGGCACGGTCTGAACTACGTCAATATAAAACGCTTCAAGGCAATCCCTGCTATAGAGGAATACAGCATAGGGCACAGCATAGTTGCAAGGGCCGTTATAGTGGGATTCGCAAAGGCGGTGCGGACAATGGCGGAGCTGGTAGAGGGTTTCTAGAATAGATGGCTTCAGCCTGTGCAAGCGCCGAAGATGCCCTCGTCTTTTACACCTTTGGTCCGGATGAGACAAAGAGGCTTGGGGCAAGACTCGGAAGGTGTTTAAACCCGGATGCTGTGGTTGCCCTCTCAGGTGATCTAGGCACAGGCAAGACCTGTTTTGCCCGGGGGGTGGCGCTAGGGCTCGGGCTCCCCTCTTCCCTGCATATCACCAGCCCCTCTTTTTCCCTGGTCAATGAGTACGAAGGCGGAAGGATAAGACTATACCACATGGATGCCTACAGGCTGGAGAGCTTGGAAGCCTTTTTTGACGCTGGTCTTGAGGAGTATTTCTATGAGGGAGGGGTGGCGGTCTTGGAATGGTCCGACAGGTGGCCCCAGGTACTGCCGGCAGGAAGCGTTAGGGTTTTACTTGTTATTGAAGGGTTGTCCGAGGGCGGGCACCGCCTGCGGGTCGAAATTTCAAACCCGCCCGAGGGCTTTACTATATGATGGATGGAGGATTTTTATGGCATTGATAGTACAAAAATACGGGGGGACTTCAGTCGGAACGGTTGAAAAGATAAAGGCCGTAGCCACCAAGGTCATTGACTCTTACAAGAAGGGTGACAGGATGGTGGTTGTTCTCTCAGCCATGGCCGGAAAGACGGATGGGCTTATAAAGCTTGCAAGACAGGTCGCCTCCGAACCCGATCCGAGGGAGATGGATGTGCTTTTGGCGACAGGGGAACAGGAAAGCGTCGCTCTTTTTTCCATGGCGGTAAAGGATATGGGCTTTGAAGCCCAGTCCATGCTGGGTTTCCAGATCGCCATCCATACGGATCATATTTTTGGTCGCGCTAAGATTAACCAGGTGGAAACGGATCGTATTCTGAAGGCGCTGGATGAAAAAAAGATCGTCGCAATAGCCGGTTTTCAGGGACTGGATGAAAAGGGTGATATAACGACTTTGGGCAGAGGCGGATCGGATACCACCGCCGTGGCCATAGCTGCGGCCGTCAAGGCGGATAGGTGCGAAATTTTTAAGGACGATGTGGAGGGTATTTATACGACGAACCCTGATGTTTGTCCGAAGGCAAAAAAAATGGACACAATCTCCTATGAGGAGATGCTCGAGATGGCAAGCCTGGGCGCCAAAGTGCTGGAGATAAGGGCGGTTGAGTTTGCCATGAAATACAACGTTCCTGTTTATGTGAGATCAACTTTTTCAGACAAGAGGGGTACCATGGTCGTTGCAGAGACAAAGGATATGGAGAAGGTTCTGGTTTCCGGGGTAGCTTACAGCAAGAATGAATCGAGGGTTACCATCAGGAAGGTGCCCGACCGCCCCGGGATTGCAAGCGGGATTTTTCAGCCTGTCTTCGAATCGGGTATTGTGGTTGACATGATCGTTCAAAATACAAGCGAAGACGGCTCCACGGATATTACCTTTACGGTGCCGAAGCCGGATTTCTACAGGACCATGAAGCTGGTCAGCCAGGTGGCGCAAGATATAGGAGCCGAAAAGGTGCTGGGAGATGAAGACATAGCAAAGGTCTCCATAGTAGGGGTCGGCATGAGGACGCATGCCGGTGTGGCAAATCGTATGTTTGCCGCCCTTGCAGCGGAAAACATAAACATAATGATGATAAGCACATCAGAGATAAAGATATCGGTTGTTATCGAGGCAAAATACCTTGAGCTGGCTGTCAGAACGCTTCATAAGACCTTCGGGCTGGACGACGAGACAAAGGGCGAATAGAGAAAAAGGCGCAGCCCTACTGCTGGTTTTGCTTGCACTCCTCATTATAAGGGAGGGGATTGCTCTGGAGTTCCGGCCTGAATCATCCGTGCGGCAGGGTGGGATATGCGTGGAGGCGCGAGGTGATGTGAAGGCGGCGGGGATTTACTGCTTCGCGAAAAGGCCTACCATAGGGGAGCTACTCTCAAGGGCCAAGGCTCCTGGACGGCTCACAGGCCCCGAAATGAATTCTGTAATTGATAACGGCACCGGAGTTGAAGTCTCTATGCGCGGAGAAGGGATTAATATCTCACGATTTGAGATGTCGGCCTTCTACAGGATCAGCCTCGGGATTCCGCTATCCCTCAGTGAGGAATCCAGGGAAGGGCTCATGGCAGTGCCGGGGATAGGACCCCGGCTCGCGGACAACATTATTGAAGAGAGAAACCGCAGGGGAGGCTTAATGACAGTCAAGGATCTGGAACACGTCAAGGGCGTAGGTCCTAATTTTCTGAGGGATATCAGACCGTATTTTGGTGAATGAGAGATAAAAATGTTTTACGGATTATCATCCGGAGGGGTGGCGCCTCTGCGCCGCTCTTTTTTTATGAGTCCAATATCGGTTAGGAAGTGAAATTTGATAGTTCTTGGAATAGACAGTTCCTGCGATGATACGGCTGCTGCTGTAGTGGCGGACGGCCGGACAACACTTTCCAGTGTGGTGCATTCACAGATTCCCCTTCACCGGCCCCATGGAGGTGTCGTGCCTGAACTTGCCTCCAGGGAGCATCTGAGAAACATCGGCCCTGTGGTCAGGGAGTCATTGAAGCGGGCCGAGGTCTCACTTGAAAAAATAGAGGGCATAGCCGTCACTGTAGGCCCCGGTCTTATCGGGTCGCTCCTTGTGGGACTTTACTATGCCAAGGCAGTGTCTTATTGTAGGGACATACCCATTGTGGGGGTTAATCATCTTGAGGGCCACATCCTCTCCATATTTCTGGAGGATAGTGCTCCTGAATTTCCCTTCGTGGCAATGACGGTTTCCGGGGGACATACGAATATCTACCTGGTCAAGGGTTTCGGAGAATACGAGCAACTTGCCCACACTGTTGATGACGCTGCAGGCGAGGCCTTTGACAAGGCGGCTAAGCTCATGGGGCTTGGTTATCCGGGAGGATGGGCCATAGAAAGCCTCGCGCGTGAAGGATCTACTGACAGCATAAGGTTCCCCAGACCGATGCTTTCATCCGAGAGTTCGGATTTCAGCTTCAGCGGCCTGAAAACGGCCCTTGCCCTTTATTACAGGAAATGGAAAGACACCGAAGATAAACAGGGCAACCTTACTATGGCCGATATAGCGGCATCCTTTCAAGAGGCGGTAGTGGATGTCCTGGCTGGGAAGCTTGCCTCTGCAGTAAGGATGACCTGTGTAAAAGCGGTTGCGGTTGCGGGGGGAGTGGCCTGCAACAACCGTCTTAGGACCAGGCTCACGGAACAAATGGGTCATGAAGGAGTAAGGGTTTTCTTCCCGAGGGCAGCCTATTGCACTGATAACGGCGCTATGATAGCGGTAGCAGGTTTTCACAGGCTGATTAAGGGTGAGAGGGCGGATCTGGGTATTGACGTTAGATCCAGATATCCTATTGATTGATCGGCAGAGGGCTTACGGGCATTGGTATTAAAGAGGCGAGTTAAATATTACTATTTGAAATTGCTCAGGCTTAAGGGTGATCCCCATGATCTTGCCATGGGTATGGCTCTAGGCGTATTTGCGGGGACACTGCCGGCTCTTCCTTTTCAGTCCGCGCTGGCCATAGCCTTGGCGCTGTTATTCAGGGCGAGCAAGATCACTGCACTCTTGGGCACATGGATCAGCAATCCCCTTAACTGGTATTTTCTATACTTTTATTCCTATAAGATCGGTGCCGGACTGATGGGCATCAAGGAAAAAGGGAAATCTTTTTCAACTATTATAGATGCGATAAAGCATTCCGGGGACCCAGTGGAGCTTGCCGGGACGATCTTCGGGGCCGGCGGATGGACATTGGCTGCCTTTTTCCTGGGGGGGCTTGTGCTTTCAGCGTTTACAGCCCCTGTTTTCTACTGTCTGTCTCTATATTTCTTTAGAGCCGTCAAAAGGTGGCGCGAAAACAGAAGGATGGAAGGAAAGAGGTGTCCGCTCTTCCCGTGGAGAGTGTTTTGATACGTCCTCCCAAGAAATCACTCGGGCAGCACTTTCTCAAAGAAAATGCAATCATAGATAATATCATCAGACTGGCACACTTTGACGAATCCGATATCGTGCTTGAGATAGGGCCGGGCCGCGGAGCCCTTACCATCCCTCTGGCTGGAAAAGTTAAGACCCTTGTGGCCGTGGAAAAAGATGAAGAACTGGCAGTGGAGCTTAAGAGAAAATTGAGTCTTAATGGTATCCTGAATGTGACCGTGGTACCAGGGGATATTCTCAAGTGGGATTTCAAGGCGATGCCATGCAGCGGGGGGCGATTTCATGCGATCGGAAACCTTCCATATAATATTTCCAAGCCTGTCCTCGAAAGGCTTATGGTGAACCGCGATTTGATGGGCAGGGCAATGCTCATGCTCCAGAAGGAAGTTGCGGCCAGGGTTACGGCTTCGCCCGGCGGTAAGACCTACGGGGCGCTTAGTGTT
>MNYJ01000118.1 GCA_001874005.1 Desulfobacteraceae bacterium CG2_30_51_40
AGTTCCTTCTCAAGCGCCTTGTAGCGTCTCTCTTGGCCAGCATCCCTTTATAAACCCCGCTTCCCTATGGTTAGCATCAAGAAAACTCTATCTAGTGTCCATCCGTAAATGGCTATTTTCACCGATTTCGGCGTTGGGCTCAAATTTTAATCCTCAAAATACCTAAATGTATTCCTGTGGTTAAAATTATCGCCCGCCTTGAACTCGATAAAACTATCTCATTTACGGATGGACACTATCTAATACCTTCTGAGGCAAAAACGCCCCCCGAAAGGAGGGCGCCCCAAAAAAAAGCCTTCAATTTCTACTTAATCTCTATTGTAGCCCCTGCTTCCTCGAGCTGTTTCTTTATGTTCTCGGCTTCTTCCTTGCTGATACCCTGCTTAACTGGTGCAGGAGCGCCATCAACAAGGGCCTTTGCCTCTTTAAGCCCAAGGTTTGTTATGGCCCTGACCTCCTTGATGACCTGAATCTTCTTTTCCCCTGCCGAAGCCAGGACGACATCGAATTCGGTCTTCTCAACTTCCTCAGCCTGGGCTGCCGCAGCGGGAACCCCGGCCATCATAGCAACCGGCGCAGCCGCGCTTACACCAAATTTATCTTCAAGCTCCTTGACAAATTCAGATAACTCCAAAACAGTCATGTTAGATATAAACTCAATAACCTCTGCCTTTGATATAGCCATTTTATTATTTCCTCCTTTGTTTGAAACCGGCGGCCTAAGCGGCCACGCCTTTCTGCTGCTCGATCGCCTTGAGGGCGTACATTAGCTTTTGAATGACTCCGCTCAGGACCCTTACAAAAGACCCCGGCACAGCCTGCATTGCTGAGAGTGCCTGACTCAGAAGAACTTCCCGCGAAGGCAGATCAGAGAGCCTCTTCACCCCCTCGGGGCCAAAAGGTCTACCAGAAATCTGACCCGCCTTGATCTTTAGGAATTTAGAGCCCCTTGCAAACTCACTTAGTGCCTTGGCAGCGCTTACTAAATCACCATAACTGATTGCAACGGCAGAAGGTCCATTCATGAAATCCTTAAGACATGCTGTCTCGTTGTCTTTGCTGGAAAGCATCAGAAGGCGGTTCTTAACGACCTGAAATTCGGCTTCGCAATTTCTAAGCGCCCCTCTCAGGCGATTGGTCTCCTCCACAGTTAGTCCTTGATACTCAACCAGGAAGGTTCCCTTGGCCTTTTGCAGCTTTACCTGAAGATCTTCAACAAAATCCTTTTTTTCTTGCCTGTTCATATTCACCTCCTCTCCATGGAACGACTAAGGTGTCAAAGTCAGAGGTGCGAGATATGGTTAAAATCGCATAGTCTCGGTAGGCCTAAAATTAAGCTATACACGACCCATGGCCACCAAAGGCCTCGATAGATCGCGAAGGCACCTACTGTCTTTGACTAAATTGTTTACCGTGAAAATACACCCCCCACCCCGACCCTCCCCCGCGCGGGGGGAGGGAAATCCTCGACCTCGCAAAGTGCAGAGCCGGAGCAGGATTTTCATTAGCGGGGGCGACAAAATATTTCTGTCATGAGCGTTTACTTTAATTAAACCGCCACTTAACACGGACTGGGCAAAAAAGCGGAAGACCAGCCAACCGTCGCCGGGTATATCCCTCAGCGCATTCAACCCCGCCCTTCCAGGGCGCAGGCCGGCTTCGCCTTTTTTAGCGACTAAGGAGATCCTTGACGGCCGCAGTATCTACTCTTATCCCCGGGCCCATCGTTGAAGATAGAGATATCCCTTTAATATATGTGCCTTTGCTGCTTGAAGGTTTGAGACGCATTATCGTCTCTATCAGAGCGGCAATATTTTGAATTAATTTTTCAGAACCGAAAGATACCTTTCCAACGGGGGCGTGAACTATTCCGGCTTTTTCAGCTTTGAAGTCCACCTTTCCGGCCTTGACATCTTTGACTGCCTTGGCAACATCAAAGGTTACAGTGCCTAGCTTGGCGTTGGGCATTAATCCCCTCGGCCCTAGTATCTTGCCGAGCTTGCCCACGCCGCCCATCATATCAGGGGTCGCGATGGCCTTATCGAAATCCAGAAAACCCTTCTGTACCTTTTCAACAAGGTCTTCAGCGCCGACAAAGTCAGCCCCGGCATCAAGCGCCTCCTTCTCCTTATCGCCCTTGGCAAAAACCGCAACGGTAACCTTCTTGCCCAGTCCATTCGGAAGAACAACGGTGCCTCTCACCATCTGATCCGCATGCCTTGGATCCACGCCAAGTCTGACAGCCAAATCTACAGTCTCATCAAATTTGGCATAAGATGATTCAACAGTCAATTTTGTCGCTTCGTCAAAGGCATATCTATTTGATCGGTCAATCTTTTGAGAACCTTCCCTGTATTTCTTGCCCTTCTTAGCCATTTCAATTCTTCCTTAAAACTATTTATTAATAAAGCTTAACATTTTTTAGATAAACCTACAATTTGATCATACACACGCTCGCAGCGGATCACTTCTCAACAACGGTTATACCCATACTCCTGGCGGTTCCTTCTATTGTCTTCACTGCCTTCTCGACACTGAAGGCATTAAGATCCTCCAGCTTGAGCCGTGCTATATCCTCAACCTGCTTGCGGTTGACCTCCGCCACCTTATTTTTGTTAGGCTCGCTTGAACCCTTTGCAATCTTGGCGGCCTGTTTAAGAAGGACTGAAGCCGGCGGTGTCTTGGTAACAAACGAAAAAGATCTGTCGGAATATATCGTTATGATCACGGGAATTACAGTTCCCGTCTGATCCTGGGTCTTGGCGTTAAAAGCCTTGCAGAACTCCGCGATATTCACTCCATGCTGGCCCAAAGCAGGACCTATTGGGGGTGAGGGATTAGCTTGTCCTCCCTTTACTTGTAACTTGACGGAAGCGGAAACCTTTTTTGCCATTAGAAACCTCGCATCTATATCTTGTTTACTTGTATAAAATCAAACTCAACGGGAGTCGCCCTCCCAAAAATTGTTATAAGAACCCTCAACTTCTCCTTATCGGGCTTTACTTCCGCTACAACCCCCTGAAAGTTGGTGAATGGCCCATCAACAACCCTTATCTCATCTCCTTCTTCAAATCTGAACTTGGGCTTGGGACGTGAAATACCTTCCTGCATTTGTCTCAGGATAACTTCGGCTTCCTCATCCGGGATAGGCGATGGCTTGACGCCCCCGCCGACAAATCCAGTCACCTTTGCCGTATCCATAACGGTGTGCCAGGTATCGTCGCTAAGAAACATCTGAACCATGATATAGCCCGGGTAAAACTTGCGCGAAGAGGTCTTCTTTGAACCTTTCTTAAGTTCTACCACCTGCTCTGTGGGAACAAGGATCTGCCCAAAGAACTCTTCCTGACCAAGGGTCCTGACCCGCTCCTCAAGGCTCTTCTTGACCTTCATTTCAAAACCCGAGTAGGTATGGACTATGTACCATCTAAGGTCCACTCTCACCTCCTGGATGGAGACTGATACGCAGTGTTGCGCCTCCGGCGCTCATTCTGCCGTTAGAAACAGTAGCCTGATATACTATCCGATAACGCCTTTAATAAGTTTTATAAGGCCAAAGTCAACTATGCCAAGATAGAGCGAAACTATTAAAACCAACACTATGACGACTGCAGTTGACGCCAACAGCTCTTTTTTGGTGGGCCATTTAACTTTTTTCAGCTCAGTACGCGATTCCTTGATGAACTTGGTTCCGGTACCAAAAAGGGCTGCAACAGACTTGACTCTATCCCCCACGCCTTCACCACCCTTTTTAGAACCGGCCTTACGAGATCTGTGTTTATCATCACCGGATCCGGCAGCCTTTGGAGTAAGGCTTCCATCCAGACCCTTGGGATTACGCCCTGCGTTGCTGTTTAATGTCGCCTCTTTTTCCACTCGCAATTTCTCACCGGCACCTTTCATGTTCCAACCGATCGCCACAAACCGATCGAGATTGCTTACTATACTGACGCCTCAGGAGGCTGCCTTTCCTCGAAAATAATAATTGGCAGGCCAGGAGGGATTCGAACCCCCAACACCCGGATTTGGAGTCCGGTGCTCTAGCCGTTAGAGCTACTGGCCTGCATTCCTTGCTCTTGTTTACTTTGTTTCCTTATGCGATGTATGTGTTCTACAAACAGCGCAATACTTCTTGAACACCAGCTTATCAGGCGTCTTTCGCTTATTTTTTGTGGTAGTGTAATTCCTGCTCTTACACTGCTCACACGCCAACGTAATAATATCACGCATATATCCGCCTCACAATCCTATTCTATTATCTCGCTGACTACGCCGGCACCTACGGTACGACCGCCTTCACGGATGGCAAACCTCAACTCCTTCTCCATCGCTATCGGCGTTATCAACGATACCTCTAACCCTACATTGTCTCCTGGCATCACCATCTCTACTCCTTCAGGCAGCTTCGACACCCCCGTCACAT
This sequence comes from Desulfobacteraceae bacterium CG2_30_51_40, assembly GCA_001874005.1. Classification (GTDB taxonomy): domain Bacteria; phylum Desulfobacterota; class DSM-4660; order Desulfatiglandales; family Desulfatiglandaceae; genus CG2-30-51-40. The sequence goes on from MNYJ01000118.1 coordinate 4,424, forward strand.
CCGTGGTCCTGAAATAAAACTGCGGCCTGTACCCGTTGAAAAACGGCGTATGCCTACCCCCCTCTTCCTTCGTCAATATATAC
>MNYJ01000159.1 GCA_001874005.1 Desulfobacteraceae bacterium CG2_30_51_40
CCGCAGCGTGCTGCGGGTGTAGTTCATTGTGTTATATTTTACCGTGAAAATACACCCCCCCACCCCGACCCTCCCCCGCACGGGGGGAGGGAAATCCTTGACCTCGCAAAGTGCAGAGCCGGAGGAGGATTTTCATTAGCGGGGGCGACAAAATATTTCTGTCATGAGCGTTTGGAAAAGAATTTGAAAGCTCCTTTATACATTTTTGTCGAAAACACAAGATAAGATATCTGGAAGACTTCATTTTTGTCTAATCTTACTGTATGCAACAGATAGCTATCATTGATACATTATTATTTTCAGAGTGTTAAGCTCTCGGCATAATGCTTGCTTTGAAAATCTCAAGCGTTGACAGTTTTAATACAAAAAAGGATACGGTGTACTAAGTTTCAGGCGCCGATCTATCGAGGTGAACCCTCAGGGAGGAAAGAGATGGATTGCAAGACTATTGATGATGTCAAGAGAATGGTAAAGGAAAAAGACATAAGCTTTATTCAGTTCTGGTTCCCTGATGTACTCGGGGTATTAAAGAGCTTTGCCGTAACCCCAAGCGAACTCGATGAGGGCATGACGGAGGGAATGGGCTTTGACGGGTCGTCGGTTGAGGGATTCGCCAGAATTCAGGAAAGCGACATGATCGCAAAGCCTGATCCCACAACCTTTCAAATTGTGCCTTGGAGAAGCGGTGAAAGGCCTGTAGCACGGATGTTCTGCGATATACTCAATCCGGATGGAACTTCCTATGAGGGTGATCCGCGTTATGTGCTCAAAAGACTCCTGAAAAGGGTTTCAGATCAGGGCTATACCTTTTACGTCGGGCCGGAACTTGAGTATTTTTATTTCAAAGACAACTGCGGTACTGAAGTTCTCGATACCGGGGGATACTTTGATTCAAGGCCCCTTGATGTAGGAGCCAATCTGAGACGTGAAACCATATTCGCACTCCAGTCCGTGGGTATTCAGGTCGAGTATAGTCACCATGAAGTAGCTCCAAGCCAGCATGAAATTGATCTTCGCTATGACGAGGCCATGCGCATGGCGGATAAGACTATGACCTATCGAATAGTTGTAAAGGACATAGCACGGAAAAATGGGGTTTATGCTACATTCATGCCCAAACCCATCTTCGGTCAAAACGGCAGCGGCATGCATGTTCATCAGTCCCTTTTCAGGGGGGACAGAAACGCGTTTTACGATCCGTCAGACAAGTACAATCTTTCTGAACTCGCAAAGCATTACATTGCAGGCCTCCTCAGGCATGCTCCGGAAATTACCGCCATAAACAACCAGTGGGTTAACTCCTACAAGAGGCTCGTTCCCGGTTATGAAGCGCCTGTTTATGTCGCCTGGGCAAGGCGGAATCGCTCAACCATGATAAGGGTACCAATGTATAAGCCTGGAAAGGAAAAAGCTACGCGCATTGAGTTCAGATCTCCTGATCCGGCTTGCAATCCTTATCTGGCCTTCGCCCTAATGCTTGGTGCTGGTCTTGAGGGAATTGAGAAAAAATATGAACTGCCGGATCCTATTGAAGAAGATATCTTTGAGATGAATCCTTCTGAGAGAAAGGCACACGGCATAACGGACCTTCCCGGCAATCTTTACGCGGCGATACTTGAAGCCGAAAAAAGTGAGTTGGTAAGGAAGATACTGGGAGATCATGTGTTTAATAAATTCATAGAGAATAAGAAGATAGAGTGGGATGCATATCGTACACACGTAAGTCAGTTTGAAATTGACAGATATCTTGCTAAGCTTTAGATATAACAGCCTGTGTCCATCCGGGAAATGAAGGCGGGAAGCGGCCCGGTTTGGCGTAACTCCCGGTTAGTTGATACGCCGGCCTCTTCATCGATACTCTTGGAAGTGGAGTTTGCGTTTTTTTTGCGTCATTCATGACGCAGGAACTACTCCAGCCTAACGAGCGGTTTCCCGCATGTCTGATGATGCAGATATCAAGTTTCCGGATAAGGACCGGATAACATATTTTGAGAGGTAAAAGAGATTATGAAAGATGAGGCAATGAGGACAATAGGGGAAAGCCTTTTCGGCTTTCAGGCCGCTCTGAAACAGAGCGGTTCGAGCCTTGAGGAATATCTGGAGAAGTACTATTACCGCAAGTGGATTGGGGACGCCCTCTATGCAGCCATGGCACTCAGGACAACCTTTGTAACCGCAATGCATCAGTTTCTGGCGGATGAGGGGCTCTTTAATCTGGAAAGGGTTCAGTTGAGTCCTGTGACAGACCCACTGGCACACGATGTGGAATATGTACCGAACATCCACTACAAGGGTCAGCTTTATGTGATGACCCACAGCATGATCTATTCAAAGTTTCTCTCGTGCCACAATCCCAGAATAAAGGGAATATTCGTTGATTCGCCTAACATAAGACTTGAGATGGAAAGCCCGGACAGGGCTCAAAGAGGAAAATACCTCATTGACTTCAGCCAGATGGATATAGAGCTTAGAAGAAACAGGGGAATAGATCTGGAGCAATATCTCAAAGAGCCTGAAAAGGTTAAGAAGGTTCTGAGAGAGGATATGGAAAAGGCCATGGACTTTTTTGAGAGGCTCATTATCCATGCCGTCACAAAGATGGTGGAAAAGAACGGGGATGAACTAAAAGCCCTGGGCGTGGCCATCGAGGTTCCTAAACAGCCCTTTCCAAGATTTGCCTGCGATGAAGCAAAGAGGAATTACGGGCGTGGTTATGAGGTTAAGGTCGGAGAAATGACAACTGCACCTTTTTTCTGGATAACCGGGCTCCTTAGGGAGAACTATGATCTTGTATATCCCTACCTAAGGCCGGAGGGCAAGGTTCCTCTCTCAGAGATAACCTCGGATATGATCTACAACTATGATATCTGCGCCAAAGGTATTAACAGGGATACGGGAAAGCAGTCCCCAGCGCTTGAGATACTTTCCGGGGCTGTCAGGGAATGGTTATACGAAGCTATAGTTGAACGTTTGCTCGACAATGGTGTCTTGCCGGCCCGTCCTGTGATCTTTGAAGGAAATATTAAAAACATCAATGAGCTGGGTGGCTATGGACCGTTCCTTATGATGGCGGCCAGGAAGGATATTTCCGGAAAAGCGTCGTTTCCTGAAACCTTCGGTGGGGGCATTGGAATAGAAAGATGCCTCTATGCACTATGCCGGGGGACGGTTATTGATAAGATTGACGATATTACCTGTTTTGGAAAGAACCCGGACAGTCATCAGATATATCTTTTTTGATCAGATAAATTCCCCCTCCGCCTATGCCCTTCCGGCCCCAGGGCGGATACTACTTTGAAACCACTGGATAATTTAGACCATGAATGCTTTTCTACCAGATGCCCAGGGTTTGTATGACCCTGGGTATGAACACGATGCCTGCGGAATAGGCTTCGTTGTAAATATCAACGGTTCGCCAAGCCATGAGATAGTGGAACAGGGGATAGAGGTACTGAAGAATCTCGTCCACAGGGGAGCGGTTGGAGGCGATCAGAAGACTGGAGACGGTGCAGGGATTCTTTTTCAGATTCCTGACCGCATGTTTCAGCGTGAGGGCAGGCAGATGGGGATCAAACTGCCTGCCAAAGGCCATTATGGGGCTGGGATGATCTTCTTTCCGCAAAATGAGGAGAGCCGATCGAAATGCCAGAAACTCATTGAAAGAATAGCGGTTGCCGAGGGTTTCGAATTCCTCGGCTGGAGAAAAGTGCCTGTCCATCCTGATGCCGTCGAAGGCCAGGCACGGGATCAACGCCCAGAGGTATTCCAGTGTTTTCTTGGAGGCGCCGGGATTGCCGGAGACGCTCTCGAGCGCAGACTCTACATATTGAGAAGACAAGTCGAGAAAGAAGCACCGCGGCTGTGCGAACCGGAGGACATGTTCTATATACCCAGCATGTCATCAAGGACTATAGTTTACAAAGGGCTTTTCACCGCTCCACAGTTGCCGGCCTTCTATTCCGATCTAAATGATCCGGAACTTGAAAGCGCTATTTCAGTCGTCCATCAGCGTTACAGTACCAACACTTTTCCTTCCTGGCAACTCGCCCAGCCATTCAGATACCTCGGCCACAACGGAGAGATAAATACCCTTAGAGGGAACCGCAATCTCCTTAGAGCAAGGGAGTCTAAGCTTGAAAGCCCTCTCTTCGGTCGAGATATTAGAAAGATTATCCCCGTGATACAGGAAGGAGGCAGCGACTCTGCCGTGCTGGATAATGCACTGGAATTGCTCCTTAACGGAGGAAGAAACCTGCCTCATTCGATGCTTATGATAATACCGGAGGCTTGGGGCGCAAAGTATCCCATGGGGCCTGATCAGAGGGGTTTTTTTGAATATCACGCGGGTCTGATGGAGCCTTGGGATGGGCCTGCAGCGGTCGTTTTTTCCGATGGGAGGCAGGTTGGGGCCATCCTTGACAGAAATGGTCTAAGACCGGCCAGATTCACCATCACTGACGACGGGTTGATGGTCCTCGCATCCGAGGCAGGGGTTCTGGACATTTCGCCTGCCGCTGTAGTTGAGAAGGGAGCCTTGAGGCCTGGTGAGATGGTCATTGTTGACCTCGCCAAGAAACGCATCTTGAAAGACGGGGAGATTAAAACACTCTGTGCCAGACGACAACCTTACAGGAGATGGGTTGAAGAAAACAAGGTAGTATTGAGGGAGTTCTATGGGGATGTAGCTTCCATTGAGCCTGATATGGAAAGTCTTGCCATGAGACAGAAGCTTTTCGGTTACACAAGAGAAGACCTTGATCTCGTAATAGAGCCGATGGCTACTGCAGGTCAGGAGCCTGTCGGATCAATGGGTGCGGATACACCCCTGGCGGTTTTTTCTGAAAAAAACCAATTGCTGTTTAACTACTTTAAACAACTATTTGCTCAAGTCACAAATCCGGCAATTGACCCTGTAAGAGAAGAACTGGTGATGTCCCTTATGACATTTATCGGTAATACGGGTAATATCCTGTCTGAGGTGCCACAAAACGCTTCCTTGATAAAACTTAGGCATCCCTTTCTATCAAATGATGATCTGCTAAGGCTGAAGAATTATCAGAGCAGGAGATTCAAGGCTGTTACTATCCCGATAGGTTTTCCCGCTGAAGGAAACGGAAGCAAGTTGAGGCTTGCTCTGGAAAAGATGCTTGAACAATGTGAAGCGTCCATATCAGGGGGATGCACACTCCTGGTTCTTAGCGATAAAGACCTTGGAGAAGACATGACCCCTGTGCCGTCTCTTCTTGCAGTATCAGCGCTCAATCAGCGCCTGGTAAAGAAAGGAATAAGGACCAGCGCGGGAATAATAATAGAGACCGGCGAGGCCAGAGAGGTGATGCACATGGCTCTGCTTCTGGGCTATGGAGCAACTGCCATTAACCCCTACCTTGCCTTCGAAACGGTTGCCTCAATGGCCAAGAGAGGAGAGTTTCCCAGGGATCTTACAACTGGTGTGGCGCTGGAAAACTATATAAAGGCCCTTTGCAAGGGACTCCTCAAAATAATGTCGAAGATGGGAATCTCCACGCTAAGGAGTTACAGGAGCGCCCAGGTTTTTGAGGCAATAGGCCTGAGTGCAGAGCTGGTAGATGAATACTTCCTCGGGACCCCTTCAAGGGTAGGGGGAATAGCTCTCGAAGAGATCGCCCTGGAGGCCAATGCAAGGAGAACGAATGCATGCGAATCATCATCTTCAGGGGATGCCATCCTTCCTGCAGGAGGTTTCTACAGGCTTAGACTGGACGGAGAGCGCCATCAGTTAAATCCCGAAACTATAATCACGCTTCAACAGGCTGTGAGAAACAATGACTACGGCCTTTATCTGAAATACGCTGCTGTGATCAACGATCAGAATGAACGTATGTCCACCTTGCGTGGAATGTTCAGGTTCAAACCCACAAAGGCCGTTTCCCTTGAAGAGGTTGAACCGGTCGAGTCCATCGTCAAGAGGTTTGTGACCGGCGCTATGAGCTTTGGCGCAATAAGCAAGGAAGCTCATGAAACAATAGCGATCGCGATGAACCGCCTGGGCTCAATGAGTAACTGCGGAGAAGGCGGAGAGGACCCCGCAAGATATCGGCCTCTCCCGAACGGGGATTCGCTTTGCAGTAAAGTGAAACAGGTTGCGAGCGGAAGGTTCGGGGTTACAACGGAATATCTCGTAAACGCCTCAGAGCTTCAGATTAAGGTTGCACAAGGGGCCAAACCGGGAGAGGGCGGACAGCTTCCCGGACATAAGGTTAACCCGGAGATAGCTAAAGTGAGGCACTCAACGCCTGGCGTTACACTTATATCCCCTCCGCCCCATCATGACATCTATTCGATCGAAGATCTTGCGCAGCTCATATTTGACTTGAAGAATGTCAATCCCCAGGCAAGGATTTCGGTGAAACTGGTCTCTGAAATAGGGGTGGGAACAATAGCGGCAGGGGTTGCGAAGGCCAGGGCCGATATGGTCCTCATAAGCGGTTACGATGGAGGCACTGGTGCTTCACCACTTTCATCCATAAGGCACGCGGGAGCGCCCTGGGAACTTGGAATCAGCGAAACCCAACAGACATTGGTATTGAACAAGCTTAGGAGCAGGATCAGGGTGCAGGTTGACGGGCAGATGAAGACAGGTAGAGACGTTGTGATAGCCGCCCTCCTCGGTGCCGAGGAATACGGATTTGCAACGATGGCCCTCGTGGCACTTGGCTGCGTTATGATGAGAAAGTGTCAGTCCAATACGTGTCCTGTGGGGATCGCCACCCAAGATCCTGAACTAAGGAAGTTCTTTACCGGTAAACCTGAGTACCTGGAAAATTATTTCAGGATGATTGCCGAGGATGTCAGAGGGCAAATGGCACGACTCGGCTTCCGCACCATGGATGAAATGATAGGGCGAAGCGACATCCTTGAGATGGATAGGGCCGTACGTTTCTGGAAGGCAAAGGGGCTTGATTTTTCAAGAATTCTATATACTGCACCAATGCATTCTTCTAACGCGGTTCGCTGCACGGAAAATCAGGTACATCCGATAGATGATGTGCTTGACAGGGAATTGATAGAGCTTTCAAGAGAGGCCCTTGCCTCAGGCAAGCGTGTCGTGATCGAACGGGCCATCCGTAACACCAACAGGACGACCTGCGCTATGCTTTCCGGTGAAATAGCGAAGAGATACGGCAATAAAGGACTTCCCGATGATACTATAGTGTGTCGCTTTAAGGGAGCGGCAGGGCAGAGTTTCGGGGCCTTCGGGGCAAGGGGACTGACGATTTACCTTGAAGGGGAGGCAAATGATTATCTTGCAAAGGGGCTTTCCGGTGCCAGGGTAATTGTAAGACCTTACGAGGGGACCAGATATGATCCTTCGGAAAACATGATTGCCGGAAATGTCATTCTTTACGGCGCTACCTCCGGAGAGGTCTATATCAATGGAAGGGCGGGGGAAAGGTTTGCGATCAGAAACAGCGGTGCCGGAGCAGTGGTTGAGGGTGTGGGCGATCACGGTTGCGAATACATGACAGGGGGAAGGGTAGTTGTCTTAGGGGCGACAGGGATCAATTTCGGGGCTGGAATGAGCGGCGGTATAGCTTATGTTTATGATGAGAGCAGGCTTTTTGACAGCCGCTGCAATCTTGACATGGTTGATCTCGAACTTGTCGCCGCGGAAGGCGATATAAAGGAACTTAGGGGGATGATCAAGCGTCACCTTGATTTTACAGGCAGTGCAAAGGCTGCTTTTATACTTGACCATTGGGAGGCTGCGTTGCCTTTCTTTGTGAAGGTATTTCCCATGGAATACAGAAGGGCTTTGGGGATGATGAGCAAAGAGGACGAGGCTATTGAAAGGGAAGAGGTGCAGCATGGGTAGGCCCAGGGCTTTTCTTGAGGTGTCGCGCACTGAGCCCGGCTACCGTCCCGTAGAGGAAAGGATCAGGGATTTTCGATCGGTTGAAAGACAGCTTGATTATCTTCAACTGCGGGATCAGTCTTCTAGATGCATGGATTGCGGGACCCCCTTTTGTCATGCGTACGGTTGCCCTCTTGGAAACGTAATCCCGGAGTTTAACCAAATGCTTTATAAAGGTAATTGGAGGATAGCGCTTGAAGTCCTTCTTTCCACCAACAACTTTCCGGAATTCACCGGGCGTGTCTGTCCGGCGCCATGCGAGGCGGCCTGCGTGGCAGGTCTAAGCACGGAGCCGGTTACCATCAGGCAGATAGAGCTTGCGATAATTGAAAGGGGATTTGAGGACGGCTGTCTTGAGGAAAAACCCAAGAGGAGGAGTCTTGCCGGAAGGATAGCGATAGTCGGCTCGGGCCCTGCCGGGCTTGCGGTCGCAGATACCCTGAACAGTATAGGCTACGATACGGTAGTATATGAGAGCGCTCCAATGCCTGGCGGGATACTCATGTACGGCATACCTGATTTCAAGCTGGAGAAATGGGTGGTTTCAAGGCGTATTGAATTGATGAAAAGCCGTGGTGTGGTATTTGAAACAGGCATCAGGGTGGGGGAAGACCTATCCTTTAGATACCTGAACACTCGTTTCGATGCGGTCTGTCTGGCTTGCGGGGCCAGGGAACCAAGGGATATCAAAATTCCGGGAAGGGAACTCGCAAATATATACTTTGCCATGGACTATCTAACTGGGCATAATACCTCTCCAGCTGCTGAATCCGGAGGGGATTATCATGTTATCTCGGCAAGGGACAAAAATGTTCTTGTGATAGGCGGGGGCGATACAGGCTCAGACTGTCTCGGTACCGCGCTGCGTGAGGGTGCCAAAAGTGTAAACCAGATAGAGATATTGCCGCTTCCGCCGGCAGACAGAGCCTCTTACACACCATGGCCTGCATGGCCTGTCATGCTTCGAAAAACACATGCTCATAAAGAAGGGGGAAAGCTCCTCTGGGGAGTCATGGCAAAGGAGTTTCAAGGCGAGATGGGAGCGGTCAATTCGGTGAGATGCGCCGAGGTTGTATGGAAAAGGGACTCCATGGGAAGACCGATATCGCCTTCCGAGAAGCCGGGCTCCGAATTTATCCTTGAGGCTGATCTCGTACTCTTGGCCATGGGCTTTACGGGAGCTGGGAGCAAGGAGCTTTTCCTTGCCGAAGATCTTGAGCTGGATCAAAGGGGTTCGGTTCTTGCTGACTCCGAAGGAAGGACAAAAAAAGTGGGGATATTCGCCGCTGGTGATATGGCTAGAGGCCAGTCTCTTGTGGTAAAAGCAATAGCTGACGGTAGGCGTTGCGCATTTGCAGTTGACTCGTTTCTCAAAGGCAGGATGAAGGGCTTTGATCGCAATTGTTGACTATAAGGCAGGAAATTTAACCAGCGTTGAAAGAGCGGTTAGATACCTGGGCTATGATTGCCGCATAACCGGAATCCCCGTGGATGTAAGCCTTGCGGATAGGATAATTTTCCCGGGGGTCGGCGCAGCGGGAAAGGCAGTAAAAGATCTCAAGGAGCTGGGCTTGGATCAGGTCTTGAAAGAGCAGTTTGAGCAGGGGAAACCCATACTGGGAATATGTCTCGGAGCACAGATAATCCTTGAGAGGAGCGAGGAAGACGAGGCTTTTTGTCTAGGTCTTATCCCTGGAGTTGCAAAGAGGTTTCCGCCGGACCTCAGTAATCCAGCTCTGGAAAAGATTAAGATTCCTCACATGGGCTGGAATTCTCTTCACATTCTACAGCCCCACCCTGTCTTGAGGGACACAGGAACTGAAGATGAGTTTTATTTCGTGCACTCATATTATCCTTCACCTGCTGGACCAGAGCACATCATCGCTACGTCCAGGCACGGAATTGAGTTCCCTGCGGTATTGGGCTCATCCAATCTTGTGGCGGTTCAGTTTCATCCGGAAAAGAGCGGAAGACCGGGCCTCAAACTCCTGGACAATTTCTGCAGATGGGACGGCCGTTAGCCTCCTGCCAGAAGGGTTTCCGATATGTTGAGCAAAAGAATAATACCATGTCTGGATGTCAGGGATGGAAAGACAACCAAAGGAATACGTTTTCAGAACAACATTGAGATAGGCGACCCTGTGGAAATGGCGAGATACTATTACGAGCAGGGCGCTGATGAGCTTGTTTTTTACGATATTACCGCCTCAAACGAGCGTCGCAAAATAATGATTGATGTTGTCAGAGGGGTTGCGGAAAATATATTTATACCATTTTCAGTTGGTGGGGGCATCAGATCGCTTGAAGATATCAGAGCGGTATTGCTTGCCGGCGCTGAAAAGGTGAGCGTCAACAGCGCAGCGATCAGGAACCCCTCCATCATAAGTGATGGGGCTAAGGCATTTGGCAGTCAGTGTATCGTCCTCGGGATGGACGTAAAAAGCGTTCCGCTATCCGCTCGGATTCCATCCGGCTATGAGATGGTGATAGACGGTGGAAGGGTATTCACCGGTTTGGATGCCCTTGATTGGGCAAAAGAGGCGGAAAGACTGGGCGCGGGTGAGATATGCCTTAATTCCATAGACGCGGACGGAACTCAGAAGGGATATGAACTGAACTTGACGGCCCTGATATCAGAAAATGTTGGTATCCCGGTCATAGCCTCCGGAGGGGCCGGAAATATTGAACACATATATGATGTCTTGACAAAGGGAAAAGCGGATGCGGCTCTTGTGGCCTCAATAGTCCACTATGGAAGCGTAAGCATAAAAGACATCAAAAGCAATCTGCAAGACCGCCATGTAAAGGTTCGCAGCAGGTGGTAACAAGGCACTATTTATTATCGTTATTCATGATGGACAGCCACCCGGACGGTATGCGGAGGGCCTATGCCTGAGGGTTTCAAAGAGGAGAAGCGTTGGTTGATTGCGATTCCATGAGTCTGGATATTCGTTGGTCTGAATATGTGTAGAGCGATATTGGTTCTTGAGGACGGAGCGGTCTTTGAGGGGCGTTCCTTTACAGGAGACTGCGAGACGACAGGTGAGGTCGTATTTAACACCAGCATGGCAGGATATCAGGAGATACTTACAGACCCTTCCTACTGTGGTCAGATGGTGACAATGACCTATCCGCTCATCGGAAATTATGGAATCAATTTTATGGACGTTGAATCGGAGCGAATCCAGGTAAGGGCCTTATTGGTCAGGGAATACCATGAAAGCCCGAGCAACTGGCGCTCTGAAGGATCCCTTGCCTCATATCTTAGGACTTCGGGTATTCCAGGAGTAGAGGGCCTGGACACAAGGGCGCTTACGAGGCACATAAGGCTGAGGGGCGCAATGAAGGCAGCTCTTTCGACAAGGGACCTCGATCGCGATTCCCTGATTGAAAAGGCGCGCTTCGCTCCTGATATGAACGGACTGGATCTCGTAAAGGAGGTCACCTGCAAAAAGCCCATGCTGTGGAGGGACGGACAAATGGTGGCCCTTGAGTCGGGGCTGGAGCGTTTTGTATGGCCAAAAACAGGACGCTTCAAGGTGGCAGCCTTAGACTACGGCATTAAATACAATATCTTAAGGTCGCTGGAAAAAAGGGGTTGTGACGTTATTGTCCTTCCGGCTCACCTCGCATGGCAGGATGTCGAAAGACTGGAGCCCGACGGAATTTTTTTGAGTAACGGCCCTGGTGACCCCGCCGCCGTTGGCTATGCTATTGAAAACATAAAGGCCTTGATCGGGAAAAAACCCATGTTCGGGATTTGTCTGGGGCATCAACTGGTTGGAATTGCGCTCGGAGCAAAGACCTTTAAACTCAAGTTCGGCCACAGAGGAGCCAATCAGCCGGTCAAGAACCTGAAAAACGGCAAAATTGAGATCACTTCTCAGAATCACGGATTTTGTGTTGAGCTTGAATCTCTTAATAATCCTTCAGTTGAATTAAGTCATATAAATCTAAACGATGGAACCGTCGAAGGCCTCATTCACAAGGATATTCCCCTTTTTTCAGTTCAATATCACCCGGAGGCTTCTCCGGGCCCCCATGATGCGGCCTATCTCTTTGAGCGCTTCACAGAGATGATGCGCCTGTTCAAGGACAAAAAAAGGAGATGATCTTCTTTACCGATTGTTGCTCATAAGGGCTCTTTGTCTGGGCCTGCAGCCAGGAAGACAGGTTCATGTAACATGCCAAAGCGGTGTGATATAAATAAGATTCTTGTGATCGGATCAGGGCCTATCATTATCGGACAGGCCTGTGAGTTTGACTACTCGGGTACGCAGGCCTGTAAGGCTCTCAGGGAGGAGGGCTTTGAGGTGGTGCTTATAAACAGCAATCCAGCCACTATAATGACTGATCCCGATACCGCTCACGCCACATATATAGAACCGGTCACACCCGAAATGATTGAAAAAATCATTGAGAAGGAGAGACCCCATGCCATTCTTCCTACTCTGGGAGGCCAGACTGGACTCAATACCGCAGTAAAGGTCGCTGAAGGAGGCATTCTCGATCGTTACGGCATTGAAATGCTGGGCGCTACACTTCCAGTCATACGAAAGGCGGAAGACCGTGAGTTGTTCAGAAATGCGATGGAGCACATCGGCCTTCGTGTCCCCAAAAATGCAATAGCGCGTAATATGGATGAGGTAAGGTCAGCCGTTGAGCTGGTAGGATACCCCTTGATAATAAGGTCAAGTTTTACCCTGGGAGGCCTTGGGAGCGGTGTGGCTTATAATCGCGAAGAAATGGAAGCGCTAGCGGTTTCAGCCCTCGAAGCCAGCATGATTTCCGAGATTATCATAGAGGAGTCCCTTATCGGCTGGAAGGAATACGAACTTGAGGTAATGAGGGATCGTAACGACAATGTAGTAATAATATGTTCCATAGAAAACTTCGATCCCATGGGCATCCACACAGGGGACAGCATAACGGTGGCACCGGCACAGACGCTTACGGATAGAGAATACCAGTATATGAGGGACGCCGCCATTGCCGTAATACGTGAAATAGGTGTTGAGACAGGAGGCTCAAACATACAGTTCGCCATACACCCGGGGACAGGCGAGATGGTCATTATTGAAATGAATCCCAGGGTTTCAAGGAGTTCCGCCCTTGCCTCCAAGGCTACGGGATTTCCCATTGCGAAGATAGCTGCGAAGCTGGCAATCGGATACACCCTTGATGAGATACCGAATGATATCACCAAAGAGACCTATGCCGGCTTTGAGCCGACCATAGATTACTGCGTTGTGAAGGTTCCAAGGTGGACCTTTGAAAAGTTCCCCGGCGCTGAAGATAGTCTCAATACCTCAATGAAATCCGTAGGAGAGACCATGGCGATCGGAAGGACATTCAAGGAGGCCCTCCAGAAGGCCGTACGCTCGCTGGAGATAGGAAGATATGCCCTGGGCTCCGAGCGATTCTTTTCTCCGGAAAAGGAGCTTGATAACCATGAACTGGATCACGGTCTCATCCATCCGAACTCACGCAGGCTGTTTCAGATATATGAGGCCTTTTCGCGCGGGATGACCATCTCCAGAGTTCATGAGTTGACAATGATTGACCCATGGTTTCTGCACCAGATACGAGAGATACTACTGGCTGAGGAAGACTTTAAGTCCCTTGCCGAAAAGGCATCGGTACCGTCATCTTGGCCGAAGGATACCTGGACCAGGGCAAAGCAATATGGTTTTTCCGACGTTAGAATAGGTCGGTGGTTCAACACCTCCGAAAATGACATAAGAATCGCCAGGCAGTCGAAGGGAGTGAGGGCCGTATATAAGCTCGTTGATACCTGCGCTGCGGAGTTCGAGGCCTTTACGCCCTATTACTATTCCACCTATGACAAGGAAAATGAAGCCAATATCTCTTCCAAAAAAAAGGTGATAATACTTGGTGGTGGGCCTAATAGAATAGGGCAGGGGATTGAATTTGACTATTGCTGTGTTCACGCATCCTTTGCCCTCAGGGAGATGGGCATCGAAAGCATAATGGTAAACAGCAACCCTGAAACCGTCAGTACTGACTACGATACCTCCGACAAGCTGTATTTCGAGCCTCTCACGAGGGAAGAAGTTCTCAACATAGTGGAGCAGGAAAAACCTGAAGGAGTGATTGTTCAGTTCGGCGGGCAGACCCCTCTGAACATAGCTGTCCCTCTTTCCGAGGCCGGCGTCAGAATACTGGGAACCAGTCCCGAAAGCATTGAGATGGCCGAGGACCGAGACCGGTTTCAAATACTTCTAAACAGACTTGGTATAAAGCAGCCTGAGAATCGAATAGCGTTAAACGAGGAAGAGGCCGTCAGGATGGCTGAAGACTTGGGATATCCGGTACTTGTGAGACCCTCTTTCGTTTTGGGTGGACGAGCAATGGAGATAGTGAGAGAGAAAAAAACATTAGAGTATTTTGTTAAGAATGCTGCTCAAGTATCTCCAGGTAAACCTATTTTGATAGACCGATTCCTTGAACATGCGACCGAAATTGATGTGGATGCTATATGCGACGGCACCGATACTGTTCTCGGGGGCATAATGGAACATATCGAGGCTGCAGGCATACACAGCGGTGACAGCGCCTGCGTTCTGCCGTCAGTAACCCTGTCCGCGGAGGTACTCGATCAGATAAGGTCACACACAAAGGCGTTGGCTTCCGAACTCAGGGTCATAGGGCTGATGAACATCCAATATGCGGTCAAGGATGGCGAGGTCTATGTTCTTGAGGTCAATCCAAGGGCTTCCCGCACGGTCCCATTTGTAAGCAAGGCCACGGGAGTGCCGCTCGCAAAGATGGCTACCAAGGTTATAATGGGAATGACTTTGCGAGAACTAGGCTTCCTTGAAGAAGTAAGACCCGCGCATATATCAGTAAAGGAGTCCGTGTTTCCATTCTCCAGATTTCCTGGGATAGATGTTGTGCTCGGCCCTGAGATGAAATCAACAGGGGAGGTTATGGGGATAGACAGTACCTTCGGCTTGGCTTTTGCCAAGTCTCAGCTTGCCGCCGGACAGCGTCTTCCCCTAAATGGCAAGGTCTTTATAAGCGTTAAAGACGAAGACAAGCAGGATATCCTTGACGCAGCTAAGGGCCTTACGGAGATGGGTTTTTTTCTGGCGGCGACGAGGGGCACAGCAGCTTATTTGGAATCTAAAGGGGTCAGGGCAGAGGTGGTGAACAAGGTCAGGGAAGGCAGGCCTCATGTTGTGGATATGCTTAAAAATGGCGAGATATCACTGGTAATAAATACAACCAGCAGCAGGAAGGCGGTTGTGGAATCTCTTTCAATAAGAAGAACCGCAGTGACAATGAATATACCCTATACAACCACCGCTGCGGGGGCGAGAGCAACAGTTCTCGCAATAAAGGCACTGAAAGAGGGGCAACTCTTTGTAAAGCCCCTTCAGGAATATCATCGCCTACACTGAAATGATGGGGAATCTTAACATGTCAGCGCATCGTAGTTGT
Source organism: Desulfobacteraceae bacterium CG2_30_51_40 (assembly GCA_001874005.1). Lineage (GTDB taxonomy): Bacteria > Desulfobacterota > DSM-4660 > Desulfatiglandales > Desulfatiglandaceae > CG2-30-51-40. Next base: position 15,359 of record MNYJ01000159.1, read on the forward strand.
AAATGCCGGGAAGAGAGAAATGGATGCTATGAGAAACGCTAATGAGATAATGGAATTCTTGCGGCCCGGCCCGGAAGACTTATCGCCTTTCCAATCGCTGTACGATTCAAGGCCGAGGGAGGAATGCGGGATATTTGCTGTCTTTGGCCATGAAGAAGCAGCCAAGTTAACCTATTTCGGACTCTACGCCCTCCAGCACAGGGGCCAGGAAAGCGCCGGAATAATATGCTCGGACGGAACCAAGGTGGTTGAACACAAGGCCATGGGACTGGTGCCGGAGATATTCGATGAAGGAGTGCTCAGAAGACTTCCAGGACATATCGCCCTGGGGCACGTGCGCTATTCCACAACGGGCTCCTCTTTACTCACGAACGCTCAGCCATTCAGGGTGCGGTTTTCAGGAAGATCCCTTGCAATCGCCCACAACGGAAACCTGGTTAACGCTAGACAAATCAGAAACGAGCTGGAAGAAGAGGGCTCCATTTTCCAGACCACTATGGACAGCGAGGTCGTGCTCCATCTCATAGCCAGATCAATGAGGCATGGGATGGACATGGCAATGATTGAGACCATGTCAAGACTGCGGGGCGCCTATTCCATGGTAGTGATGGGAGAAAACCAACTTATAGCGGTAAGGGACCCGAACGGCTTCAGGCCCTTGTGTCTGGGTAGGATTAACGGGGGCTATGTGATATCTTCGGAGACCTGTGCCCTCGATCTTGTTGAGGCTGAATATGTAAGGGAAATTGAGCCGGGGGAGATACTCAAGATAGGCGAAAAAGGAATCGAAAGTATTCCTCCCGCTGCTGAATCGAGACGAAGCCACTGCATCTTCGAACTCATATATTTTGCAAGACCTGATAGTACAATATTTGGCGAAAATGTTTATCTTTTTCGTAAAAAACAAGGGCAACTGCTTGCAGACCAGTACCCGCTTGAAGGCGACCTCGTCATGCCTTTCCCCGATTCAGGTAATTACGCCGCGATAGGCTATTCGCAGGCATCAGGCATTCCTTTCGAGATGGGTGTAATAAGGAATCATTATGTGGGAAGGACTTTTATTCAACCTTCACAAGGTATGCGGGAGTTCGGGGTAAAGGTCAAACTCAATCCGGTCAGGGAAGTGCTCAAGGCAAAACGTATCATCGTCATAGAAGATTCCATTATCAGGGGGACCACTGCAAAGACAAGGATACAGACCCTCCGCAGGATAGGTGCTAAAGAGATACACATGCTTGTGAGCTGCCCGCCTCACAGATTCCCCTGTCACTATGGAATTGATTTTACAACAAGGGGAGAGCTTATAGCTGCGACAAAGTCGGTTGATGAGATAAGGGATTTTGTAGGTCTTGACACCCTGGGATATCTTTCAATTGAAAACCTTATCAAGGCTTCAAAGATACCCAGAGAAAGGCTCTGTCTTGCTTGTTTTAACGGAGAGTATCCTGTACCAATTGACGAGGGCTTCAGCAAGTTATGCATGGAATGACGACTTCAATTTGCTCTCTGTCCAGGCTCTATTGCAAGGATGCTGCCTGTGATTCGATAGGGTATATTGACCTCCCAGTCGAAGACCTCAGCCTGCCGTATGGCAGTGAAGTGACTGGCAAGGTCTAAAAATGTCCCTCGTCCGGGATCGGCAAGCAGGACGGATTTTACTCCGGCTTCAAAGGCCAGCTCTATAAGTGAGATCAATGGGGTAATTAAAGTGTCCCAGAAGCATATATCTGCCCCGATGAGGATGTTTATCCCGGTGAGATCGTCCAGACGGATATCAGCAAAACGCCTTATAAGGGGCCTGACCTTCACGCCGTTGGCCTCAGCATGAAGCTGCAAGAAGGGGAACACCTGGGAATCCATGTCCACGCTGGTAACACTAGCTCCGTATCTTTTGGCGCAAAAGATGCCGGCAATCCCCCAGCCACACCCCACGTCCATGACACGGCTGCCTCCTGCGATCTTCCTAACCCTTAGAAAATCCATAAGCAGCCAGCTTGATGTCCATATCCTGAATCCGTAAGTAGAAGGTCTGTGGATTCTCTTAAGGCCTCTAACCTCCCGGTCCCTTGCTCCGAAAACCCTCAGCCCGTAATCATGAAGGGCATCGCGGCTCAATGGATGAAGCCCTTCAGGCTTTTGCAGTAAAGCCTTGGTGTCATATATGCTGTCCTCTTTGCGGCAAGACGCTCGCCTCAAAGACCTTGCGGAAGTGATGGCCGTATATTGCAAGTGTTATTGCGAGAGGAAACGTGCGGGGTCTTCTGAAAATACTCCAAAAAAGGAGTCCCCAATACTGGAATCTCTCCCTGCCGAAGATTCCAAGCCGCAAGAGAGAGCGGAACAGGGCCATAACACGCTGGAAATCCAATGGTTCACAGACCTCTGGCAGCTTGTATTCCCTGAGGAATGTCCTTACCCTGCGATAGTATTCATGAGGAGAATAGATGCCCTTGATAAGATTCCTGTACCCGGCAATAAGTATGTCAATATCCATCCTTGGTATTATATTTGTCGTACCATCGAAGTTGTCTGCGGTTATGGTGCTTACGAGCCTGCCTTCATTCTTCATGCGGGCATAAAGCTTGGTGCCCATAGGCGCCTGCAGTAGGCCTACCATGGCGGTAACAATACCGCTTCTCTGTATGAATTCACGTTGAGTCTGAAAGATGGAGGGGGTGTCGCTGTCGAAACCTACTATAAAACCTGCCTGCACCTGCAAACCGCTCTTCTGGAGTCTATGGACACTTTCCATAAGGTCGCGGTTTTTATTCTGCTTCTTGTTGCACTCTGAAAGCCCTTCTTCAGAAGGGGTTTCTATGCCTATAAAGACACTCGTAAACCCCGCACGGACCATCATTTCTGTAAGCTCGATGTCGTCAGCAAGATTTATGGAAACTTCAGTATTAAACGGGATACCCTTCTTACCCGACCTCCAATTGATAAGCGCAGGCAGAAGCACGGTTTTAAGATAGCGCCTACTTCCTATGAAATTGTCGTCAACAAAGAAGATCGGCCCCCGCCACCCAAGTTTGTAAACTTGATCGAGTTCGGTGGTAATCTGAAGGGCGCTCTTTATGCGGTGTCTATGCCCAAGCAGTGCGGTAATGTTGCAGAACTCGCAGTCAAAGGGGCAACCCCTTGAAAACTGAATACTCAAGGAGGCATAATTGCGAAAATTGAGCAGTCCCCAATCGGGAACCGGAGTGTGGTCCATTTCGCAGAATTCGGTTGTGCTATAGAGGCGTCGAGCGGTTCCCTCATCAAGGTCCTCAAGAAATGGTTTAAGGGTTATCTCTGCCTCATTTAATACGAAGTGGTTCACATCCTTGAATTGTTCGTGCTCATTTACAAATAGAGGTCCCCCTGCAACAATCTTGACTCCGGCCTCCCTGCACCTTTGGACAATTTCGTGAGCGGATTTTCTCTGAATGTCCATGGCGCTGATGAAGGCCATATCAGCCCATTGCAGGTCTTCAGCAGTGAGTTTTTCGACATTCAGATCCACTAGGCGCCTGGACCATTTTTCGGGAAGCATTGCTGAGACAGTCAGCAAACCCAGGGGAGGCAGTGCCGCCCGTTTTCTTATGAACTTTACTGCGTGCTTTAGACTCCAAAAGGTGTCCGGGAACTCCGGATAGAGAAGAAGTACATTCATGAGACCTCCAAAAAACAAAGGCACCTGCTCATTTAAGGGAGCAGATGCCTTTAACAAAATTAATTAGATTTTAGCTAAACCCTGCTTACGTTAGCTGCAACAGGGCCTTTTTTCCCCTGCTGGACTTCAAAAGTAACTTTTTCGCCATCGTTGAGGGACTTAAACCCATTTCCCGAGATGGCTGAGTGATGCACAAACACGTCCGGACCGCTATCCTGCTGGATAAATCCGAAGCCCTTCCGTTCATCAAACCACTTTACTGTGCCGTTCGCCATGAAACTGACCTCCTTTCCTTGATATTTTGCTTCTCATACTTCAGGTCATCGTTCTGACAAGGATCAGAGTCCTAAGCGAATCATGCACCTGATGA
>MNYJ01000049.1 GCA_001874005.1 Desulfobacteraceae bacterium CG2_30_51_40
AAGGGATAATGGACGAAACAAAACGTCCAAGTAGGAGGAATGCATGACAGGATATAAGGATGATGAATATTTTGTAGAGGACGGACAGGCATGGGAGGCTGATCTGATGCGGCCTTCAGATGCCAAAGGTGTTGCGAGGCTTTTTGTCTCCGTCTATGGCAATGATTATCCCATAAGGACCTATCTTGAACCTGAACGGCTGATCGCTGAGAACAAAAGCGGCAATATCATCTCCGCTGTCGCAAGGACCACGGGAGGACAGGTGGTCGGTCACAACGCGATGTTTAAGAGCGCGCCCTACGGGGGTATCCGTGAGGCCGGGGCAGGCGTTGTCCACACTTCTTACAGGGGAGGAGCAGGCATATTCACAAAGCTCACTGAACTTCTTCAAACAAAAGGCGCCCAGGATTTCGGAGTTGAGGGGGTACACGGCGAACCGATCCTAAGCCACGTATTCAGCCAGAAGATGTGCCGAAGCCTTGGATGGATAAGCCACGCGATGGAGGTTGATCTTATGCCCGCATCCGCTTATGAAAAGGAAAAGAGCGCGGCAGGAAGGGTATCAGCCCTCCTGGATTTTAAGACCCTTACTCCGAAGCCCCACAGGGTGCATATCCCGGCATGTTATGAAATGGAGCTTCGATTCCTTTACTCCGAACTCGATGACACCAGAGAGATATTTATCTCAACCGAGAAGCCGGGCGCAGAAAGCAGGAGCAGATTTAACACACAATATTTTGACTTTGCGCAGGTAGCAAGGATTGCAGTATGGGAAACCGGTAACGACTTTGCCGCACTATTGGCTAATGAAGAGGCAACACTGCTTGGGAGGGGCGCACTGGTGATTCAGGTTTGGCTCAGTCTTGGACAGCCTTGGATCTCAGAGGCTGTAGAGGAACTTAGAAGAAGGAGATATTTTCTTGGCGGGCTCCTCCCTCGCTGGTTTGACCATGACGGAATCCTTATGCAGAAGGTCATGCAGCTCCCTAACTGGGAGGGTTGCCAGGTGCACTTCGACCGCGGCAGGCGCATCTTTGAATTCGTCAAGGCGGACTGGCAGATGAGCAAGGATAGATTCTGAGTAGGGCAAGCTGGAAGAAAAAGTGATCCAACTGAAACTTTGTTGGTGAATATCAAGAGGAAAGGGCTATGGAAATCCAAAAGAAGAAGGAAGACAATATAATGGTCATTGCGGTGTCAGGGAGGCTGGACGCGGTAACATCCCCTGAACTGGAAAAGGAGCTTTTGAGTATCATTGCCGAAGGCAACAAGTCCCTGGTACTCGACTTCGCCAAACTTGACTACATAAGCAGCGCAGGCCTCAGAGTCGTGCTCGCGGGCGCTAAAAAAATCAAACAGCAGCAAGGGATCTTAAGGCTTGCCTGCCTTAAGGGTGTTGTCAAAGAGGTATTCGAAGTCTCGGGCTTTGACTCTATCATCCCATGTTTTGACACAGCAGACAGTGCTTTTAAGGCAGGCAGTTAGGGGTCAGACAATGCGCCCCCTAGGGGATTATTGAGTGAAATGAACACCCTTAGCCTCAAGGCAGGCATAGAAAACCTACCGGTTTTCCTGGGTTTTCTAACGCATTTTCTGACAGAGCGCTCCTTTTCTTTGAAAAGACGCAAAGAGATTGAAATCGCGGCAGAGGAGGCACTGGTAAATATCATCAGGTATGCCTATCAACTGGATAAACCGGGGGATCTGGAACTCAGCTTCCATGATAAAACCGACAAGAGACTGGAAATAGAGTTCAGGGATAGAGGCACCCCCTTTGACCCCACCAGCATGACTGAGCCGGACACGGAGCTATCAATATCCGAACGGAAAATCGGAGGGCTGGGCATCCTGCTCATCAGACGGATGGTTGACGGACTCTCATACAGACGCCAAGGAGATCAAAACATTCTAACCTTCTCCATCCTCATGCCGGAAGATGAGATTGCTAACAAAAAAGGAAAGACAGAGGCATCTTGATCGGAAAAAGTGGCATAGCCCTCAGAATCAGCCTGCTAGTCCTAAGCAGCATAACCGTTATTTTCTCAAGCGTCTTTATATACAACTATCTCTTTTCAAGACAGATCATCCAGACAAACATTGAAAGAAACGCCGAAAGCCTCACGCAGGCCACCGTAAACAAGATAGACGGGGTTTTGAGCGCTGTGGAGAGGGTCCCCATAAACCTCGCCGTCTTTCTCGAGGAATTCAGCTACAGCGGAGGAGAGCTGATAGGGCTGATAAAGGCAGTAGTAGAGAACAACCCCGAGATCTACGGCGCGGCCATCGCATTCGAACCCTATGCTTACAGCCCCAATGCAAAAGATTTCGCCCCATACTTTTTCAAACAGGACGGAAAGCTCCAATTCACTTATATTCCCTATGACTATTTCGGTTGGGACTGGTACCAGATTGCAAGGGAACTCAAGAAGCCGGTATGGACTGAGCCCTATTTCGATGAGGGAGCAGGGGGAATAATAATGGCGACCTTTTCCGTTCCTTTTTACAAAAGAATAGAAGGAGAAAGGGTCCTTACCGGGGTTGTTACAGCAGACATATCTCTTTCCTGGCTTCAGAAGATCCTCTCTTCACTGAAGATCTCTGAGACAGGCTATGCGTTTCTCATCTCAAAAAACGGCACCTTTATAACTCATCCTGACCCTGACCTCGTGATGAACGAAACCATCTTCAGTGTAGCTGAGGCCAGGAGCGACGCTCAACTAAGAGAAATCGGAAGAAGAATGGTCCAAGGTGATACGGGTTATGCCCCTTTTACGAGCCTTGTGACAGGCAAGAGGTGCTGGCTGAAATACTCACCGCTTCCTGCAAGCGGATGGTCTTTGGCCGTCCTCTTTCCCCAGGACGAATTGATGACCGATATCGCCCGACTTAACCGGACTGTAATCTCAATAGGGCTTGCCGGTTTCTTTTTCTTGCTTCTGGTGATCGTGTGGATAGCGCGATCCATTACCCGCCCCTTGAGGGGCCTTTCAAAGGCAGCCGGCCAAATCGCAAGGGGTGACCTCGACGCCGAAATCCCGGATGTAAGAAACAGGGATGAAGTTGCAAACCTCGCCGAATCCTTCAGATTTATGAAGACCTCGCTCAAGAAATATATCGCCGACCTTAGGGAGACAACTGCGGCCAAGGAGAGGATAGAGAGCGAACTTAAGATCGCTCACGACATCCAGATGAGCATTATTCCCAAGACCTTTCCTCCCTTTCCCGACAGGGATGAATTCGATCTTTACGCCACGATTGAGCCCGCGCGTGAGGTAGGAGGAGACCTCTATGATTTCTTCTTTCTTGACGATACTCACCTTTGTTTTTTGATAGGTGATGTGTCCGGAAAGGGGGTGCCTGCATCACTTTTCATGGCCATAACCCGCACCCTGATAAAGGCCAAGGCGGCACAGGGCCTTGAGCCCGGCACGCTCCTCACAAGGGTAAATGAAGACCTCTGCATTGATAATGATGCCGTGATGTTTGTGACCCTTTTCCTGGGAATATTGGACGTCAGAACCGGGGAGATACGCTACAGCAACGCCGGACACAATCCACCCTTTATCATGAGGAAAGCCGGAGCGTTGGAAAAGATCCAGGGTACAGGCGGAACAGCCCTGGGCACCATGGAGGGTTTGGTGTTCAAGTCGCGATCAGTTGTCCTCAGCCCCGGAGATGTGATCTTTCTTTATACTGACGGAGTGACCGAGGCCTTTGACGCCGGAGGCGCCCTATTTTCAGATCAAAGACTCATAAAAGACCTTTCAACCGTGACAAATGGATCCGTCAAAGATATTACCGAGTCTATAATGGCAAGTGTAAAAGCATTCGCCAAAGATGCCGCGCAGTCCGACGACATCACAATGCTTGTAATCCAGTTCAGGGGAGGGGCTTCTTACACTACAGCGAGGTGACCTGATCTACCGGGGAGACTTTCAGCCGCGCAATGAGTTCAAGCCGGGTTCCCGCAGAATGACCCAATACCATGCGATACCGGAGCTGTCGTTGGTTTCCGGCTAATCGTTTATCAACTCTATACTTCCTCTATTTAACTTGTTATGCAATAACGCTGAAAATAATAAGGTATCAACTCAATATTTGGGGGATCGCTCTGCGCAGACCAGGGATCAGCTTCTGTAGGTGCGCCTTCAGGCGCAGGGAGTGCACGGTTCCCATGCGGCTGAAGCCGCAACTACACCCAATTATTGAGCTCATACACAATAAGAAAGGAGCGTTAAGCGGATGAATTTTTTAGCTCAACCCAAGAAGTACAAGAGCCTTATGGCCGATGAGGGATCAAGGGCCATAATG
>MNYJ01000148.1 GCA_001874005.1 Desulfobacteraceae bacterium CG2_30_51_40
GCAGGCGGGCACAGATAGATGTGCACTAACTGCCATGCCCTGGCAGGGCACAACGAAGGATGAAAATCACCCCCACCCCTCCCTCCCCCGTCGAGGGGGAGGAGGTAAGGGAAGGGCCATTTTCATATAAACTTAGAAGGGGCTCGAGTAACTCATGCACTTTCAAAAGTATCAGCTCCATAATTGGGGGATGGCTTTGCGCAGACCAGGACATACAGGCCAGAGATCAGCCTCTGCACGTTCGCCTTCAAGAGCAGGGCGCACGGTTCCCGTGCGGCTGAAGCAGCAACTACCCCAGGATTTTTAGGCTCATAATTTCCTGATAAAACTGAGAAGAGAAATTACCTGTCCAGGATGGAAAGGAGAAATCGGGCTATTTCAAATGCTCCGTTATTCGCCCTTGGAGGTTTCCTGCCGATGGAGACAAGTTTTTCAATGTCGGATATCCACGATCCATTCATCAATGACTCCTCAGGCACTTCAGCTCCCCTTCCGTGCCCTTCCATGAATGAAGCCAGTATCCAGGATTCAGGAAATCTGCTGCGAATCACATAGCCGTAAGGTATGCCTGAATTATAGGCCTCGGCAAGGGTGCTGTAGCCGATCTTACCTATTATCAGGTCGCTCGCAGCGATCAGATCGGGATAAAACAGATCTGTGTCTTTCGAAACAAATATACAGTTTCCCGCCCGCCTTTGAGATCCCTTATCCGCCGGGAAGAGGAGAAAGGTGTCTCTCAAGCGGTGGGATTCCATAGGTATCCTTATCTCCCCTTCCATTCCCCCCACTGTAACAAGTATCAAAAGGCTTCTTTCCCCTATGTCAAGCATCCCTCTCGTTTCATTTCTTGCTCTCCCAGGCATCCTTGAAACGCAGGACGTGATGAGGTCTGCACTTCCGCGGCAACAGAGCGGAGATGTCTTGATACGGTAACGGGCCATGGAGAAAATCTTTTCGAGATACTCAATATAGGATATTAGCCTCGGCTCTTCACTAAGATATGACCTATAGAGCCAGTCCCAGGTAAAATTCTCCACCAGCACGGAAGGTATGCCGGCATCTGCAGCCGCTGCAATACCAAGAGGGGATATGTCGCAGACAACCGCAGCGCAACCCGATTCAAGAAGTTTAGACGCCGTATGTTCAATTTGTTGCTTTTTTAGGGGATAGAAGCTTTCAAGCGCCTTCAGGGTTCCTGGAATATCTTCGTTAAAAGGGTCTCGCTGAATAAGACCTACGTCAGTTTCCAATCCAAAGATATGAGGTGGGCGCGAAAGGGATGATCTAAAAAACCTGGGCGGTATACTTGAAAAGACATTAAACTCCGCATCCCCGCCAATAATGTGAAACGCCTCCATTACCGCGCAGGCCCTGGCGGCATGTCCGAGCCCGTGAGAAGAAATGAGATAGCCCAGTTGTGGATTTTTCTTACGTGTTTTCAAAACGGTTCAGTATCGAGAGGGCAAAAGGTCATTCAATTTTATTGAACAAGACTCCGCCTTGCATCATGCCTGTAGTTACCTGCACCTGGAATCAAGGGCAAGCCCCCCTGCACCATAACAGAAAGAACAGTGAAAAGCTCCGTCTCCTGAAACAGCTCCTTCAAGCGCGCAGGCCCCAAGCTCAAATCCACTCAAGGAATCAGAGAATACACCGGCCGAAGATCCCCCTATGGTGCATCGGTCAGCCTTTACCCTGTTTCCCTCTCCCGCATTGAAGATTCCAATGGCGGCAGCCTTGCCGCCTGAGGCCGAAACGAGGACATTAACCAATTTCGGGGATGACGAAATGTTATAGATTCCATATCCGCCGCCCGACACAGTAGCGGTGGAATTGAACATGACAGGTGAAGCCCCTACGTTCTTGACTGCATAGTTGTTCCCGTGGTCTCCTAACGCTTTGGCCCTGGTCTGATCCATGAAGACTTCAGTGGATACGTTGTAAACTGCGATATTCTGATCCCCCCCTGACGCGTTTGCGCTGACTCTGTTCATCTCGTGGGGTGAACTGATATTCCATAGGGCAACATTGAAGGATGAGGCGTTTTTGGCGCTGGTATCAAGCTCGTGGACTGAAGGGGATGAGTAGCTATTGATAACGCCGAATGCCTCCTCGCCTCCTGAAACCTTAACTGTTACTCGGCGCATTTTGGGTTCTGATTCCTGATTGAATATCCCGTGGTTAAATGCAGCGCCCTCTGCCGTTACCATCAAGTTCTCGATCCTCGGAGCCGCCGAGGAATTCCACAGCCCGTAGGTGCACTCCCCTGATCCTGCTACGGTGACATTCAAATTGGTCAGCAGCGGAGATGACGCCTTATTATAAATCCCGATTACTGTTAGACCCTTACCCGTATTGGAAATGGAAAGCGATTTGAGAGAGGAATTGTCGGCCCCGATGATAAGGCCGGTTCCCTCGCCGGACACGGAACCCTTGATGAAGGTAGATGATGGGCCGGAGCCTACAATCTCTACAAAAGGCCTGAGTCTGAGAGCTTTATTTCCAAGGAAATATATTCCGGGGCTCAATCGTATCAGGTATGGTTGTTCGGCAGCCGGTCCCTGGAGGTCATTGACGGTTTTCAAGAGAATACCGCCACTTTTCTCAGGGGTGGCCGCCGGTCTAATTTCTATTATGTTTCCGGCGCGAGTGATGTCGCCAAATACCACAGGCCCAGAAGCCTCAGCAAGAGCAAATACCCCCAGAAGCCATACCATGATCCCGGCTATAACGGCAGTGAATTTAGAAGCCATCCTCCGCTTAACTAACTTCCTGTTATTTCTCTTGTCCGCCGATCCATCGGTTAATGGCCTCTTTGTCAAAACGCCACACCCTCCCGATTCGGATGGCTGGAATCTTTCCCTCAGCGGCATACTTACAGATTGTTATTTCATGAAGTTTTAGATATTTCGCCAACTCCTTGGTAGTCATTATCTCTGCCATGGTTGAAGTCTCCTATTAATAGATAAAATCTTGCTGTTCTACCTTCACTTGAACAGTTTGGTAAATACTTTAGCATTTACTGCATGTATGTCAAGTATATTTATTTTTAAGGTAAAAAGTCCTTAGCGAAGTCTTATAAACATGCAAGAATGTGGCTGGCAAGTCATTTCATTATTCTATATGAAGTCTCCTGGTAAAGGCATGCCAAACGCTCATGACAGGAATATTTTGTCGCCCCCGCTAATGAAAATCCTCCTCCGGCTCTACACTTTACGAGGTCGAGGATTTCCCTCACCCCGATAAATATACCTGATAACCACCTGAGAAGCTCCGGCCGTAGCAGCGGCAGCATCCCCGGTCCCTGGATCTGAGACAATAAGGTAGGCCCCTGCGCTCATCCCGACGAAATGGCTTTTCACACGGTCCGGATTGTCCGGAAACTGCATAAAAAGAGGGCACCCCATCTCTATGTGCAGGCAATAAGAACTGCAACTGTAGGACTCAATTTTTTGTGCCATACGCTACCTCCTTGCTTATTAACAGCAAAGCGTTCTTATTAACTGCCATGCCCGAATGGGGCACAACGAAAGATGAAAATCACCACCCCCCTCCCCAGTCGAGGGTGAGGAATAAAGGCAAGGGGCATTTTCATATAAAACTGCCATGCCCGAATGGGCTATAACGAAAAATGAAAATCACCTCCACCCCTACCTTCCCTGTCGAGGGGAAGAGATAAAGGAAAGGGGCGCAACGAAGTATGAAAATGTCACACGTCATTCCGGACTTAATCCGGAATCCAGCTCATCTTTCCGGCGAAGCCTGTCCCGGACCCCGATCCGGGTGCCAGAGCCAGAGGGAGTGCACCTCACTATTGAGATGTTATGCCCCGTTCCTCGGGACATCTCATAGCTTCCATCTAGGCATTTTTCCTCAGCCTGTCAACAGAGGTTTTTCACCACGCTGTTATACTATTGCTTACAATGCGATGTTACAATATAGTTAGTGTCCATCCGGAAATGAGATATTTTTGTCGAGTTCAAGGCGGGCGATAATTTTAACCACAGGAATACATTGACGTATTTCGAGGATTAAAATTTGAGCCCAACGCCGAAATCGGTGAAAATAGCCATTTCCGGATGGGCACTAGTTAGTGTTTATCCGTATCAGCTCAATAATTGGGGGGAATGGCTTTGCGCAGAGCAGCAGGACACGCAGAGCAGAAATCAGCTTCTGTAGGTGCGCCCTCAGGC
>MNYJ01000156.1 GCA_001874005.1 Desulfobacteraceae bacterium CG2_30_51_40
CCAGGCGGCAAAAGGTTTTACTCCGAGGATAAAACTGTGTTATCTGATTTGATGATTAACTAGTGTCCATCCGGAAATGAGATAGTTTCGTCGAGTTCAAGGCGGGCGATAATTTTAACCACAGGAATACATTGACGTATTTCGAGGATTAAAATTTGAGCCCAACGCCGAAATCGGTGAAAATAGCCATTTCCGGATGGACACTAACTAAAGGAAGATGCCCCGAGAACAGCTGTTAAAACAGGGGGCACGGAGTTTTGTTGGATTTCCTCTTATGGTTGCGATCGTTTAAAAGATCATTTACTATTTGTATGGTAAATTCAGCTTGAGCACATTGTATGTGTCTTCATCTAATCCTTGGGGTTCCAAATTTATCTATTGTCTGAAAAGGAGGTACAAAATGGCAAAGAAGATTAATAAGAAGATACTTGTGAGCCTTGACCAGTCGGAGCCTTCCATGGAAGCAGTGAGGTATGTTGCGGGAGTGCCTGCTTTCAGGAATTACCAGGTATATCTTCTCCATATCTTCAGAGGTGTTTCTCCGGAGTATTATGACATGGGAAGTCACGCCGGTTATGAAACAAAAGTTTCGGATGTGAAATTATGGGAATTACAGGAAAGAAGGAAGGCAGAGAAGTTCATGGCGGATGCCGTTGGAATCCTTACTAGGGTCGGGTTCCTTGCATCGAATGTAGAGACATTGATCCAGAACAGGGAAAAGGGAATTGCCGAGGATGTCCTCCGCAAAGCAATGAAGGGTTTTGAGGCCGTAGCCGTAGGCAGAAAGAGCATGAGCACGCTCAGAAACATCGTTATGGGAAGCGTTGCGGCAAAGCTCGTTGAGCGACTTACAGAGATTCCCATTTTCCTGGTCGGAAAGGCAGTAAACACCAAGAGATTTCTTATTGCCTTTGACGGATCAGATAACTCAATGAGGATAGTTGACTATTTGGGATCAGCTCTCGGCAGGGAGTCAAAGGTCATATTGCTTCATGTGATCAGGGGAAGCGATAAGGAGCATCTGAAGGCGGCTGAGAACTTTATTACTCCCCTCCTTGGCCAGGCAAGGACAAAGCTCGTCGAATACGGGATGCCTTCCGAAAATATAAGCGTGAATTTGATCAAGGGTGTCTCAAGTAGGTCAGGCACCATCGTATCGGAGGCGGGTGTCCATCACTGCGGAACCATCCTGGTGGGAAGGCGAGGACTGTCCAAAGTCCAGGAATTCTTCATGGGAAGCGTCAGCAATAAGGTGGTTCAATTGGCCCGCAACATGACGGTCGGGATCATCAACTGATAAGTCTCGGCGCCGGCGTATCTCAATAAGCCGGCACCTGAGGCGGTTTGTTTTCGCCTGGACTGCTTGGAGGGTTATAGACCCTCACCTCTCGGTCATCCAGAAGATATTCTTGCTCTCGCCCCACTTCTAGGAGACGACCGGGCCGGCGTCTCTCACCTCGGGGGGTGTCTGATCCCTGAACTGCTCGAAATTGTCCTGGAAAAGCCTGGCCAGTTTTTTAGCCTTAATGTCATACTTGGATGAATCAGACCAGGTAGCTCTTGGATCGAGCAGTTTCGAGTCCATGCCTTTTACTTCAGAAGGCACTAGAAACTTGAAAAAGGGATCAGGCCTGAAGGTTCCCCTCTCCAGCGATCCGTCGAGAGCTGCCTTGAGGAGGAGCCTTGTATGCTCAATCTTCATCCTGGACCCTGTTCCGTAAGGGCCTCCGGTCCAGCCTGTGTTCACGAGCCAGCAGTTGGAATTGTGCTCGCGGATCTTTTTGGCCAGAAGCTGGGCGTAAACCGAGGGATGGCGGACCATGAAAGGGGCCCCGAAACAGGCGCTGAATGTTGCAGATGGTTCGGTGACGCCTTTTTCGGTTCCAGCGACCTTTGCCGTATAGCCGCTTATGAAATGATACATCGCCTGCGCCTCTGTGAGCTTTGCTATTGGAGGCAGAATACCGAAGGCGTCGGCCGTGAGCATAATTATATTATGAGGATGCCCTGACATCTTGGATCGCACTATGTTGGGAAGATGGGTTATTGGATATGATGCCCTGGTATTCTCCGTCAATGAGGCGTCATCGAGATCCACTCGCCTTGTGGTCGTGTTCATGGACACATTCTCAAGGATCGTCCCAAAACGGCGGGTGCACTCGTAAATCTCCGGTTCAGCCTGCTTTGAGAGGTGGATCACCTTGGCGTAACAGCCGCCCTCAAAATTAAATATTCCTGTGTCGGACCATCCGTGCTCATCATCGCCTATCAGGAGCCGGTCGGGGTCAGCCGAAAGCGTGGTCTTGCCTGTTCCCGATAGACCGAAGAAAACAGCCACGTCCGCGGGATTGTTTTTGTTGACGTTGGCCGAGCAGTGCATTGGAAGCACCTCTTGAGTGGGCAGGAGGAAGTTGAGGGCCGAGAATATCGATTTCTTTATCTCACCGGCATAGGCCGTTCCGCCTATAAGAACAAGTTTCTTACTCAGATGAAGTGCCACAAATGTGCCGCTTCGCGTATCATCCTCGTCAGGGTCGGAGTTGAAGTTAGGGCAGTGCACCACTGTGAAATCAGGGATAAAGGACTTTATTGCCTGACGGTTCCTGGGCAGTTGAATAAACATGTTCCTGGCAAAAAGGCTGTGCCACGCAAATTCGGTAATGACCCTCACGCGCTGTCTGTATTTCTCATCGGCGCCGGCGTAGCAATCCTGAACAAAGACGGTTTTTCCTCGAAGGTATGCCGCCATCCGCTTATGGAGGGCATGGAATCTTTCCTCGGGATATCGCACGTTGACCTTGCCCCACCAGATATCTCCCGAGGTATTGGGTTCATTAACTATGTACTTGTCTTTCGCAGCTCTTCCGGTGTGCTGCCCCATGCTCACGACAAGAGGCCCGAGGTGGGCTATCTGACCTTCGTACCGCCTTATTGAATGTTCGTAGAGTTCAGGGGTGGAGTTGTTCCAGTAAACCTGTCGCAGGTGATCAAGTTCCACATTTTCGAGCTGAAAATCAGGAACAAGGTCTTTGTTTTCCATGGTATTTCTCCTTCTTGCCAGTTAGAGGTAATGGTGATTACAAGGTGGGTGCAAGATGCATTATCAGCCCTTAGATTGGATTTTTCCAGGGCATCTGTCAACGGCAAATCGGCTGGGCAGGGATCGCGCTATGGAGTATTTCGGTTTACCGGAAAAGGCTTTTCATCATCGCGGTTTGGTAGCTATTTCCAGAGCCCGACGCCCGCGCGAGCCTTAATCGAGATATTCGCTTCAAATCTTCTGCGATAATGGTATCATGTAATCTATCAGTAAGCATGTAAGAATCTAACCGTCATGACCTGTTGGGGCGCAACGAAGCATGAAAATGCAGCATGAAATTCCGGAGGCGGTCCGGAAGGCCAGGTCGTCATTCCGGCGAAGGCGGGAACAAGGGCTGGATAACGGCCTACGCCGCTATGACCATCTACTTTCATATAAACTTTAAGGTATCGTAAGCGGGTATGAAGGCAACTCCCATCGCCGATTCTCCCTCCGTTTGCCCCTATCCTCAGTCAGGTGCATCCCATTGGCTCCCGAGCCGCGTTCTAGCGGAGCAGGTCTTTTCAAGGGCCGCAGGCGCCCCTCTTATCGCAGGAAGCGATGTAAAACTCCTAATTCGGGCTATCGCGCGGCATCCAGGTTTAGAGCCGCGGTGGGCAAATCATTCTTGTCCAGCGCGGCCGGAGAAATCACTTCGACGCGTATGGCGGGAATACCGCCCGGGCCGCTCAGTTCAGCCGCGATCGCGCGGGCCCTCGCGTCAGCCAGTCCGGACAGTTCGGGTTCTCCGATTGCCTCCGCATCCGCCAAACGGGCGAAAAGAATTTTCGCCAGCCGGCCAGGGTCTATGGTTCCATCCTCGGAGGAAGCTGCCCCGGCCTTGGCGGCGGATTCTTTCTTGGCTTTATCTTCTAAGACCTTCATCTCCGCCTGGAGGGTCTTCAGCGTTTCGGCGCCGAAGCGCTCTGAGAACATGGCCTCCAGGACTTTGCCGCTCCCCGGGCTGCTGAAGTCAACGGGTCCCGGGTCTTCTTGCGGCTTGAGTTTCAGCCCTTGGCGCACGGCCAAAGCCAGGCGCAGACTGGCGTTGCGCAGCTCCGCCCGGTCGGTTTCCGGATTGTAGCGGCCCTGAACGGTGAGCTTCAGTTGTGGCCGCTTCAGCAGGGCACCGGCAAGCTTGTTCAGTTTTTCCTTTTCCGGCGGTGGAACATCGGAGCGGCCGGGCTCGAAGGCGACGTTCTTGAAGGATTCTTCGCTACCGCCGGGAAGCAGTGCCCCGAGGGCACGGAAAGGGCTGGTCACGATTTTGGTCAGGAGGTTGACGATAGCCTTGCCGATCAAGGCGCCATAGCTGAACTCGGGGGAATCCAGGTTGCCGCTGACAGGAAGCCCGAGATCTATCACCCCCTTGGTGTCTTCCAGCAGGGCGATGGCGAAGTCCAGCGGCAAGTCCACCGCTTCGGGGCTCGCCACCTTTTCCCCCAGCTTCAGGCTCTCCACTACAATCTGGTTGTCCCCCGCGAGACGGCTCTGGTCTATTTTGTATTTAAGGTCAACCGTCAGCTTGCCTGAATTGATCTTGCGCCCGGCGAATTTGCCCGAATAAGGTGTAAGATTGGACATCTCGACATTGCGGAACATTACGCTGATGTCGGTAAAGGCCTTTGGATCTGATGTGTTCAACTCTCCTTCGATGCGGGCTGTGCCGTACTCGTCAACCCGACCGTCCAGCTTGACTTGAGTGCGAGCGTCCCGGGTGGAGGAAATTCCGGCCAAATTGCCTTTGAGTTCGTGGACCTTGGTGCCGAAAGGGGTGATCAGGCTCAGGTCCGCGAAGTCAACGCGTCCATCGCTGACGAGTACACGGCGCACGCGGTAGGGAAAGGGATCCGCTGCGCCGGCCGCCGGAGGGGATTTTTTTGGCTCTGGATCAGGCTTGACAACATTGGCCAGATTAAGCGAGCGGTCTTTCTCGATAATGAACTTGCCGGCGGGCCCCACAACCCGCAGGTCTCCGATCTCAAGCCCGTTGGTCGCGAGCTGCAGCCTCAATTGATCGGTCTGTACCGTTTTCCAGCCGACCAAGGTCTCTTTCTTGCTGGGTTCGACGACACGCAGGTTGTCGAGCTTGAAACCTCCCTGATAAAGCGTCTTGGCCCCCGATGCCTTCAGGCCGTGGCGCAGGCTCCCGCGGGTGGAGAAGGCGCCCGAGGTTAGGATCACTGCGGCCGACTGGCCGACATAGGGCTGAAACTCTTTGAGAGAAAGTTCCTCCAATTGGACCTCGGCGTCCACCGACGGCAGGGAGGGGTCAACGGTTCCAGCAACCCTGATCTGGCCTCCCTCGCGGATTTTCAGGCCTGCCTCGAACTTCATGGGGGACTTGCCGTCCACGTTGGTAAGAGCAACCCCGATGTCTTCGAGGTTGAGGATCGGTTCAACGGGCTTAACGGATATATCCGAAAAGGCGGCCCCTAAACCGGACACGGCAACGGTTTTGATCAAAAACCTGAAGGGATGGCCCTCAACCGCCGCCTCCCTGGGCTCCAGGGCGATCGCCCCTTTTTCAGGCGGGGCGGCAAGAAGAACCAGGTTGATTTTCCCGTCGGCCTCTCTTTTAAGATCAATATCGCCTCCATCAATTGAGACGTTATCTACCGTCAGGGTGTTAAGGGCCAAATCGTAAGCACCGCCAGCGAGGGCCACCTTGCCGATCCGGACCGCCGGCTTTGTCGTATCGGTCAATCCCGCCCGCAGCCCGGAAAGCGTGACGCCGATATCATTCACCGATGCCCTGGTTAGATTTCCCCCGGCCTCCACGGTGGCCTTCAGGCTCAACGCGATTGCTTCGATACCGGCGTTGAGCCCAGGGTCCCGGCTCAAATCCCGGTAGTCCAGAGCGAGCTTTTCTAAGTCGAGGGATTCCAGTCTGACCTTCCAGGTCTCAGAGACAGGGCCTTCGGGCGCAGATGGCGCAGGGGATGTCGAGCTGGGGGCCTTTACTACGCGCTGCAGGTTGAACTCGCCTTTTTCATCAACCGCAAGGCGCGCACGGCCGCCGGCAACAAGCAGTTTCCCGATGGCGGCCTGCCGCTCGCCCAGATCGAAGTCCACTTCGCTGATCCTCACGTCGGGCAGTTCAAGGAAAGCCTCTTCGTCACCGGCCAGCCTCAACATCACGCCTGTAATCTTAACTGCGAGGTTGGTGAGAGACACCTTCGGCTCAGATTTGCCCAAATCCACGGAGTAGTCGCCGGTCATATTCAAGGTTCCAAGCGGTGGCTCGAGGTTGAGCCCATCCCGCACAAACTTCCAGAGTGTAGCTGTGCGGATATTCTCAAGCTTAAGGGTTCCCTGTGTCTCCACCGGGTTCAGACTGACATTGCCGGTCCACCGAAGGGTCTCCCCGTCGCTGCTGGTGGCGGTGATGGTTTGAACCCCTTTCTGGTTCGGCAGTGTCGTCAAATTCTCGATCTTCAGGTCTAGTGGAGTGAGGGTGAGGGATGCGGCTTCAGACTGCTGCCGGTCGGTGAAGAAAACCTGGCCCTGGCGGATCGAGATCTGTTCGATGATCAGTCTTGGCATGGGCTCCTGATTCTCCTGCGGGGGCTGTGGGTCGGAGGCAGGCGCAAGCTTGGCGAGGTTCAGGTCTCCGTTGGAGGAGATAACAGCCTTAACCAGCGGGGTGTCTATACTGACCTCCTTAAAGGTCCATGCCCAGTTGAACAGGCTTTTCAACTCGAAATCAATGAACAATCGCTTTAAGGCCGCGATCGCCTGATCGTCAGGCTCGTCCAGGCGGAAGTCATTCGCCTCAAAAGTAAAGATGTAAGGGTTGAAGCGCACCACACCTATCGAAGCCTGCTTATTGAGGTCTTCCCGCACAATCTTGGGCACATAGTGTTGCACCAGGAACGGAACCAGGAAAAAACCGACCAGCGTATAAATGACAACGGCCGAAACACCAATGATGAAAGTTTTGCTTAAGAGAATGCGTTTCATGATGGTTTCCCCTGAAAGATGATTGTTTGTCGGGTTCAGCATGCCTGGAAGAACTGAATAGGCTTATGATAAGAAGTCTCTTTTCTATAGTCGAATTATAGGCAATTTAGCCTTGTGTGTCAAGATTGAAGTCGAGATTAATGTGGACCTTAAATGGGGCAAAGCCATGGTAGAAAACCAGTGCTGCAGCAAGGGCCACTGAGCCAAACCATGGAAAAACCTTGAATGCGACGGCTGTGGAGAGCCTTTGCCTTGTCCATAAGGCTATTGATTGTATATAGGAAGTAATGAAAGTAATTCCCCCGATCGTGGTTTCCCAAGACAGTAAGAGGGGGCACATAACGACCGGGGAGGGAAATAAATACTGAACCTCTCCCCACTGTTGATACAAAATACCCGCGTGCCCAGAAGTGTTGCCCCACATAATTACGTTTCTTCTCCCCGTATACACGAGCTACATGGATTGCGCTCTTACCTTTGATATACCCCACCACCTGTGACACAGCATACTTCGGTGGTATCGATATCATAATGTGAACATGGTCGGCCATCATATGGCCTTCCTCTATCCGGCACTCCTTCTGCAACGCAAGCTGATGGGAAACTTCTCCTAGATTTT
>MNYJ01000209.1 GCA_001874005.1 Desulfobacteraceae bacterium CG2_30_51_40
TGTCCATCCGGAAATGAGATAGTTTCGTCGAGTTCAAGGCGGGCGATAATTTTAACCACAGGAATACATTGACGTATTTCGAGGATTAAAATTTGAACCCAACGCCGAAATCGGTGAAAATAGCCATTTCCGGATGGGCACTAATGAGCCATATCAGCCCCCGAACACTTAGCACAAGGATGAAATTGGAACATGGAGTTCCTATTATACAGGTTTATATTTCATTTCATCAGTTCACAGGGGCTGTGAAATCTTTATCATATTGATAATAAAGCTATAATTTTTAATGGGAATCATACATTCCTGTTATTTATAAATTAGGAACTCTGTGTTCATATTTATTGACAGGCATTAACAGATTGACAGAGGACTCAGATACTGTTTTCATCAGGCCATGAGCTTCCTGGCAGATCTTCACATCCATTCGCGTTATTCCAGGGCGACTTCAAAGGGACTCAGTCCGGAAACCCTCTTCATCTGGGCGAGGAAAAAAGGGTTGACCCTTTTGGGCACGGGGGATTTCACCCATCCTGCCTGGGTTGGCGAACTGAAGGAAAAACTCCGTGAGGCCGAGCCTGGCCTGTATTGTCTCTCACCGGAGATCAGTGACACATTATCTTCAGCGATCCCTGAATCGTGCCGTGGAATGACAAGGTTCATCCTTTCAGGAGAGATAAGCTGCATCTACAAGAAAGACGGAAAGACACGGAAAGTTCATCATCTGCTGCTCATGCCCGGCCTTCAATCACTTGGGAGATTCAACCGCCGTCTGGAAAGGATAGGCAACTTAGGATCGGACGGGAGGCCCATCCTGGGGCTGGACTCCCGCGATCTTCTTGAGATCATGCTTGAAAGCGACCCGTTATCGCTCCTTATACCCGCCCATATATGGACACCGTGGTTTTCCGTTTTCGGCTCCAAGTCAGGATTCGACACCCTGGAAGAGTGCTTCGGCGACCTCACCGCTTACATAAGGGCGTTTGAGACAGGCCTGTCATCCGACCCTCCCATGAACCGCCTCCTCTCCGGTCTTGATCGTCTTAACCTCATATCCAATTCAGACGCCCACTCTGCAACCAAGCTTGGACGCGAGGCAACCGTATTCGGCACATCCCTTAGCTATGCGGCCGTAAGGAATGCTATTACCACAGGCGAGGGACTTGAGGGTACGGTTGAGTTTTTCCCCGAAGAGGGCAAATACCATCTGGATGGACACCGCAACTGTAATATAAGGTATGCCCCCGCCCAGACTGCGGCCTTGGGAGAGAAATGCCCGGTCTGCGGTCGGGCCCTGACGGTCGGAGTCCTCAACCGCGTAATGAAGCTTGCGGACAGGAAAACGCCGCTGATTCCAAAGCCTTTTTTGAGCGTCATACCTCTGGCGGAGATACTCTCTGAAATAATGAACTGCGGTGAGGGCACAAGGAAGGTTATGGATCAATATGAAAAAATGCTCACCGAAATGGGGCCTGAGCTTGAAATCCTCCTTTATCACCCGATAGAATCCATCTGCTCAAGGCTCGGGCCTATTTTAGCTGAGGCCATCTCCAGGATGCGTGCAAACCGCGTCATAAAGGAGGAGGGCTACGACGGCAAATTCGGGAAAATAAGGCTTTTTGAAAACGGCGATATCTAATCCCTCAAGGGTCGGAGTGCCATCGCAGATGTCTTTATTTACCTGAGCCCCGACTCATGCAGGCACTTTTCTAATGCTTGAACGCCCTCTGGCCCGTAAATACCATTGTCACCCGGGGCCTTGCCTCGTTGCATGCCTCTATTACCTCAAAGTCCCTCAGTGAGCCTCCTGGCTGAACAATAGCCGTTATGCCCTGGCGGATTCCGACATCAACCCCGTCTCTGAAAGGAAAAAAGGCGTCCGAAACCATAACAGCCCCGATAAGGCCTCCCCTGGCTTCCTTTGTCTCACGGTCTATCTCATCAAGAATTGAGCGATCCTTCAGTCCCCTCTTGACCTCAAGCTCCAGATCTTTGTAAGGCAGGCCGAATCGTGTATAGGAAAGGGAGTCGGCATACTTGGTATATGTCTTGTAAACGGCAATCTCGGCGACTCCTACCCTGTCCTGCTCTCCGGTTCCGATACCCACCGTAACTCCTTCTTTTACATAGATGACCGAGTTGGACGTAACCCCCTGTTCGACCTGCCAGCCGAAGAGCATGTCATCAAATTCCCTGTCCGTGGGCTCTCTTTCCACCGAATAGAGCTTGCCGTTATGGTCGGCAGTCGCCGGCAAAAAATCCGTCTTCGTCCTTATCCGGTTGAGGGGGGATTGCTGAAGGATTATGCCGCCATCCATAAGGCTCTTTATATCAACAAATCTTAAGGAGGCATATTCTGCAAGCCGATCGATCCTGGAGATGCGGACTATCCTGAGATTGGCTCTCTTGCAGAGAATATCCACTGCCCCCTCTTCATAATCGGGGGCTGCGACTACTTCAAGATAGTTCTCAGCGACCAGGCCTGCGGTTTCCTTATCCACTGAGCGGTTAAACACTGCGCAGCCTCCGAAGGCTGCTATGCGATCGGCCTTGTTGGCCCTTTCATAGGCCGACACCAAGCTCTCCCCGCAGGCTACGCCGCAGGGGTTGTTGTGCTTTACAATAACAGCTGCAGGTTTTTCGGTCAGGTATTTCATTATATTGAGGGCGCTATCCACGTCCGTCAGGTTGATCTTCCCGGGGTGCTTTCCGCTCTGGATCATGTCTTCTTCTGAGATGGAAGATACAAGACCTCTTCCCGGCTCTATGAACGCGCATCCGCTTAGGAGAAGATTTCCGTTCACCAGTTCGTAGAGCGCAGCCTCCTGCCCGGGATTTTCTCCGTAGCGCAGGCCCTTTTCAATGAGTTGGCCTGTCTTTTCATCAGGAATCCTCCAGGTCCTTTTGCGATAGCGCAAGACCTGATCTCCAAAGGAGATGCTAATATCTTCCGGAAAGTGATCATCCATGAGGGTTTTGTATATACCTTTAATATCTTGTGCCATGATTGCCTCTAAATCTTGTGCTTTTCAACATAGGCGTATGCGCTATGGTTATGAATTGACTCAAAGTTTTCAGACTCGACAGAGAACCATGTGATATTGGGGTCTCCCTCGAGCTTGAGCGCTATCTCCCTGACGATATCCTCAACAAACATCGGATTCCTGTATGCCTTCTCTGTTACGAATTTCTCATCCTCCCTTTTCAAGACCGAATAGACCTCGCTCGATGCGGATTCCTCAACCAGTTTTATCAGGTCTTCAAGCCACACAAACTTCTTGAAGCGGACCTGCACCTTTACCTCTCCCCTCTGGTTATGGGCGCCATAGTCGCTTATCTCCTTGGAACAGGGGCAAAGGGTTGATATGGGGACATTTATCATTATAACGAGGTCCGGTCTTTCAACCAGGGTGCCCTTGAAGGTGCATTTGTATTCCATAAGCCCTTCGGCTCCGGTCACGGGAGCGGCTTTTTTGATAAAATAGGGAAACCTTATTTCCATCCTGGCGCTCTGGGCAGTGAGCCTTTCCTTCATCTCCTTGAGTATGACCGTAAAGTTTTGAAGCGATATCCTCCGGCTGTGTTCATTAAGTATCTCCACAAACCGGCTCATGTGGGTTCCTTTGTAATAGCGGGGAAGATTTACATACATATTGATTAAGGCTACGGTCTGCTGCTCTCCCATATCCTTGTCCAGCACCGTTATGGGATAACTGATACCCTTGACCCCGACCTGGTCTATATCAATATTCCTGTAATCCCTGTGATTCTGAATGTCCTCCATATATCCGTCAATCCTGTGTGAGATATGCCCTGTGACTATATTACCTCACAGGGCTTGTCAAGAAGTGTCTCAAAGTACTGCCCACCGCGTCCCAAATCACACTATCTCCTCGATAAAGCCTGATAAGGTTCTTGCCCTATGAACATCGAGGGTTAAAATATCTTGCCAAAACTGCGCCCGCTCTTTATATTAGATACACTTCGCTCGGGGCGTGGCGCAGACTGGTAGCGCACCTGCTTTGGGAGCAGGGTGTCGGAGGTTCAAATCCTCTCGCCCCGACCAACCCGTAACGAAATCTCCGAGCCCGGTCAGGGGGAAACCGGTTTCTCGGGCT
>MNYJ01000168.1 GCA_001874005.1 Desulfobacteraceae bacterium CG2_30_51_40
CGGCTTCAGCCGCACGGGAAACGTGCGCCCTGCGCCTTAAGGCGCACCTACAGAAGCCGATTCCTGTTCTGGATGTCCTTATCTGTGCAAAGCCATCCCCAAATTATTGACCTGATACGCATAAGCGATCAAAAGCTGTCAGCTTTCGAATTCACAAGATTCGTTCAGGCCAGCAGGAGACGATCGATCATTTCCTTGGGCCGCAGATGCTCCTCCGGTAGGGCTGGCCCCCAGCAACTCCTGAGGGACAGGGAAACAGGAGTATCACCGAATAGAAACTCATGTTCAGAAATAAGCCTTGTCAATCGCTCACAGGTATCAGATGCCTCCTTTTCTTTGCATTTAACCAGGATACAAGCAAAAGTTAAGTCGTCGGTACGGAAAATATAATCGGTTTCCCTGAGATTGCTTCTGACAAGCCCTGACGCATCGGCCATTACCATATCCGATATCTGGTGGCCGGTCTTACCGGAGCTTGTCGTGATATCCTCAAGTCGCAGGACAAGGAGTGAAAGCGGATCACCGTATCTTGAAGAACGCGCGCGCTCGTTTGTCATGGTTTGCTCAAACAAATGGATGTTTCCCAAGCCTGTAAGTTGGTCGGTCAGGGTCAGTTCAAGACAGCGATTGGTGAATATCTCAAGCCTGTTGCAGAGTATTCTGATAAGATTTACGAAGAACTTCTGAGCTGTAGGCGGATAGAGCCAGTTAAGCCTCTTGAGCATCCTTTCGTTTATTTCCAAAAGCTCTGTATCCGTTGATGCCAGAACAGTGGCCGATCTTGAGGATGCCCTGAACATGGCCATCTCCCCTACGATGTCACCCACTCCAATGGCGCTGATAAGGCGTCGGGCCTCACAGGTGTTACTGTTTTCAGAGAAGTCAACAACCTCCAGGCCGCCTGAGATAACCGCATACATGGAGTCGCCCTTGTCGCCCTTTCTGAAGACGGTATCGCCTTCCCTGAATAGTTTCAAACCGCCTGCCATGAGGATGTAGTAAACCTGTGAGCGGGAAAGACCCTGAAAGATGAGGATGCCCTCATCAGGAGGTTTTCCTAGCTTTACCCTGATGAGATCCCATACGGTCACAAGCTCTACGTGGAGCATGAGTGAGGGAAGCAGGAATAGATCGGCAAGGAGCGCGGAACACATTGTTATTACAATAAGGAGACCGAACGTTGAGGTGGGCCGGAATCCTGAGGCCATAAGCACTGAAAAGCCGAGCGCGAGGGTCAGGGTGGTAGTGATCATAGGCCTGCCCATGTGACAAACAGTGTCCCTCAGTGCCCTTCTCTTATCGAGGTCCTTCTTGAATTCTTTATTATAGCGGAAAAGGTAGTGGATGGTGTCGTCCACTGCAAGCCCTATGGCGATTCCGGCAATTAAGCTTGTAGCTGTCGAAAGGGGAATCCCTGCCCATCCCATGAATCCGAAATTCACGACGATAGGAAATATATTCGGTATCATGCTGATTAAGCCGACCTTGAATGAAAGGAATAGAGCAAGCATGATGATGAATATCAGCGCAAGGGTCAAGGAGAGGCTCTTTACCTGACCTGTAGTAAGCAGGCTGCTGCTTTGCGATATGACAATTCCAAAACCGGTTATCCGTGTGGATACACCAGGAGGAAGAACCGGAGCGAGTGCCACAGCTATTGCCTTCCTGGCTTCCAGGAAATCGCCCGATCCTGAAAGGCGTGTCCTCAAAAGAAGGTTGGCCTTTGAAAAATCTCTGCTTACAAATCCCTTAAGCAGGTCGTCTCCCAGCATTATCTTGAAGCTGTTTATGAGCATCCTCACCTCAAAAGGTTCCTTAGGAAGCGAGTAGGCCCCGGGCATGAACTGACTGGAGGAGTAATTGACAAGCTTCAAGTAGTCACTGAAAGAAACTGCCTTGTCAACACCTCTGATTGCTCCAAGGGCCTCCTGCACCTTTTCAAGCAGTTTCAGGTTCAAAGGATTTTCAAAGAAATCTGGTTGGTTACTGTCAAGCACTATATTGATGGGGAAGCTTCCGGCGAGGTCTTTGTAAATGTCATGGAAATTCCGCGAAATAGGATCATCGTCCTTAAAAAACGCGATCGGATTGGTCTCCACCTTCAACCTGGGGAGCCCCGCGGCTCCTGCGACAAATATCGCCGCTACACAGGTTATAAGCAATTTCTGATTGTTGAGATTGACCGATGCGATTTTTGAAGAGAGAAGATCAAAAAAAGGCTCAAGCGAACCGCGCTTTTTCTTGTCAAGAATGCCTTTGGGCCGGATGATCGCAAAGATAGCGGGTAGATAGGTTAATACCAGGACCAGCATGGAGACTATTCCGAAACATGAAAATAAGGCGAACTCCCTTATCGCGGTGATCCTGTTCAAGAGAAGGGACCCAAGCCCAATGACGGTGGTAACTACAGCCAGCAAGGTAGGGAAACTTATCTGCGATATACATTTATAGACAGCCCTGACCGTATCCTCTTCTTCAGAGGAAACATGCCGGTACTCAGCAACTATATACAGGCAGTAGGCGGTTCCCACTGCGACAAGAAAGACCGGCACTATCATGGTTACCATAGATAAAGGGGTATCGGTAAATCCCATCAGCCCGAAGGTCCATATGAGCGCAAGCAGCACGGAAGAAAGTGCAGCGAAGAGGCCGATTGGGTCTCTTAAAAGAAAAAAAAGCGCGATGCTGATGGTCAGTAAGGCTAGAGGCGGGAGAACCAGGAAATCTGTCAAGGTGCGGTCGGCAAGGGCCTTTGATACAACGGGCATCCCTATCTGGTAGAGACTCAGCCTGCTGCTGTGATCTTTCAATATCCTTTCCGTTTCCTCAACTACGGCTGCTTTTTCGCCGCCGTCCTCAAGGACAAGCGTTATGGCGCAAGCAGTTCCGTCTTCGGAGACGAGATTTTTCGTAAGCAAACCGACCGGCGCGATAATTGATTTGAAATCATGAGTGCTCCATTTCCCGGTTATGTCCATGGCCTTCTGTATTTCAGGAAGACTTACTACTCTTCTTATGCCTTTAACCTCCTTAAGCCTTTCGGAAAGGCTCTTAATCTCAGAAAAAGTCGCATCCGAAAATACATCCTGAGCCTTAACGACTACAAGTATGATCTCCTCGGTTCCGAATTCCTGCTTAAAGTCCTCGTATTGGATAGTTTCAGGAAGATCCCTTATCGTAAGGTCATATATTGAGGTCTGGAATCTAAGGTCTTTAAGATAGAATGCAAAAAAGAGGCTTATGAGAAGTACTGCGGTGAGAACCCGGTAGGGCCGCCTGGCCACTGCCAACAGCCATGATTTGGAATCTGTGACAACAGGTAAATCAGGCATGATGTTGGGTTGCTCTTAAATTAAACCCCCGGGTCTTTCAAATGAGAACCCGGGGATCAGAAGGTAATAGAGAAAAACGTGGTTTATAGAACCTTTACTTTATAAACCTGATTGGAATTGGGGTCTATAACATGTACACCGCATGCGATACATGGATCAAAAGAGTGGACGGTTCTAAGCACCTCAATGGGCCGTTTCGGATCGGCGATAGGAGTTCCGATAAGGGCCTCCTCAACAGGGCCAATCTTGCCATTCTTGCAGCGAGGGCCAAGGTTCCATGTTGACGGAACAACGTACTGATAGTTTTTTATCTTGCCGTCTTCAATCTTGATCCAATGGCCGAGGCTTCCTCTTGCAACGTCGTTCAACCCCACTCCCATACCGCTCTTGGGCATTGTCCAGGACTGATAAGTCTTGGTATTTCCATTTTTGAGGTTGCCCACCAGTTCCAAGACCCAGCGCTCCATAGCATCTCCTATGGCTACGGTTTCGATGCAGCGGGCTGCGGTGCGTCCAAGGGTGGAGAAGAGAGCTGTGACCGGAATTCCCAGCTTAGCTACTACCGAGTCAACGATCTCCTTTATCTCTTTCTTTCCGTAAGCGTAGGCAACAAGAACTCTGGCAAGAGGCCCTACTTCGCAAGGCTCCCCGTCGTATCTGGGAGCCTTGAACCAGGAGTATCTGCCGTTGGTATCATAATCGCCGTGTTTAGGCTTGGTCTCTCCCTCATAGGGATGCAGCGCATTTTCACCCTCATACCAGGAGTGTGCAATGGCCTCAGTGACCTGTTTTTCACTTGCCATTTTAACACCTTTGAGATCGCGTTTCATCACTACGCCTCTGGGCATGAAGAGGCTTTCAGGTTCCTTGTCCGACTCAGGCAGATCGCCCCAGGCCAGGAAATTGGAAGTGCCTCCTATCGCGCCCCAGTCCTTGTAGAAGGAAGCCACTGCCAAGACATCAGGCAGATATACGTTTTTAACGAAATCCTGTGTCTCCTTCCAGAGATAGAGGAACTCAGCTATCCGGTCAGGCGTGAGGTCGGCGGCGCATGTCACCCCGCCGACAACAAGCGACTGCAGATGGGGGTTCTTTGCTCCGAAGATGGCGTGCATTCTTGCAGCCTTGGCCTGGAGTCTCAGGGCCTCGACATAGTGTGCAGCAGCCATCAGGTTCGCCTCTGGTGGAAGCTTGTATGCAGGGTGACCCCAGTATCCGTTTGTGAAAAGCCCGAGTTGGCCGCTGTCAACAAATGTTTTGAGACGATTCTGGACGTTCTTAAAATATACCTCTCCGCCCCAGGGAGCATTGCTCACCGTGTCAGCAAGGGCGGCTGTCTTCTTGGGATCAGCGCTCAGGGCACTTACCACGTCAACCCAGTCAAGGGCATGAAGATGGTAGAAGTGAACTATGTGATCGTGCTGAAATTGGGCGCCGTGGAGCAGGTTCCTGATTATCCTGGCGTTATCGGGAATTTTGACCTTCACCGCATCTTCTACCGCCCTTACCGAT
>MNYJ01000105.1 GCA_001874005.1 Desulfobacteraceae bacterium CG2_30_51_40
AGTCATGAATTTGGGTTAAGGGAGTGTCAGATTCCTTATGCCAAAATCACCCCCACCCCTCCCTCCCCCGTCGAGGGGGAGGGATTAAAGGAAGGGGCATTTTCATATAAAGCTGTCAGGCGTTGCCGGCAAATGCGGTACAGGATATCTCCACAAGCGCTCCCCTGGGGAGTGAGGCTACCTCAACGGCATAACGAGCCGGTTTAGCCGGGCCACTGAAACGGGCTTCATAGACCTCATTCATGCCGTTAAAGTCACCCATGTTTTTTAGAAAAACTTCTGATTTTACTACATCATTGAATCCAAGTCCTGCTGCCTCGAGTATGGCGGATATGTTTGCGAGCACCCTTTCGGTCTGCTCCCTTATTGCGCCCTTAATTAGCTCGCCCGTCCCTGGATCAAGGGCTATCTGCCCAGACACAAACAGGAAATCCCCTGCGGATACCGCCTGAGAATAAGGGCCTATGGCTCGGGGGGCTCCTGATGTCTCCACCTTCTTAACGGATCTTGATTTTGCGGATTCACTCACTTTGCCAAGAGGGTCGGTCACAATCATCTTCGAGAGGATCGGGCCAGGCTCAACTGCCCTCCACTCAGGAACACAGCCGTATTTTTCCGGTATCACCCTTGTCCACCTCTCAGACTCTACATAAGTCCTGAGCGCATCTTCGGTCTCAAAAATATAAAAAGCCCCCCACTCGCCCTTCTCCTCGTCGCACCACCAGCACTTGAACTGAACCGTATCCATATTCAGAAATACCGGGTAACTTCCCCTGAACAATTCCTGCATCGCCTTTGTCTTTATTGGCTCTAAAGGCCTGAATGTAACGGTTAGCGCCCTCTTGTTCCCTTTCATAGCATTTATCCCCCCTGGAATAAAAACCCCGGGAAATCTACCCGGGGCAAATAAATTATTGTACTTGCGAGCCGTCTTATAAGAAAGGCAGATATACTGTTGCAGCTTTTTTATGAAAATAGATACTCATAGCTGCGCAGGCTGTCCCGGAACTCGATCCTGCCGCCACTATCCGGTTCTGGTTCCGGCCTTCGCCGGGATGACTACCTGGATTCCGGATCGAGTCGGCTTTTGACATGCGGCATTTTCACACTTCGTTTCCTCCCCGCGGGCCTGGGGGTTATTTGTCCAGCACGTTAACGGGCCACCCTGATCCGATATCGTATTTCTCAAGCTCTTCTATTGAATTGATTGAAGCAAGTGCCGCCTTATGCTTCTCTGCGGCCCTGTTAGTTAGTGTCCATCCGGAAATGGCTATTTTCACCGATTTCGGCGTTGGGCTCAAATTTTAATCCTCGAAATACGTCTATGTATTCCTGTGGTTAAAATTATCGCCCGCCTTGAACTCGACGAAACTATCTCATTTCCGGATGGACACTAGTTAGATATATCCAGCCAGTAAGGGCCGTTTGGAGAAAAAACAATTCCTCTGAACTGAGAGCAATTTCCTTTTTATCGGATGATTGCATGGTAAATCCCTGCGGAAGAACTCCGCCCGGTACCATTGCACTCAACACAGCGGACATGATGTTCAGTCTGTTTTTATCGTCTATATCAAAACTCGCTCCCTTAAAAACCACCTTGCCTGAAAGGCGTTCACCACAAAGTGCATCTATCTCGTCAATCCTTCTAGCTCTTACCTCATCTGCTGTAATAAGAAGCTTTCTCACAACATTCATAAGCAGTTCAGGTTCAACAGGTTTTTCTAGAAATGCATCCGGCCTGGCGCTGATGAACCGTTCCAGCTCACTTCCTCCTGGAGCCTTACCTGTTCGGTCGTATCTCTGGCTATTACTGCAAGCGAAACCATCTGTCCCTGATCGTCAAGTATCGGGAACCGCACTGTGTGGAAGTGCCTCATTTTCCCAGGCCCTTCCCTGAGTCTTTCAGTGAAAGAGACCGTCTTGCTGCTCCTTAGTACCTCCCTGTCATGGGCCTCCATCTGACGAGCAAGCTTTTCGGGAAATAGCTCAAACTCCGTCTTACCTACCGCGGACTCACGCATTACCCCCATTGAGGAAGCGGCCTCAGGATTGATATAGAGATATCTTCCCTCCAAATCCTTGATGCAGATTATGTCGTGGGCCGATTCAAGGAACTGTCTGAGTTTTTCCTCCGATTCCCTCAGTTCCCTTTCAAGAAGCACCCTGCGGGTTACATCCCTGATGCCTTCAATTATCTGGATCACCTTCCCATCCTGGCCAAAGATGGGGGTGGCCATTATTTCCTCAAAGGAGGCGTTGCCGTCTTTCCCCTTATGGCTGTGTATGACAGTGCAGGTTGCGCCCTCATCAAAGACCTTCCTGAGCGGACAATCGCCTCCCTCTCCCAGGCACGGGCCGCCGATCCCGTGAGATATCTCAAAGCAACGCCTCCCAACAACCTCATTTTCCTCAAGGCCAGTTTCCTTGACAAACGTCCTGTTGACGGAGTGTATCGTATAATCCTGGTTCAAGACCATTATTCTATCCGGAAGGGAATCAATAACCTTCTGGCACCAGTCCCGCTCCTTGGTGATAGATCTCTCTGCCTCCAGTTGAAGCTCTCGTTTTTCCTCCTCTATCTGGATAAGATCCCAGAGAAGTCTGGCCCCTCTATGATCAATAGAACTCACCTCAAGGGGTTTGGTACGGATCATCTTCTCCCTTACAGCCATGGAGTCGGTCAATTCTATAAGGAGGTTAAGCCCGGGAAGCTTGTAAAGTTCTATAAAATCCTTTGTGGTGAAGATGCCCATTTTTCGTGCCAAAACCATCCCCGGAGCATCGTCGCTTGGATCCGCCACACCCAATATGTCAAGGTTCAGCCTGCTCTTTCTTTCTCCGCCCAGAAGCATGATCAGATTCTCACAGGCACTTCCTCCGCCCACTATAGCGGCCTTCAAAGCGACTCCCGACTGGGCCCCCCTCCTTATGATCCGCTCTCCGGCCTCTCCCCTATCCGGCCTTTGGCCTGAATCCTCTTGCTGATTATCCATCATCCTTCTCCGCATATTCCATCATCAAATCTTGACGGCTTCGTAAAAAGTCGTCACCCCGTTGAAAAACGGGGTCCAGAGATTTCATAACTGACCGAAGATACTGGATTCCGGCTTTCGCCGGAATGACGTAACATGCTATTTGTCGACTTTCCACGAAGCCGTCAATCTTTTCAACAGCCTGTTATATGATGTTCATTAACCGGTAAAATACAACTCATCACTTTTCTTTCGAGCTTTCCTGCGGGAAGACCATCTTTCCGCAAATACCGAGATCGTATCCATCCAAGGTCAGCAAAAGTTCTCTGAAGCGTGCATCGTGTAAGACACCCATAAACAGTTGAACACCTTCATCAAAAAATCTCTCTCTTGTTATCAGCAGATCGAATCGTTCCCAGCGAAGCGGGATGAAATCGAGGCCTAAAAGGGTTGCTGCAGCCTTTATTGCCAAACCTGCGTCAACTCGACCGGCTATAATCTCCATTCCGACATCAACATGCCTCTGCACTTCCCTGCCATAGCCATTTATCCGGTCGCCGGCTAAGCCCAGCTTTAAAAGTTCCTGATCGAGAAGGAGCCTGGTACCCGTTCCAACGGACCGGTTGACTATAGTTACATCCTCTCTGGCAAGGTCTTTTATTCCTGTTATGGTCTTGGGATTCCCTCTGGCTATCAGCAGACCCTGCTCGCGCATGCAGAAATTGACAATGGCCGGCAAATGACCTAGCTCATTTTCCGCAAACCTGAAATTGTATTCACCACCGCCCGCCTCCATAAGGTGGCTGGAAGCAATATGGCAAAAACCCCTTCTGAGTGCCCGAATGCCGCCCATGCTTCCCAGGTTTCCGAAGACTGCCACGTTCTCCGGGTAGATCTTATTGAACAGGGCAATAGTCTTATCCAGGAGGATATCGTTGCTTCCGCACACAATCAAGAGACCGTGATAAGGCGGAAGAGGATTCCCCTCCTTTGGATAGTTGATGGTTTCATTTTCCAGCCACTGCTTCACGAGTCTGGTTGGAAAAAGCCACTTGCCTGTGACCTTTGTCGCTGGGAGTCCCTTTTCGGCTATAAGCGCGTAAATCATCTTTTCATTGAGATCGAGAAACTCGGCGATCTCTCTGGTATTCATGAACTCCTTTTTCTCTCCGCCCTGGATCAAATGGTCCGGAGCCTCGTTGGGCAATGTTTCCTTCCTGCCCCCCTTTTTCATAAGCCCTCCTCCAGGTTGCATGTTTATGCCGACAGAAAAGCCACAATCCATATCCGGGAAGCGTAACCTCTTTTCTAGCATGATACTATAAGTTACAGGCGAATGAAACTACATGGAACAATGCTGTCGCCGTCGTTGTGCCCCTTTCAGGGCATGGCGGTTTATATGAAAATGCCCCTTCGCTTCACTCCTCCCGCTCGACATGTGAGGGTGGGGTGGGGATGATTTTCATGTTTCGTTGTTCCTTAACAGGGCATGGGGGTTTATATGAAAATGTTCCCTTCCTTTAATCCCTCCCCCTCGACGGGGGAGGGAGGGGTGGGGGTGATTTTCATGCTTCGTTGTGCCCCTTTCAGGGCATGGCGGCTAGACGGAAAGTTTTTCCCGGGGCCTTTCGATATGGACTGCCGGGAATCCGATCAAGTTCTAGGGGATGTTTTCCCTCCGGGGCAGAGAATTCACAAAAGCTGAAAAATTACTGCCGACAACCCCGGGACAGAAGAAGGCCTCGAGAATTGCCGGCACGCTTTTTACGGTACTTCACCTTTTGCTCGGCTCCGCGTCGGGGAAAAATGCCTGCTGACCCGATATCTTATAGTCATTTATATACGATTGACCCTTGGGCGAGACAAGCCATTTAGCAAAACTGTCCGCCCATTCAAATCGCACATGCTTGTGCTTACCGAAACTCACCGGAATGACCCCGTAATAATTGAAAAGCCGCTCATCGCCCTGGCAGAGTATTTTCAGATCAAGCCCTAGGCCTTTTCCGAACTTGTGCTTGAGAAATGTTGCCCTGTCGGAGAGCGTGTAGGCCCGCTTTTCATCGGCAAAAAGGAGGGTTCTGCCCATACCCTGACCTATTGAAAAATACCATTCTCCTTCCGGGCTCTCAAATGATATTCCTCTCTTAACACCCATGATTGAAACCTCCAAGCTTCTTCGCTTCAAAGGAATGCCGGTGAGCCTCCAGAGTTCCTGCTCCTTGGAGTGAGTGCCGCTATCGTCTCCCCTGGAAACAAAGGGCGATTTACTACCCGCTATAAGCTTCATAGCGGCAACCGCATCCCTCGTTGCCTGTATGGCGGCAGGATCTGACGGAGGTCCGAGCAATACAAAATCATTGTGCATTACTGAAAGCCTGTAGGCTCCGTAGCCCTCGGAAACAAAGCTCTCCTCACGTTTCCTGTCGTGAACTAATATGACATCAACATTGCCGTCCATTCCGTCCCTTATGGCAGCCCCTGTCCCCTTTGCAAGCACCCTGACTTCTATACCTGTGTCCCTCGTAAAATGTGGTAGGATCACTGCCAAAAGCCCGGAATTTTCGGTACTTGTAGTTGTTGACATCAGGATATATTTCTTACCATCACCAAACGCTGAATGGCTCAGGCTCAGAAGACAGGCGATGACAATGGAGACAAAAATACGTTTCATCATAAAGGCCCCCTTGAGGAATCATGCCCCTTGTTTTTCCCTCAAACGATATACACCAAAACCTGCCGCAAACGCCAATAAGGCAAGTAAGGCAAGGGATGATGCTATCCCGAAGTGAAGAGCGAACCAACTGAGTCCTACCACTGGAACAAGGGTTACCCGCACAACAGGCTTCATCCAGGCGTGATCATCTATGAAACGGGCCATGGGGGGTGAGAACCTGTAATATGCATCAACGAAGGCTTCACCCAGACTGTTGCCCTTCATATGGGAATCGCGAAACTCCCTCAGTATGACCACTTCCGGGGCGCTGAAATCACCGTATGCTGCAGTGGCTATAAAGCATCCTCCGCCTCCCCCTCCGCTTTCCCCTGAAGCTGACGAGGTCGTTGTGGCGATTGCCCCGGGATCATGGATGGCGCCATCTTTGACTCCATCAGAATCCGTCGCCGGATCACCGTCGGTTAGAGTGATTGTAATTGTGTCGTCTCCATCATTGCTCCCGAAAGGAATCACGCTCCAACCTCTTGCAGGATCAACCTTGTAATACTTGGAATCAGTTGGGACGTTCCCAGGATACCTCATTGTCACCGTTACACTGGCGCCGGGGGTGATCCCAACAATGTCGAACTTCGTGGTACCGAATGGAAAGGTGGCAGAAGGTTTTCCGTCCTGCGGCAAGGCAGGATCGTCATGATTTAGTGTCCGAACATTAGCCAATTGGCCCGCGTTCGCGTTGATGAGGATCAGGGAGCCTCCATTAGCCTGTCTCACCTTTGCAGTGTCAGGGTCTTGGAAATCGGGAATACCGTCCCCGTCGAAATCTTCCGTCGCGTCTGTGCCCTCTTCGCTGTCCAGAACCCCGTTTCCATTTGAGTCGCTGCCTTCAATGGAACCGTAAACTATTATTTTTCCCTGATCCACATAGGCCCAGCCAACCTCCAGAAGATCAATATCTGTGGTGCCGGAAGGAAGCGGCTGTACCTTTATAGCCGTGACAGTTCTGCTTGCCGCGCCCGCGTTGTGATCCCAATCGAAGTTGTAAGGCCATATTACATTCTGGTTCGTTGACTTGCTCGACTGGTCGGGCGCGTTGGGAGATTTCTGTGGCGGGACCACTCGGAAAGGACCCTCACCGTCAAGCTTATTGTCCTGGTTCAAAACGCCGGGATCCATACCCTGTCCTTCACGAGCATAAGCAAGGATCATCTTCAGCCCGCCTGGAACAGCTATGGAATCGAGGTGTTTTCTGCCTTTACAGCTTGGCGCGCTGTAATCACACCATCCGTCAACCGTGTTAACCGCAATATCGGCCTGGGTATCATAATAATAAACCGCTGAAGGATAAATACCCTTTACGTAATAGAGTTCAGGATCAGGATCCGAATCAAGAGGGTGATACTGAGCCCAGCCGTCGGGCGCGTATACAAGGATGCCTGTGGCACTTGAAAGGATACCGGCATCTGCCAGCAGAACCTCCATCGGAACCCCCGTATATTCCGCATAAAAGTCCCCGGAACGCGAAGTGTTCATAAGAAGAAACTGTGTGTGTTTACCCAGGGCCTGGAGCTGCGCCTTGGTATAGATCCTTGAAGGGGCAACCACCTTTGACGGATCATCACCGGCATCGCCCGGGAACCTTACTGCCTCTATCTCCTGGATATTCGTATAACCATCGCCGTCAGAGTCTATAGCCTCTATGGCCTTGACAGCCGACGCATTGCGGCCGTTGTCATGATAGTCCTTACCGTATTGATTCATTGTTTCGAGGATATTTCCGCTTCCGTCATAGCCATATTTGTAGTGACACCATTGGCAGCTCCCCAATGTGGTAGTTTTGCCTTTGCTTTCATATGATCCGCCGCTGTGGCACAGGGCGCAGTGATCAAGCTTTGTTCCCGACTTGGCGGGGTAAGTCGCGGTGAAGTTCTTCGAATCGTTTTCTCCCTCATGATGATACGCAGAAAAGGCCTGAGATACCAGGCAAAATGAAATAAACAAAGAAAATCCGCATAACAGAATCTTTTTCACAGTTTTCCTCCTTTTTAACCTTATTTTTATTAGAATCCCATCTGAAATCTTGCAGTTATAACATCTTCCCTATCGCTGTAAATCGCAGTACCGCTAAGCGGATCACGAGCAATAAGAAGAGGTTTGTCGAATTCGGTTCTGGTGAAGTCCACTATGAACTTCACATACCTGCTCAAGAACCAGTTGACGGCGACGCTGTAAGCCTCCGCTCTTCTAACCGAATTGCCTTCCCTTATGAGATAGTCATAGACTGACTCCTCCGCCTCAAAAAGGTCGTATCGTACCGCAAGGCCAAGACCTCCCCATCCTCCTTCCCACAAGCTCTTTCGAGGAATAACCGGAAGGATTCTGCCTCCAGCCAATTCAGGCTCCTCACCTGTCAGCATCCAGAGGAGGGCTCCATAATAGTCTTCCATGCCGGCATCAAACCTCTCGGCGCTGGTGGCAATTCCCTCGAAATCCATCTTTGTGTATTCCCCATAGATCAGAAGAGGGCCATACGCCCATCCCATCTCAACGACATAACGCGAACGCGAGTCAGCATCACGGATTATGTTAAACTTTGCGGCTGAAGCGACATCAAAAAAGCTTGTCAGGCCGGAAGTTTTGACATTAACCTGGACATTTGAGGCATCAACTTCCGCATAGGACGCAGACATACCAAAGTGCAGGTTCTCCAGCGGTCTGAAGCCAATCTCCTTGAATGGTGACAAACCGATCCTCCCGGTCAATTCAGGAGAGTCACTGTTGCCTCCGGTCGAGTCATCAGTACCATCCCCGTTAAATACTCCGACGGCGTAATAAGCGCGATTTTTGAGAAAGGCTCCGTGGAGCATCGCACCGAGGTCCCTTTGCGGGGTGAGATAATAACCCATTGACCTCTCGGCGAAGGGAACTACCTCGTCATCCGATACATGCTCCAGGCCGAACGGTTCTTTGAACTGCCCGATCCTGAATGAGGCAAAGGGAAGGATGGCAGATTCAAGATATGCATCCATAAGCCTGCGGCTTCCAGCTCCCTGGAACTCGTATTCGAATTTGTATGCGAACCTTTTAAGGAGGTTACCGGATAGCGCAAGACGAACCCTGCGCAGGTCGAATTCGTTCTTTTGCGGATCTCCTTCATCGTAGTCAAAATAACGATAGTCAGCCTGCAGGAAGGAGTTAAAACAAAGCGACAAGTCTTCCTTGTCCTCCGAGCCCAGGCAGAATCCATCGTCATAATACGCCGACAAAGGTCTCTCGGTTCTATTCCTGTCTTCCAATATCGTTGCTTTCTCAGATGGCGAAGTGCCCCCTCCGCCGGCCGAACCAAGGGAAGAACCGCCTGAGCCTTGTGATGCCATGAGTGCCCTCTCCTTTTCTTCAAGAAAGCGCTCCTTCTCCTCAAGTGCCCTGTGAACCCTTGCCAGTTCTTTTCTCTCTTCGGCAAGAACAGCCCGCAGAGCATCTGCCTCCTGAGCGGTAAGGGTGCCTTTCCTCTGAAACAGGATGAGCAGTTCCTCCATGGCGCTTGTCTGGCCAAAACATGGCAAAAGGGCTCCCGTCAGTCCATAACAAATAAGAATCAGCATAAAAAAAGCGATCTTAAAACCTCGTCCAACTTCGTTTTTCATGTGTGACCCCTTACCAGTATATGTCTCTCTAGCTTTATAGTCAGTAACGGTAATTCAAGGGTTTTTTATAGTCAATATTTTTTTATAGTCTATTAATTGTTTCTGATATAGCCTTTTATAAAACTATTAATAACTATAAATAACAACCATGATCCACCGGAATTTCGCACTGAAAACCTTAGGAATGAATTTGAGGAAAAGGCAGGCTATAAAAGCCGGCGGAGTAGTTCAAACGGCAGCACAATTCCTATCCGGGGTGACAAGGACAACCGGATGGATATCAGAGTCTATATGAAAATGGATCATCATACCGGCGCGGTCCGTTATGCAGACTTTTACACTTGGATTCGGATTAAGTCCGGAATGACAGGTTAGATTTTCATCCTTCTTTGTGCCCTATCCGGGCATGGCGTTTTATATGAAAATGTCCCTTCCCTATATCCCTCCCCCTTTACCGTCGAAACGTCGGGATGCGGCGGCATTATTCCCTCCCCCTCGAATGGGGAGGGAGGGGTGGGGGTGATTTTCATCCTTCGTTGTGCCCCATTCGGGCATGACCGTTAGTAAAAGAGGTCTGCCCTCTGATCTGTGGGAAAGGGGATTTTCATGCTCGGGGGCGACTAAATCTTCCTGTCACGAACGTTTGGGAGCTATTCATGGTAAAGGGTAAGCAGAATCCCCAAGGCATGGCGGAAAGCAGTCAGGTATGCTGAGATTTTTTACCGGCTAAGTCCCACGCCCTGACGGATCACAACGAAAGATGAAAATAGCCAACAGGTTTAAGCTGTTATTATATAAATTGAATGGGCTATAGACAAGGATCTGCCCTTTCCGGAAAATATTTTTTCGACACAGGCCAGGCCAGTTACTGCCTCAGGAAAAAAGGCGTTCGGCAAAAAAGTGATGAAAGAAGATGGAATAAGTGATACAGATCACATCATAGATCTGATGCTCAAGGGATTCGGCAGATAGATGCACACCAGGAGAAATCCGGAGTTTGCTTCCCGGATCTGCCTGCTTGTGTCGCTGTTTTTCTATTGAGCGACAGAAGACTCTGGAAATGGGGGTAAACTATGCCGCAAGATAGCCTGTTAAAGGGGAAGCGCCTACTCATTGTAGATGATGAACCTGACGTTCTGGAGGTTCTGGAAGAGATGCTTGACATGTGTGAGGTCTCCAAGGCAACCACGTTCGAAGATGCAGGAGAACTGCTGAAGAAAAATGATTTTGATATGGCGATCTTGGATATTATGGGTGTTGACGGTTATAAGCTCCTCAATATCACCAAGCAAAAAAACATCACCGTAGTAATGTTGACGGCTCACGCATTAAACCCGGACAATCTGGTCAAATCAATCAAGGAAGGAGCGAATTCTTATATTCCCAAAGAGGAGATGTCAAACCTCACTACCTTCCTGATTGATATATTGAAATCCCAGGAGGATGGAAGGTCTTCCTGGAGTCCTTGGAGACAGAGGTTGTCTTCCTCCTTTTTTGAAAAGAAATGGGGACGTAACTGGAAGGAGCAAGATAAGCAGTTCTGGGAGGATTTTGATTCTCGCGACAAGGAAAATAAGCCTTGAAGTCGCTGCTTCAAGACATTTTGGAGCTGTTATCGGAGCGTAAGGGATGTTGATAAAGCCGGATTGTATTCCCTGCATCCTGAATATGGCCGTTACGTCCGTCCGCAAATTATCCCTGGATGAAATTCGTTTCAGATCATTGTTCAGCAGGATACTCAGGATTCCTTCTCTCAGGGGGGAATCCTGGGAGATTACAAGTCCGCAGGTCATAGAATCTGTAATGAAGCTCATAGTTGATGAGACAGGCGACCCGGATCCTTTCAGGGCGATAAAGGCCGACCAGAACAAGAGGATAATGGAGATTGTTCCTTTCCTGCGGAAAATCCTCAGCGAGGCCCCTGACCCCCTCTATCTGGCCGTCAAACTTGCCATCCTGGGCAATACCATTGATCTTATGATGGGAGATCGGCCTACAGACATAGAAAACTTCATAACAGAAAGACTTAAAGCGCCTCTGGACACGAAGGCATACCTTGACTTCAGGGAAAAACTTGAATCATGCAACTCATTGGTCTATCTGGGAGACAATGCCGGTGAAATTGTCTTTGATAAACTTTTGGTCGCGCTGATAACCCAGAGGCATGACATGGATGCGGTGTTCATTGTGAGAAGTGTCCCTGCCCTCAATGACGCGACTATGGATGAGGCAAAAAGCATTGGATTGGACGAAGTAATAAGGGTGATTGAAAACGGGATAAACGGCCCCTGCCCCGGGACCTTGCTTGACAGATGTTCGGCTGAGGTCTCAAATATTATGGCGGGAGCAGATATGATCATCTCAAAAGGCGGGGGGAATTTCGACGCCCTTGAGGGAGAACAGCCGGAGATAAGAGACAAAATCTCATTCATGCTCCTTTCAAAGTGTCAACCTTACTGTGAGTACTTCTGCGTCCGTATGCACGAGCCTATCCTGGCCCACCTCGAAAATATCGTGAAATAGTCCTGCCGGAGATTTATGCCTTAATATTCCATCTTATGGATTTTCACTGCTGGGCGCGGCCTGAGCTACTGACCTGCCAGTTTCAATCCCAGCTCCTTTAACTGATCTTCGCTGACGGAGGAGGGGGCGTTGGTCATTACGCACTGGGCAGTGGTGGTCTTTGGAAAGGCGATGACCTCCCTTATGGAGGATGAGCCTATTAGAAGGGCTACAAGCCTGTCCAGACCGAAAGCCACCCCGCCGTGAGGAGGCGCGCCGTAGCGAAGCGCTTCCAGCAGAAAACCGAACTTCGCATCCGCATCTTCCTTGGAAATACCCAGGAGTGAAAAGACCCTGCCCTGCATCTCCGGATCGTGTATCCTTATGCTTCCTCCCCCTATCTCAACACCGTTTAAAACAAGATCGTAGGCCCTGGCCCTCACCTTCTCAGGTTCTTTTTCCAGCAGATCAAGATCATCGAGGTTCGGTGAGGTAAATGGATGATGCACCGCATCGAGCCTCTTTTCCTCTTCGTTATACTCAAAGAGCGGAAATTCCGTAATCCAGACAAGGGAAAAGACGTCGTCCGGGATAAGCCCCATTTTCCTTGCAACTACCAGCCTGAGCCCTCCCATGATTGCGGTGGCCGTCTTGGCTCTGTCGGCCACCATTATGATCAGGTCTCCTTCCCGGGCAGACGCGGCATCATTAACGGCTTTCCTGGTCCCATCGTCAAAAAACTTCTCAAGCGAAGATTGCCATCCGCCGGCCGTCACCTTCACCCAGGCAAGGCCTTTCCCGCCCAGTGACTCGGCTTCCTTTGAAAGCTCATCTATCGCCTTTCTCGAAAAAGCGGCCGCGCCGCCCGGAACCGCCAGGGCCTTTACGCGGCCTCCGGCATCCACAACCTTTCTGAAGACTCCGAAGCTGCTATTCCCAGCCATTTCCGTTATATCAGCCATCGGCAGGCCGAATCTCAGATCCGGCCTGTCCGTTCCATAAAGGGCCATGGCTTTTCTGTAGGTCATCCTTCTGATCGGAAGCGATATCTCCCTTTTAAGCGCCTTGCTGAAGACATCCGAAACCATAGTCTCGCAGACAGCCATCACATCATCTTCTCCAA
Source organism: Desulfobacteraceae bacterium CG2_30_51_40 (assembly GCA_001874005.1). Lineage (GTDB taxonomy): Bacteria > Desulfobacterota > DSM-4660 > Desulfatiglandales > Desulfatiglandaceae > CG2-30-51-40. Next base: position 12,916 of record MNYJ01000105.1, read on the forward strand.
CAAAGGACATCTCTATGTCCACCTGAGTGAACTCGGGCTGCCGGTCGGCCCTGAGGTCTTCATCCCTGAAGCAGCGCACAATCTGGTAATACCGGTCAAAGCCCCCGACCATCAGGAGCTGCTTGAAGAGCTGTGGTGATTGCGGCAGAGCGTAAAAGAGCCCCTTGTTGACCCTGCTTGGGACCAGGTAATCACGGGCCCCCTCAGGGGTGCTCTTCGTAAGGAAAGGGGTTTCCACATCAACGAATCCCTGCCTGTTTAAGCACTCCCTGATGCAGGAGGCTATCTGATGTCTTTTCAGAAACGCCTTGAATACCTGCGGCCTTCTAAGTTCAAGATAACGGTACTTTAGTCGCAGAACTTCGGACGCGTCAACGGCACCGTCCACCTGGAACGGAGTGGTCTCTGCACGGTTTAGGATCTTAAGATCAATTGCCCTGACCTCTATTTCGCCTGTCCCGAGATCCTTGTTTTCCTGCCCTGAAAGGCGTCTTGCCACTACTCCCTTAAGCGCTATTACCCATTCATTCCTCAAGAGGGAGGCCTTTTCGTGTGCCTGTGGTGATTCCGCAGGATCAAATACGATCTGGGTAAGACCTTCCCTGTCCCTCAGATCCACAAAGATCAGACCGCCTAAATCCCTCCGGCCGTTTACCCAGCCCATAATAATTACTTCTCTTCCAACATCACCGGCGCTCAAGGTGCCGCAAGTGTCGCTCCTCCTCCAATTAACCATTGATTCGTTCAACGCTTCACCTCATTTTTTCTACCGGCGATGCCGGGGATTATTCCGTCTCCCAATAGTGTGATTTCATGCGTCCTTGCGGCTGTATCCTACAACCACTCCCGTATAGGGCACAATGAAAGATGAAAATACCTTACGTCCTAACCGGACCCGATCCGGAATCCAGATGTAAAAGACTGGATACCGGCATATGCCGGTATGGCGATGTATTTTCATATAAACGGTCATGCCGTGGCCGAGCGCAATTAAAGATGAAAATACCCCTTCGCTTCGCTCCTCCCCCCTTGACGTGGGAGGAAGGGGTGGGGGTGATTTTCATGTAAATCTTCATTCCTGGGGATTCAACATGCCAAGGGTCCAGACATAATTCCTCAGCCTCTAAGTAACGTTCTTTCAGGCTCGCTTATAAGAGGAAATCCGTCCCTAGTGTCTCTCAGCCAGACTTACCAGCCTATCCAAAGGCACAGTCTCCTGCGCCTTGGTTGCCATGTCCCGCACGATAGCCTCTCCCCTCTTGAGTTCATCTTCCCCCAGGATAATCACTTTGCCGGCATTGAGCTTATCCGCCCTCTTCAACTGGGCTTTAAGGCCCTTTTCGCCGTATTCCATCTCCACGCGAAGGCCCTTTTTCCTGAGAGCGGCAATTATAGGAAATATCCTCTTCTTGCTTGCTTCACCCAGGGCCGCCACAAATATGTCGGCCCCCTTAGAATACCTTGGTATAGTGTCCTCCAGGAGTGCCGCCACCCTCTCCATTCCGACTGCAAACCCTATTGCCGGCATCTCAGGGCCTCCCAGCATCTTCACAAGCCCGTCATATCTTCCTCCGCCTGCGACCGCGTTCTGGGCGCCGAGCCGGTCAGTCTGTATCTCAAAGGTAGTCTTGCAGTAGTAATCAAGGCCTCTCACAAGATTGGGAGCAAATGTAAAGGCAAGGCCTGCCAGATCGAGATAGGACTTCACCTGGTCAAAGTGCTCCGCGCATCCCCGGCAGATGTGTTCGGATATGGAAGGCGCTCCCTTAATTGCCTCTTTGCATGATTCCACCTTGCAGTCAAAGACCCTCAGGGGATTTAATTCCGCCCTTCTCCTGCAGTCCTCACACAGGGAATTTCTTATTCCGGAGAGATAACCACTTAGCGTGTTTCGGTATCCCGGACGACATGAGACGCAACCCAGGGAATTGATGCAGAGCCTTACTTCATAAATTCCTATCGCTTCCAGGATAGTCATGGCCATAATCACCATCTCAGCGTCGCTCACAGGACCAGGATCGCCAAGAAGCTCCGCGTTTATCTGATGAAACTGCCTCAATCTTCCCTTCTGGGGTCTTTCATGACGAAACATCGGACCAATAGTGTAAAGCTTATGCACTCCCCCGGCCTCGTGAAGGCCGTTTTGCAGATAGGCCCTCACCACGGATGCTGTTGCCTCCGGTCTTAGCGCCATTCCCCTTCCCTTGCTGTCGCTAAGCGTGTACATCTCCTTTGAAACGATATCGGTCTCCTGGCCTATGCCTCGGCTGAAAAGCTCAGTAAACTCCATGGCCGGAGTCCTGATCTCAAGAAAACCAAAGGAAGAAAAGACCTTCCTCGCGGTCTCCTCTATCCCCTGCCAAAGCCCGGTTTCGGGCGGAAGTATGTCTCTGAAACCCTTAATGCTTGAAAACTCCAAAATAATCTGCCTCCAATCTATTTACCGTGAAAATACACCCCCTGCCCTGACCCTCCTCCGTCATGTAAGAACGGAGAATTTTCATGCGCGGGAGCTACAAAACATATGATATCCAAAATCCGGGGTAGGTGCGGCTTCAGCCGCACAGGTAGCGTGCGCCGTGCGCCTGAAGGCGGACCTACAGGACCTGATCTCTGCTCTGCTTTCCCTGACCTGCGCAAAGCCATCCCTCCGATTTATTAAAATGATACGATGAAACTATCTCGTGTCCATCCGGAAATGAGATAGTTTCGTCGAGTTCAAGGCGGGCGATAATTTTAACCACAGGAATACATGGACGTATTTCGAGGATTAAAATTTGAGCCCAACGCCGAAATCGGTGAAAATAGCCATTTCCGGATGGACACTATCTCATTTACGGTTGAACACTAGCTATCAACCTGCTACAGCCAGTGACGCGAAAGTTATCGCCTGGAAATTCAATCTTCGCCCTTCCCGCGGATAAGAGAAGGATCATATTCGTCAGGTCTTTCATATCCCATAAGATTCAGGATAGTTGCAGCTACATTTGAAAGCCCCATCTTATCCGGAGGCGCCATCTCATATTCACCCATATACTCTGGATCATATACGGCAAAGGGCACGGGGTTGAGGGTGTGGGCCGTCTTGACACTCACGTTGCCCTTTTTGTCCTTTGTCGTCATCTCATCGGCGTTTCCATGATCGGCAGTAACAACCGCTATCCCGCCCAGTCTTTCAATTACAGCAAGAAGTTCCCCCACACATGAGTCAACAACCTCAACCGCTGCAATGGCGGCTGCCATGACGCCTGTGTGGCCGACCATGTCACCGTTTGCGAAATTGACCCTCCCGAATTGATAGCTGCCGCTTAGAAGCATCTCAACGGTTGCCGCCTTCACCTCAAATGCCTTCATGGCAGGCGTTGTCTCGAACCTTACCCTGTCAGAGGGCACCTCCACATAGGTCTCGAGACTCTCATCAATGTATCCTGAGCGGTTCCCGTTCCAGAAGTACGTCACGTGTCCGAACTTCTGGGTCTCGGCAATGGCAAAGCTCCTCACGCCTTCAGCGCACAGATACTCACTCACTGTCCTGTCAATAGCGGGAGGCACCACAAGGAATCTCGGAGGCATATGGGTGTCTCCGTCATATTCCATCATGCCAGCGTAAAGCACGTTAGGTAACGGCCCGCGATCAAAAAATGGAAAATCCTTCTCAGTAAAGGCCCTCGATATCTCTATGGCCCTGTCTCCCCTGAAGTTGAAATTGATAACTACGTCTCCGTCAAGAATCTTCCCGACAGGCGATCCGGTATTATCCGCTATGACAAATGCATCCAGGAACTGATCCGTCACTGCGGGGTCTTCTGCGTAAAGGGTCTTGATTGCCTCTGACGCGGACGAAAACTTCCGGCCCTTACCAAGCACGTGAGCTTCCCATCCCCTCCTTACAATCTCCCAGTCCGCTCCATATCTGTCCATGGTCACCCTCATGCGGCCCCCGCCAGAGGCGACCCTATAATCCATCCCCCTGGAAACGCTTATCTTCAAGAGAAGTTCCTCAGTAGGTTCCACGTATCTCAGGGCCGACTTTTCCTCGACATCCCTCCCGTCCAGTAGCGTGTGTATTCTCACTGACCCGAACCCGGACTCGGCGCATTTTTCAACAAGCCTGTAGAGTTGATTTATATGGGAATGGACGTTTCCGTCGGACAAAAGTCCTATGAAATGAATGGTTCCGCCGGCCTTGGCCCTTTCGGATATATCCTGCCACATCTGAGTGGAAAAGATCTCTCCAGTCTCAATGGCCCTATTTACAAGAAGGGCGCCCTGCGCGAATACCCGGCCTGCGCCGAGGGCGTTGTGTCCGACCTCGCTGTTTCCCATATCTTCATCGCTCGGAAGTCCTACTGAGATTCCATGGGCCTTGAGGGTGCAAAAAAGCCGCGAGGCGAAAAGACGATCCAGATTAGGGGTCTTTGCCAGATAAACGGCATTGTGATCCCCGGGGATGCCTATCCCTATTCCGTCCATTATTATTAAAAGCAACGGCCCTTTTCTCCCCTTAAAATAATCGAGTTTTTTTAATTTTAATGCCATATTTATTCCCTAATCCGTTATCTTCACAAGTCTGAGTCCGACAGTGCTGTAGCGACTTGCCGGATGGGCAAAGTTTCTGTTTGCAGAGCGGCAAAGATGGCCGTATTTAAACCAGCTCCCGCCTCTTCGAACCCTGCGGCTTCCAATAGCGGGGCCTTGGGGATCAACGGCCTCCCCTTCGGGATAAGCCCCATACCAGTCGGAGCACCACTCCCATAAGTTTCCGTGCATGTCGTAGATGCCCCATGCATTAGGAGAAAAGCTTTTGACCGGAGCAGGCGAGGAGGCCGAAATCCCCATACCTGCCACTTTCTGAGCGCAGTCATTTGCGCCCTGCATGTTGTTGGCGTATAGGGCCTTTGAGCAATCTATTTCATCGCCCCAAAAAAAGGCGGCATTTGATCCGGCCCGGCAGGCATACTCCCACTCGGCCTCCGTCGGGAGCCTGTATTTCCCATCACCCATACTGTTGAGTCTGTCTATGAACCTGACACAGTCATTCCATGAAACCCTGGTGACAGGAAGGTTTCCGCCTTTACTTGCACCCATCATTCTCCTTCCCATAACCGACTTCCATTGAGCTACGGTAACTTCAGTCGTCTGTATCAGGAAAGGCCTGCTTATAATAACCTTGTGGGGTTTTTCGTCCAGGTCCCTTCTCTTTTCGCTCGCCGGGCTCCCCATAATAAAGGAGCCGGCCGGGACCTGTACAAACTCCATTCCGAGTCTGTTGACAAATGATTGTCCTCCCGAGGCCTGATCAATAAACATAAAGGATGACGCCGCCAATAACGCAAATAAGGCAGCAGAAACAAAAGTCACCAAGGTTCCATTTCCTGCTCGCTTCTTCATGGTTGTCTCTCTCGGAAAGGCTGCGATTTTTTTAACAGGCATCCCCGGATGCCCTGGAAAACGGTTCTGTCAAGATAGCACTAATGATCCAATGATAAAAGGAGGGATTTGCGATGTTGGTAACAAACGTTATTACAAGGTAACTTTCGCATGCCAAAGAAACTTTATCCATCCCGCAAAACCAATTACTCGTTCCCATTATTCAGATTGTGCTGATACCATTGCACATACTGAAAAGGGGACAATCCATCGTATCTGTCAGGGAAGCAACGGGACATGGCATTTTATGGATTTGAAGCATATAGAAAGACCCTGTGAAATATCGTTGCCCGGCGACCGCGTATGGTTTTGAATGCAAGGGATTCGCGCAATGTTCAGCTCCGGGGGATGTCAACTCGCAGGGTTAAGGTCGAATCGTCAGGGTAAACATTGCCAAGGAAGACCGTCGACTCTTCACGATGATTCCTTATGGGAGTCCGAGTTGTAATCGGGCCTATAATCGTCGCTCCTCTTTTTAGAGAATCAATAGATGGCCCTTTGCCATGTAAGGGCCGGTCGCCCCATTCCTCTTCCACCCCGGCGGATCGCCACGCCCGGCAAAAAACGGCGCAACGCAAGTTCCTAAAAAATGAAACCGGTTGCGCCTATCTATGCGATCTGGTATAAATTGAAATAGACGTTTCAAGCTGAAGGAGGTGCTGCTCCGTGTCACAACTTGTCGAGGCAATCTTTGAAAATGGCGTATTTAAACCGCTTCAACACATTCCCATGAAAGAGCATCAGAAAGTCGAGATAAGGATCATTTCCGTGGAAGACTGGTCACATCGATTCAAGCGTATTATCGATAAGATACACCTTCAGTCATCCAAGTATTCTGCCGATCAAATAGAAGAAGACATATCTTTGGCATTCAAAGACGTAAGGGCCGAAAAACATGACCGTTAAGGCGGTCATTGATACCAATATCTGGGTTTCAGCACTCATCAATCCGTTTGGTTTTCCGGCCAAATTAAGAAATGCCTTTGAAAGGGGTCTCTTTCAGCCTGTTATTTCCGAACCCATGATCGAAGAGATCATCGAAGTCTTGAAACGACCGAGGATCAAGGACAAATATGGCATCACAGAAAATGACATCCAGGAGTTGGTGCTCCTCATAGAGGAAAGATCCCTGCCTGTTTTGGTTTCGGGTTCACTCAAGCTCTGCCGTGATAAAGATGATGACTTCATCATCGAAGCAGCCATCGTGGGTGAGGCCCAATACCTCGTGACTAGAGATGACGATATGAAATTCGACCCGACTCTGGCCTCGATCGTCTCGGGGCATGGGGTCACCATCACGACAGTGTCCAAATTCCTTTCGGCCATTACAACTGGCTAAAAACATCTTATATTATAGCCACCTATATCCAATTATTCCTTCTTCATTTCTCACTGCCCCCGTTCTGCATTCCGACTTTCCCGCTCACCCTTTATTCTTAACTTCCCAACGCCTCCCTCACTTTCCGCGCCAGTTCCTCCATGCTGAGGGGTTTCTGGGTGAGGCGGGAACCTTTTTCGACCACACTGCGTTTGGGGATGATGTCGGCCGTGTAGCCTTATATGAACAGGCACTTGAGGCCTGGCCGGGTTTCAAGAAGCCGCCTTGACAATTACCCGACCGTCCATCTGGGGCATCCCCGCGTCGGTCAGGAGAAGCGGGATTTCCTCGGATGGTTCCCTGGCCAGCCCAATAGCCAGGTCGAGCGTCCCCCCAGTAAGCACCCTGTACCCAAACCGTTCCAGAGGTATCTCTAGTATCCTCCAGCCACAGCAGTAATGATGGCTATGGCCCTTTGCCATGTAAGGGCCGGTCGCCCCATTCCTCTTCCGCCCCGGCGGGCCGCCCCGCCCGGCAAAAAACGGCGCACCGCAAGTCCCTCTTACGGCCATGCCCGGGCAGGGCACAACAAAGGATGAAAATCACCCCCCACCGATCCCTCCCCCTTCGAGGGCAAGGGATAAAGGGAATGGACATTTTCATATAAAAAGACAAAATTATTGAAAACCCCTGCCTTCATCAACTATAAGAAAGCAGGACAGGGGCATATCCAGGTTATCGTTAAATGACCATTGTCTGTTCCGATAGCTGGTGCCCGGGATCTATTTTCACGGCCAAAGGAGGCGTTTCAGCCGTGAGCTTTTGTGAAAGGAAAATTTCAATGGTTCAAAAGATTTTAATTATCGGGGCTGTTGCACTTGGGCCGAAGGCCGCCTGTCGCATCAAAAGGCTCTCTCCTGAAACCAAAGTAACCATGGTGGATCAGGGAAGCCTCATTTCTTACGGCGGATGCGGCATACCGTATTTTGTATCAGGTGATGTAAGCGACGCAAGCCAGCTTCAGTCCACAAGCTTCCACATGGTCAGGGATGAGAAGTTTTTCAGAGAAGCAAAAGATATCGAGGTAATCACGAGGACAAAGGCTAAATCCATTAACCGGGCTAGGCAGGTGGTCCTGGTGGAGGATCTTCAGACCGGCGAAGAGAAGGAGCTGCCCTACGACAGGCTCATTCTCGCGACCGGGAGCAGGCCCAGACGCATTTCAGTACCCGGCTCAGACCTCAAAGGAGTATTTACTGTATCCAATCTGGATGAGGCAATGGCCATAAAGACAAAGATCGCAGCCGGAGAGGTGGGTAAGGCGGTTATCATAGGGGGCGGGGCAATCGGGCTTGAAATGGCTGAGGCCCTGAGCGATCTCTGGGGTATAGAGACCACCGTTGTGGAGATCGCCGACCAGGTACTTCCCGGCGTAATAGGTAAAGCAATTGCCCGTATGGCCCAAAACCACATAGTTGAAAAGGGCGTCTCACTTCAACTTTCCAGTCGCGTAGTAAGCATGGAGGGAGACGGTAAAGTGAGCGCCGTAGTGACAGAAAAGGGCCCTATAGAGACGGATATGGTTATCATTGCGGCAGGTGTAATCCCTAACAGCGATCTTGCCGGAGATGCCGGTCTGAGGCTGACTGAGAGAGGGGCTATATGGGTGAACAGCAGAATGCAGACCTCAGACCCCAGCATTTACGCGGGCGGCGACTGCGTTGAGATACCCAATCTCATAACCGGGAGGCCGGGCTTTTATCCCCTCGGTTCCATGGCCAATCGCCAGGGAAGGGTCATAGGGACAAACGCCGTTGGAGGGAGGGCAAATTTTGAAGGGGCCGTCGGATCTTTTGTCATAAAGATCTTTGACCTTTCGGTTGCAAGCGCCGGGCTCACCCTTGGGGCAGCTGAGAAGGCAGGCTTCGATCCCGTCAGCGCATTTGTGGTGCAGTTTGACAGGGCACATTTCTATCCTGAAAAGGATCTCCTATATCTTGAACTGGTGGCAGACAGAAAAACCAGGCAGGTTCTTGGAATCCAGGGCCTCGCTGACAAGGGTGATTCTATGCTTGCAAGGATAAACGCTGTCGCCTCCCTTCTAAGGCACAAGCCCGAAGTGGCTGAGATAGGAAACATCGAGATACCGTACTCTCCTCCGTTTTCAAGCGCGATGGATATAATAAACGCGCTCGGCAACACCGCTGAAAATATCATCGAGGGGAGAAACAAGGTTATTGAGCCTGAGGACTTTGCCTCATGGTGGGAGAACCGGGGAAAGGGCGATGCCTTCTTCCTTGACTGCAGAGGCTGGGGTAATGCCGAGCCGTTTGTGAATAAATATCCCGATCATTGGATAAGCATCCCGCAGGATGAACTAAGGGCAAGACTGGGTGAAGTTCCGAAGGACAGGCCAATAGTGCTTATATGCAACACCGGAGTGCGTTCCTACGAGGCCCAGCTCATCCTGAACCAGGCCGGCATTACCAATACCTTCAACCTTCAGGGAGGCATGGCCGCAATCAAAAAAAGCGGCATACGCCTATGACGCAAGAAACCATGGGTTTCTCGAAAAGTAGTAGATGCTGACAATAAGATTAGTGGTCGTTGACAGGACAAGAAACGCCTTTCTCAAGGAGGGGGAGGAGTTTTATATAAAAAGGATAAAACGGTATGCGCGTCTTGAATGGATCGAGGTGAAACCGGAAGGCAAAAAGGCCATTTCCTCTCCCGAGGATGCGATGGTCTCCGAGGGTAAGGCCATCGCAAGGAAACTTGTTCCGAGGCAGTACGTTATCTCACTGGACAGGGAAGGCAGGGCATTGGATTCCATTGAATTTGCAAGGCTCATCGAGAGGCTTTCCATGCATCAGAGCGGCATCTGTTTTATCATAGGCGGAGCGCTAGGGATATCACGCGAGGTCCTTGAAAGGTCAAACGAAAGGATTTCCCTTTCAAGAATGACCCTCACCCACGAAATGGCCCGCATGGTCCTGCTCGAACAGCTTTACAGGGCATTCACCATACTCAATAACGAGAAATACCACAAATAGGTCTTGCCTTATCAGGCAAGAGAACCGCCATCCACCGTGATGGTTTCGCCCGTGACGAACCCGGAGAGATCAGACGCGAGGAAAAGAACGCTTCCCACAACGTCTTCCACCTCGGCAATCCTCCCCATGGGAATCATCCTGGTGAGTTCAGGAAGAAGGGATTCGTTTCCCCAGAAAAACTTGCTGAAGCCTGTTTTGACCATGCATGGAGCCACGGAGTTAACGGTTATCTTTTCCTGGGCAAGCTCCACCGCAAGCACCCTTGTGAGCATCTCAAGGCCCGCCTTGGCCACGCAGTAAAAGCCCATTCCCATCGCAGCCTTTCTAGCGGCAATAGAGCTTATGTTTATTATCCTTCCCTCACCGGACTTCCTGATGAGCCTCACCGCCTCTTTTGTAACGATATACGGCCCTTTTAGATTTGTCTCCATAACCTTATCAAAAAGAGACTCATCCGAGTCTATCAAAGAGGGAGTAAAAATGTTCATGCCGACATTATTTATAAGGATATCAAGTCGTCCTAACTCCGCTTCAAGCGATTCAATCAGTGACTTGACCTGATCTGCTTTCCCGATATGGGCTGGTCTTGCCATAACTTCATGGCCCAGAGACTTGAACTCTGCCCTGACTGCATTGAGCGTATCTTCCTTCCTTCCGCAAATCATGACCTTAGCACCCCTTTCCGCCAGGGCCAGGGCGATTGCCTTGCCTATTCCTCTGCTTCCACCCGTAACCAAGGCCACCTTACCCGAAAAATCAAGTTCCCTCTTATCCACAGCTTGCCTCCTTATGTGTTATTGTCCTCAAAAGGTTCACCTCGAATTTATATACCCGATTCCCCCTCACCTCGTAAATACCTTGCATTTTTCTCAGGATTGTTCACAATTCTTTGTTAACGTAGCGACGCAGGAGGATATCTTAATGAAATTCATAGTAATAGGAGGGGATGCGGCCGGCATGAGCGCGGCAAGCAGGGCAAAAAGGAACCTGCCTGAACTTGAAGTGACTGTTCTTGAGCAGGGTGAAGACGTATCTTACAGCGCTTGCGGAATGCCCTATAATTTAGCTGATCCTTTTCGAGAAATGGATGATCTTGTCGTAAGAAGGGCCGAGGTCTTCAGGGAAAAGCAGGGGATAGATCTCAGGCTTCGGCATCGAGTTGATGCCATTGACAGAATAGGGAGCAGCGTTAAAGGGACTGATAATAAGGGAAGGCCGTTCTCCCTTTATTACGACCGACTCCTGATTGCTACCGGCGCGTCACCCCTGGTGCCGCAGATACCAGGGACCGATCTTCCCGGGGTATTTGTGCTCAAGGGACTCCACCATGGAAGGCAGATCAAGGACTACCTCAGAAAGGTCCATGCTCATAAGGCAGTAATCATAGGGATGGGCTATATCGCCCTTGAGATGTGCGAGGCATTCAGGGCGCTTGGTATTGAAGTCGCGATGGTAAAGCCCCGGCCGGTTCTGCTGCCGAGGATGCATAAGAGGCTTTCAGAAATTATAAAGACTGTACTGGAGAAAGAATCTGTTGAACTCTTTGCCGGAGTCGAACCCCGAAGTATTGAAAAAGAGGGCGATCTGGTGCGGCTGTCTTGCTCCGGTCAAGAATTCAAAGCAGACCTTGTGCTCGTCGCCGCGGGGATAGAGCCCAACAGCGGACTTGCACTTGATGCGGGGCTGGAATTAGGGCCATCTAATTCTATTGCAGTTGACCGGAGTCTAAGGACTTCGGATGAAAAAATATTTGCCGCCGGTGACTGCTCAGATGCCTATCATGTGGTAACAGGCCGTAAGGTATGGATACCGCTCGCCTTGAGGGCAAACAGGGCCGGATGGGCTGTGGCGGATAATGTTACCGGCGGTGAGGCATCGCTCGACGGAGTTGCAGGCACGGCTGTCTTCAAGGTTTTTGAGCTGGAAGTTGCGACAACAGGCCTCAATATGGAAGAGGCTAAATCAGCCGGATTCGACCCTGTGGAAGTGGTTATAGAATCAAGGTCAAGGGCGCACGCGCACGCCGGGTCATCAAATATACTGGTTTATATGGCTGCGGACAAGCCTAGCGGAAGGCTTCTAGGGGTGCAGATGGTGGGCAGGGAAGGCGTTGCCCACCGGATAAACTCCGCTGCAGTCGCGCTTCATCAGCACATGACAGTCGAGGCATTCAGCCAGTGCGATCTGGCCTATGCCCCGCCTTTCAGCCCGGTATGGGACCCGCTGCTCACAGCCGCAAACCAATTACTCAAGGCCCTGTAGCAGTTTATCCTCATGGAACGGCAAGAGGGCAACCATATAATTGCTTCGCCTGCTTACCGGATCACTCCTTGGCCCAGATGGCAAGCCCCATTGAGTGACGGTTTTCAATTATGGGATGATTCGGAGTCACCCTGACATTTACCCCGAATTGTCCCACCTCCTCAAACCGCACATCGGCTGCGTATCTATATGAGCGATCAGCGAAGGCCTCGGCAGGTTCCATGGGATGTTCAAAGCGATCCAGGAAATGTCCCGTATGATCAAGCCGGCCGCAATATGAACCTACCATGACATCCTTGGGCTCCAGCTCTCCCAGCGTGACATCTGCCTCAACGTGATAGGTTCCTCCGACCTCAAGCTCTGATATCTGCTGCATCCTTACCCCCTTTATGGAGACCCCGGACCAGTTATACATGATCTTCTCTCTCCAGGCCGCCAGCTTCTTGAGCCCATCTCTTTCGGAACCCATCAGCTTTTCTTCATGTACGGCGGCCGGCAGATAAAACCTATCCCAGTATTCCTCAACCATGCGATGGCTGTTGAATACCGGGCAAAGTCTGCGCAGGGACAATTTCATCATGGCAAGCCATTTGCGGGGCAGCCTGTCCGCGCCCCTGTCGTAGAATAGAGGGACAACGTCTTTTTCCAGTATATCGAAGATGGCCCTGCTCTCCAGATCATCCTGAAATCCCTCGTCCTGATATTCCTCGCCCCTGCCTATTGCCCAGCCGATCTCTCTGTCATATCCCTCGTCCCACCATCCGTCCAGGACGCTCATGTGCAAAGCCCCGTTTGCCACGGCCTTCATGCCGCTCGTGCCGCAGGCCTCAAGGGGTCTTCTAGGCGTATTGAGCCATATATCCACCCCCTGAACCAGTTGGCGCGCTACCTCCATGTCATAGTCCTCAATAAACACTATTCGGCGTCTGAAATCTTCCATCTCGGCAACCTCAACCAGGTGTTTAATGAGTTCCTTTCCCATGTGGTCCTGCGGATGGGCCTTGCCGGCGAAAATGATCTGCATCGGTTTGGTGCTGTTAGTAAGAAGTTTATGAAGCCGATCCATGTCTCTCATTATCAACTGCGCCCTCTTGTAGGGAGCAAAGCGTCTGGCAAATCCTATCGTGAGGGCCTCGGGGTCAAGTATCTCATCAACTATCGCTATGTCCCTGTTTGAAAAACCCCTCCTCGCCATCTGATCTCTCAGTCTGCGGCGGCAGAATCCCACCAGCCTTGCCCTTGCCTGCTCATGTGTCCTCCATAGTTCCGTGTCAGGAATCCTGTCAACGCGCTCCCATACCTTTTCGTTGTCAGGGTCTTCAATCCATCTGGGCCCCATGTACCTGTTGTAGTGTTCGGCCATCCCCTGGCATATCCATGTAGGTATATGAACACCGTTTGTAGTGTAGCTTATTGGAAGATCAATTTCAGGGGTCTTAGGCCATATCTTCTGCCACATTTTTCTGCTCACCCTGCCGTGGAGGCGGCTTACGGCGTTATTCCACGTGGAAAGCCTCAGCGCCAGAACCGCCATTGAAAAAGGCTCTTCTCGATCTCTGGGATTTTGCCTGCCGAAACCAAGCATCACATCAAAGCTTATCCCTAGGGACCTAGCGAAATCCTCGAAATACGCCCTCATGAGATCGGGATGGAAAAGATCAATGCCGGCAGGAACAGGGGTATGTGTGGTAAAGACACTGGTTACCCGAACAAGCTCCAGGGCTTCGTTAAAAGTCAAATTCGCCTCCGCCTTAAGGCTGCGTATCCTCTCAAAAGCGGCAAACGCGCTATGCCCCTCGTTCATGTGAAAGATAGTGGCCTCTATGCCCATCTCCTTCAGCATCCTCACCCCGCCTATTCCGAGAACGATCTCCTGCCTGATCCGCATATCCCGGTCCCCTCCATAGAGCTGGGATGTAATGCTTCTCATCCACGGCGAGTTCTCAGGCACGTTCGTATCGAGAAGATAAAGTTCAGTTCTTCCGACATCGACCAGCCACACCTGTATCCAGACCTGCTCACCCCTGAGGGGAAGGACGATCCGAACGGGAGTTCCATCCTGCCTCTTAACCAGTTTCATTGTTGTGGACGTAAACTGGATAGCGGGATAGGTCTCCATCTGCCAGCCCTCTTTGCTCAGGTACTGCCTGAAATATCCCTGCTGATAAGCCAGGGATATCCCCACTATCGGAAGATTTAAATCGCTAGCGGACTTGAGATGATCCCCGGACAATATCCCCAGACCCCCGGAGTAGATGGGAAGACAGGCTGCCAGGCCGCACTCGGCAGTAAAATAGGCCACTTTAAAGGGAGTCTCCCTCTCACCGAATATCTTTGGATTTCTCTTCTCTGCCCTGTACCTGTTGAATTCCTGGATCACCCTGTCCATGTGGGCGAGAAAACCCTCATCGGAGGAGAAGTTATCCAGATCACCCTGCCTGAGCTTCCCCAGAAGGGCAACCGGGTTTCTTCCGGTCTCCTCCCAGAGATCCGGATTGAGTCTCCTGAACAGGTCATTAGTCTCATAGTTCCATTCAAACCAGACATTGTGGGCGAGATCTTCGAGCGGTTTTAACCTCTCCGGGATGTGTGGCTTTACTTCGATGGATGCAATCGGGATTGTCATGTCGGCTTAACCTCTCTTGCTAATTATTTATGTAAAGATGGCAACTGCACAGTTTTTCAGGTTCACGGTTATCGGTTCACAGCTCACGGTTATCGAAATCGAATTCCTCTGTAATATTATGCATTGATGATCCGGCGGCATCTTGTATTTGTTTATTCGTACGCGTTCAAAAATCCGGGGTAGGTGCGGCTTCAGCCGCACCGAAATCGTGCGCCGTGCGCCTGAAGGCGCACCTACAGAACCTGATTCCTTAGTCTGCATGTCCTGATCGGCGCAAAGCCGTCCCCCCAATTATTGAGCTGATACGATAGTTTTATCAAACGCTCATGACAGAAATATTTTGTCGCCCCCCGCTAATGAAAATCCTCCTCCGGCTCCACACTCTACGAGGTCGAGGATTTCCCTCCCCCCGCGCGGGGGAGGGTCGAGGTGGGGGGTGTATTTTCACGGTAAATTCAAGGCGAATGATCATTTTAATCACAGAAATACATTAAGGTAAACAGCTATCCAATCCTTGTTCCGGCCTTAGCCGGAATGACGACCCGGCTTCCGGATCGAGCCCGGCTTTTTTAGATTCGGCATTTTCATGCAACCAGCCATAATCTACACCAAGGTCACTCCTTGTTTTTGAACTTGAACTCCATCTGCGTCGGTCTTATGTGCACCACCTGAACCCTGTCGTTAGGGAGAAGCACTTGATCCCTGTTGACGGGAAAAACGGAATAGCCCAAATGAGCCAGAGAAAGATCAATCTCAATTTTGACGTCACTGACTGAAAGTGTGCTGGCATCCCTTCTCAGACCTCGCACTGTAAGGTTCACCCTGGGGTTTACCGGTTCCACTATCTCTTTGTTTTCCGGAAGGTTGCGCAATACCGGAGGCACGGCAAAGCTTACTTCAAAATCCTGCTGGCCTGCAAGGAGAAGCCAGATGGCCGAAACACCCAGCAGGGATATAAGTTTGGGCAGCCAGTTGACTGTTACATAAGAACTGATTTGCGATCCCCAAGAAAGACTTGGAGAGGCCTTCGGTGCCATGCCCTCGGAGATCATGGTCGAAAGCGCCTGCTTTTCTTTTATCTCCGTAATCCTTCCGCCCCTCGCTACAGAGACATTTCCCCTTTCCTCCGACACGGCTATGACCCAAGCGTCGCACCTTTCGCTCAGACCCAGGGCGGCCCTGTGTCTTGTTCCCCATTCATTGGGAAGCCCGTCAGCCGAACTCAACGGGAGATAACAGGCCACCCCGGCTATCCTCCCATCCCTTACTATTGCTGCCCCGTCATGGATCGGCGATTCCTTATGGAATATACTCATAAGCATCTCATAGCCGGCATCCGCATCAATAGGATGCCCGCCTGTAATCAGCTCGTCAACCCTTTCGGCCCGCTCCAGAATTATCAAGGCCCCAATCCTGCGTGAAGCGAGTCTGAATATCGCGTCCGCCAAATCGTCCACCCAGTCGCTGGAGGCTTGAGACTTCCTGTGACCAAGCATCCTGACAGGGTTCACCTTTTCAAGCACCTGTCTAATCTCCGATTGAAACAAAATGATGAGCAGGATGACGAGTACCTGCCATAGTATCTGAAAGACCCAGGTAGTGAGGAAAAGGCCCCAGCTCTTTGCTATAGTAAAAACGACCCCGATTACCATCATCCCAATGAGGGCTTTATAGGCCTTTGTCCCCCTGAACCACAGGTAGAGATAATAAACCAGTGCGGACAAAAGCAGGATATCGGCTATGTCTCTTATCCGCATTGTCGTCAAAATAGCAAGAAAATCCATTGCTCGATATTTGTCCTCGCGTTCGTTCCGACGCCCGGCTGGGGTGGGAAAAAGGTATTTCCTTGAGGCCGGGCTTATAACGTCTTTACTTGCGCCTTTTTTCTTCTCCGCCAAACGGATCGTAACAAGATAATTAAAAAAGGCAGGGTGATAAAAGCTGCATCGTCCCATCTACCCGCTGAAAAGTCCGGCATGAAATAGTAAGTGATACCACCTGCTAACAGACTTATTCTTATGCACCTTCCATATCCGGCAAAGGTGAACACACGCAGGAATATAAGGTATAGAAAAGACCAGAAGAAGAAAAGGGCAAAGTTGGTAATGACCCGGTATCCGGGAGGAATCAGGCCGGCTATATGCCTTGCTGTTCTGTCCAGAATGCCTCGCTCTTCCCTGAGCCTTATTCCGGCAACTTCTCCGACGGTTATCTTATCGTCTATATGAACGCCCGCCGGGATGAGCATGTCGAGCGTAACTGGGCATGCGGTCTTATGTAGCTTATCGTTTAGAGCCCTGAATGGAAGGCGGCTAACATGGTCTAGAAAGAGATATGCCCCTGCCCCAAAAGCGATCAGCAATAGGATCGGGGTCAAACGCCAAATATGATTTGCCTTCCCAGTCGTTCAGTTACCCCGGGGCTTAGGCTGCAAGGCCTTTTCTATTCGTTCCAACATCTCTTTGTCCCCTGCTGAAAGCTCTCTGGCCTTCTCGAAGTGGAACCGGGCCATCCTCATATCCCCCTTCTTCTTGAAGAAGAAACCAAAATTGAAATGGGCATGAGAAAGCCTATCAAGTTTTCCGTATGATACACCTAAATTATGAAACACATCATCCCTTACCGGGGGAAATGCCTTGAGCCTTTCATAGATAGACACCGCCTTTTCATGCTCTTCTTTGCTTTGATAGCACCCGGCAAGGATGAAAAGAGCCGCCTTGTCATCCCTGTCCTTTTCGAGGACCTTGTTCAATAAAGCTATCGCATCCTCGGTGTTCCCACTTGACTGATACATCTCCGCAAGGCCTCGTGACACTGCCGCCGAGTGGGGGGCGTAACGCATCGCACGGGACAGGTATTCGCTCGCCACGGCAAAGTCCGCCCTCTGCTTCATAATCAGCCCGAGACCGTAATAACCTGGAGCCGATCCCGGGTTCTTCTTTATCTCTGCCCTGAATGACCTCATGGCATCAGATGAGTCCATGTGAAGGGCCAATACAGATGCCCTGAAAAACGGATATTCCTCAGCGAGGCGAAGGGCCTCTTCCCTCTGAGCCAGATCTGGATGTTCCCTCGTCAGGGTGTCAATATTTGCCATGCGCTCAGGTCCGGTCGGATGGGTAAGCAGGTAGGCCGGGACCTTATCCGTTCCCATCCATCTTCCCCTCTCTATCTTCGAGAGAACCGAGACCATGGAGCCGGGATCAAGTCCAGCGCTCCTCATATAGGAAAACCCCAATTGATCAGCCTCGCGTTCATCATTTCTGCTGTAATGGAGCTGCGTCTGGATGCCGGCCGCCATAGTGCCGGTAATTATGGCCCCGGCGGCAGGCCCGCCTATCAGCACTCCCGCCAGGATTCCAGCCAGTGTAGCAAGCCCTATCTTCTTACCCTGGTCCACTCGCGCGGACAGATGCCTTGCGGATACGTGGCCCAATTCATGGCATATCACCGCCGCAAGCTCTGGAAGTCTGTCAGTCTCCGTAATAAGTCCGGTAAATATAAATATGCGGCCTCCTGGGGCCGCAAATGCATTCAAAGAACCGTCCTTTAAGATATAGAACCTGAAAGGAAATGGATTAACCTCGATCGCCTCTGAAAGATATTTACCAACCCTGTTTATGTAATCATTAAGAAAATCATCTTCTACTACAGTGAAGTATTTCTGCACTTGAGCGAAAAACTCATCTCCCAAGGTGGTCTCCTCTTCTATTGATAGGGCCATTGCATCCTTTGGAGACCAGGAAATGAAGCTCAGAAAAAGGACACACAGGACAGCTCTAAACAGTCTTTGCTGCCGCTGTAACCGACTTATAAACAAGATTATCTTCTCCTTTTATTTGCTCTTGGTTTTGATATGCTAACATGTTAGAAGGTCATTTGCAAACTCGGAGCCATGACTGAAATTAATCTGAAAGCTACTTTCATAGTGAAAATGCACCACCCGCCGCAAGCCTTTCCCGCCGGTCGGCACGGGGAAAACTCACGCACGGGGGTGAAAGAATACACGTGTCATGAAGGTTTGGCTGGAGGCGATGCCTGGTATGACTAAAAGACCTACCTATGAAGAACTGCTAAATAGGCTTTCACAGCTTGAAAAGGATGCCCTTGAAAGAAGAGAGTTTGAAACGGCCTTTGAAGAAGCACAGTTTACACTTGAAAGGAGGGTTGAGGAAAGAACCGCGGCGCTGGTTGCAGCTAATATCAGGCTGAAAAGGGAGATGGAGGAAAGGATTGCCGCTGAAAGGGCATTAAACGCAGGCGAGGAGAGATACAGAAATATCCTGGAAACCATGGAGGACGGATATTTTGAGACGGATCTAAAGGGCGATCTGGTTTTTTGCAACCTGGCGCTCAGCGAGATAACCGGCCTGGAGAGAAGCGAACTTATCGGCATGAACAACCGCTCTTATATGGATTCGGAGGATGCTAAAAAGACCTTTGAGGTATTCAGCAAAGTTTACTCAACGGGAAATACCGTGAAAGGCTTTGAGTGCCGCATCACGCGACCGGATGGGTCAAAACTCCATCTGGAGCTTACTGTGTGCCTTTTTAGTGATCCGGCCGGACATCCGAAAGGATTCAGGGGTACCGTAAGGGATGTGACGGCCAGATGGATTGCTGAAAACGCACTGAGGGAAAAGGAAGAAAGATACCGCACGGTCTTCGAGACGACGGGCACCGCAACCGTGATAATCGAAGAAGACATGACCATTTCGATGGCCAACTCCGAGTTTCAGAGGCTAAGCGGATACAGCCGCGAGGAGATCGAAGGCAAGATAAAATGGACCGTCTTTGTTGCCCCTGAAGACCTTGAAAGGATGAAGACGTATCACCTGGAGCGCAGAAGCCGGGGCAAGAACGCGCCGGGAAGCTATGAATTCCGATTCATTGACAGACACGGCAAGGAGACGGACGTCTATATCAAGGCGAGCCTCATAGGAAACACCGGCAGGAGCGTGTCGTCTCTTACGGATATAACTCCATTGAGACAGGCGGAAAGACTCTTCAGAGACCTATTCAATAATGCCGAGGTAGGGCTCTTCATTGTTCAGGACAGGACATTTCGGATCGTCAATCCTGTCTTTTCAAGGATGACGGGTTACACCATAGAAGAACTGACAGGCATGGATTCCATGTGTCTCGTTCCCGCTGATGAAAGAGAGAAGGTAGCCCGGCAAGTCATCACCATGCTCAAAACCGGGCATTTTGCCCCTTATGAATTGAGGGTAAGGGACAAGATAGGCAGAGAGAGATTCGTTATGGTTAGCCTGGGAGTGATACTCTATGAAGGGAGGGATGCCCTTCTCGGCAACTTTATGGACATCACTGAGAAGAAGGCCATGGAGGAAGAACTCCTTAGGGGGCAGAAACTAGAATCCCTAGGTCTCCTCGCCGGAGGAATGGCCCACGACTTCAATAATCTTCTCACAGTAATACTGGGAAACATTGATATCGCTCGCATCGAATTGCCAAGGGGTTCGTCCGGCCACATGAACCTTATGGAAGCCGAAAAGGCCTGCTTTGCCGCCAAGGATCTGACTCAACGATTTATCACCTTTTCAAAGGGCGGGGTTCCCGTAAAGAAAGAAGGCATTATAACTGATACGATAAAGGAAACGGCCAGTCTTGCCCTTGCAGGATCAGCCGTCCAATGCGAAACTCAAGCAAGCGAATCCCCCTGGAAGGTATCTTTCGACGAGGTGCAGATTAGACAGGCCCTCAACAATGTCCTGGTAAACGCCAGAGAGGCGATGAGCGGGTCGGGACGAATCGAAATATCGCTAAGAAATGTCGAGGTCGGAGATGAGGAAATACTCCACCAATCCTTCAGGATCAGACAGGGACAATATCTGCTGATTTCAGTCAGCGACAACGGTCCCGGTATCTCTAAGGAAAATCTCTCAAAGCTTTTTGACCCTTACTTTTCAACAAAGGAAAGGGGCGCACGGAGGGGAATGGGGCTTGGACTTACAACGGCCTACAATATAATTAAAAAACATGACGGATATATTCACGTGGAGTCGAAGCCGGGAGCGGGAACCACTGTTTTTCTATATCTGCCTGCAAAAAAACCTGCCCAGCCGGCCGCAAGTGTTAAGGATACAAACAAGGCTACCATGCATGCATCGGCATCTATACTTATTATGGATGATGAAGAAACCGTTAGAAGTCTCACACAGGAGATACTTGAACGACTGGGATTCAAGACAGTGCTTGCCTGTAACGGGGATGAGGCTGTAAGGCTGTACAAAGAAGCAATGTTGCGCGGGATGCCCTTTGATATTGTATTTCTTGATTTAACCGTGCGGGGCGGCATGGGAGGCAAGGAGGCAATGGAGAAGCTGGTTGATCTTGATCCAAAGGTGAAAGCGATTGTGACAAGCGGCTACGACAATGATCCCCTCATCAAAGATTTCAGAGCATTCGGATTCTCAGCCGCCATGCCGAAGCCTTTTTCCTTTTTTGATCTCAAGAAAATTATGGAATCAACCCTTGGAATCCAGTCCTTGCCTATATCAGTAGAACAGGATTAGAGGAATATGTTTTACGGCAAACCTCATTCGTGTCCATCCGGAAATGGCTATTTTCACCGATTTAGGCGTTGGGCTCAAATTTTAATCCTCGAAATACGTCTATGTATTCCTGTGGTTAAAATTATCGCCCGCCTTGAACTCGACGAAACTATCTCATTTCCGGATGGACACTAATTCAGAAGCGTTTTTTCAGATATGTACCGAACCCTCGTCATAGCCACCAGAAATAAGGGAAAGA
>MNYJ01000012.1 GCA_001874005.1 Desulfobacteraceae bacterium CG2_30_51_40
AAAAAGTCCATCTGCGGCGTTGCGCTGCATCCTTCGTCGTTGCGGCGTAGGCCTAACTACGCCTCACTCCTCAGGATTTGCGCGCCTTGCATCTGGAGCTTTTTACCTTGCCATCCCAATTTTGACTTTTTACGAGTTCATCAAAATTTGAGCCCAACGCCGAAATCGGTGAAAATAGCCATTTCCGGATAGACACTAGTTATAAATCATTGACAGAGATATATCCGGTCTTCAAACTAGAGGCGAGGAATTATGAAGGCTTCTTGCCACAAAATGCATGATGTAAGAGGCGGAAAGCATTATCTCCAGGTGGCCTTGTTCACTGCGGCAGCGGTGATGATCCTGATGCTTCCGCTTGCAGGGGTAATGATTTCAGGGGAACCCTTGGAGAGGTATCTGGAGTTTCCTCCGGTAAGCCTGTACATTGATCACGCATCCTTCTCCATGGTGGCCTTTGCATCAATCTCGGTCCTGATAACCCTCTCTTGCGTGCTCACGGCCGCCTTGGCCGTAAAATGCGATGGATGCGGCCCCTCCAAGATGGCGCCGGGAGTCTTCCCATGGTGGGGATGGGTATCTCTTGCTGCAAACGGGTTTTTCTGGATCACGGCTTGGAGCAGATTTTCCTGGTTCAGAGCGTTTCAGATCCATACCTTCACACCGCTCTGGATAACCTATATTGTCTTCATAAATGCCCTGACATGCAAAAAGACAGGCTCCTGCTTCATGCTCTCAAGGCCTTCTGCGTTTGCCGGCCTTTTTCCCCTAAGCGCCCTTTTCTGGTGGGTCTTTGAGTATCTCAACAGATTCGTTCAAAACTGGCATTATTCGGAGGTAGGAGAGCTTGGGGCCTGGGAATATTTTCTCTACAGCAGCATCTCCTTTTCAACAGTTCTGCCTGCGGTCTTGTCAACCCAGGAACTCATTATGAATTCCCAAGTGGTGAATCGTTGCTGTAGAAATGCCGTGCGGATAAGGATTCCAAGGCCTAAAGCCATGGCCTGGGCTGCAACGGCTGCGGGGTTCTTGGCGCTTTTATTTATCGGGATATTCCCGGACTACCTACATCCCTTCCTCTGGTTATCTCCTCTGGCTGTAATAGCCTCGGCGCAATCTTTCACTGGGGGGAGGCATATCTTCTCCGGAGTCGGCAAGGGCGACTGGAGGCGGCCTGTCTCCGCTTCCCTCGCGGCGCTTTGCTGCGGTTTCTTCTGGGAGATGTGGAATTACTACAGCCTGGCCAAATGGTATTATACAGTCCCCTTTATGCAGGGTTTCAATGTCTTTGAGATGCCCATTGCGGGCTATGCCGGGTATCTCCCCTTCGGTCTGGAATGCGCCTCGGCGGCCGGAATCGCCGGGATATGGTGTGAACTCAAAAATCCGGGGTAGGTGCGGCTTTAGCCGCACAGGTATCGTGCGCTCTGCGCCTGAAGGCGCATCTACAGGAGCTTATTTATTGTCTGCCTGCCCTGATCAGCGAAAAGCTATCTAGTGTCCATCCGGAAATGAGATAGTTTCGTCGAGTTCAAGGCGGGCGATAATTTTGACCACAGGAATACATTGACGTATTTCGAGGATTAAAATTTGAGCCCAACGCGGAAATCGGTGAAAATAGCCATTTCCGGATGGACACTATCTACCTGATTTATTGAAATGATACCGGATAGAGGCGCATCAGGGCAGGTAGTCTCCCCTGGCAAGGACTTCTTCAATCCTTGCAATCTGATTTGTGAGTTCTCTTTTTGGGGGACTGAGGCAGTAAGAACCTTCTATCACTCCCGCCTTTGAAAGGTATTGCTTTATTACGCGGGCCGGATCCATCCTGTAACAATCAACAAGTTCCCTGAGGGCGCTTCCCATCTTCCATATCTGCATTAGCAGATCCGGATACATTGTGTTCTCGGCCGAGATCTCAAGACAGAATGATGTAACTTTTCCCCATACCTCGGGCATCAGGTTAGCGCCCGCTGAAACCAGCCCCGCCAAACCCGGGCGGTCGAGAAATTGTTCCTCCTCACCCTCATAGATAGAGAAGCTCTTTGCGTTGGCCGTGGCCTTGGCGTAATTATAGACCCTTTCCAGTGTGCCGTGGAAGATTATGCCTGCTATGCCGCTCAATTCCGCGAGTTCGGAGAGGATGGCGGTTCGGATGTTTTTTCTCTTGAAATGCCTTGTAAGTTCCTGAACAAGCAAAGGATCATTGTATAGCATTATGGGTGGATGCTTGCCTGTCCACAGATCTTTATAGTTGTCGAGAAGGCCCCTGTTGCTATGGTAGATGAGTGGGCAGTCCACCCAGAAAACCTTCCCGCCGTAAGCCTTTCTTTCCACTAGGCGCCCTAAGGTCTCAACGGTCTGCCTGGTATCGGAGGCCGTCCTCCCGGTAACCCACATGAAGATGGGAATGCGCTCCATCACGGTGTTCATACCCGCTTCCAGCAGGGCTGTGAGCTGCTCCGTATTAAGAAATATCCCTTCGCCGGCGCCGGGGCTTGCAAGGAAAATACCCTGCGAGCTTTTCATCAGCCTGGACAGCAGCCTTTCCAGACCCGGCAGATCCAGCGTGCCGTCCTGCCTAAACGGCGTTATCGGTGCCGCAATGAGACCCTGCGGCGAGTTGAAACCCTCCATTTAGCCTGAAAGCCTCTCTACCAAGAATATCGTGCAGATGCACGATTCCTTTTACCTTTCCCATCCTGTCAAGAATGGCCAGGTGTGTTATCTCGTGAAGTTCCATCAGAGCAAGGGCCTCGGCCATTGTCTGGTTTTCGTCTATGGTCTTGGGCCTCGGAGACATTATCTCGGATGCCCTTTTCTTGTGGATAAATGGAGTATCAATGATTGCCCTCCTTATATCCCCATCGGTGATTATGCCCTCGAGGCTCATATTTTCCGAGACTACCAGACAGGCCCCTATACCCTTGTTGTTTATCTCAGTGAGGGCCTCTTCGACAAAGGACTCAGTCTTTACTACAGGGAGATTGGCCCCTACAAACATTATCTCTCTGACCTTTGTTGCAAGCCTCTCCCCAAGGCTTCCGCCAGGATGGAATCTCTTGAAATCCTCCTGCTTGAAGTGCCTGCGGCTTAGAAGCACCACGGCTATAGCGTCCCCCATTGCAAGCGCTGCGGTGGTGCTGGCAGTTGGCGCAAGCCCCATGGGGCAGGCTTCTCTTTCCACTCCCACGTCTATCACCACATGGCAGAAACCAGCCATGGGTGAATCAGGTCTCCCGATGAGGCCTATTATTTTTGCCCCCATTTCCCTTAGGATGGGTAGTATGGTGTTGATTTCTGAGGTGCGGCCGCTGTTTGATATGGCGAGTATGACATCTGTTGCGCTTACCATGCCGAGATCGCCGTGGATGGCCTCTGCAGGATGCAGAAAAACGGAAAGCGTTCCAGTGCTGTTCAGTGTAGCGGCAATCTTTCTTCCCACCAGCCCCGATTTTCCTATACCTGTGACTATGACCCTTCCCTTGGAGGCAAGTATCATCTCAATGCCTCTTTCAAACTCGGGCCCTATACGCTTAATAAGGGCAAGGATGCTCCTGGCCTCTATCTTAAGTACTTCTCTTGCCTGCTCTATTATCATTTTTGCCTTACCGGTCAAATAAGTGGAGATGAATCTATCACCTTTGAGGCATGTTCTCAAGATATATGTCCGGTATGGTGAGCAAGAACCGGCAGTGCCAGCTTCTTCCGTGATCTGATGCCGTTGATCAAATACACTAACCCCCATGCCCTATTGGGGCACAACGAACGATGAAAATCACCCCCTCCCCTCCCTCCCCCATCGAGGGGGAGGAGTAAAGGGGAGGGGGAAGCTTCGGGCGCTCGGCTTGAACCGTTGCGGTTTGTGATGAAAAGTGATATCAAGATCAGGCGCTCCGGTAAAAGTGAACATTTGGAAATAATTCCATTTACTAGGTAGTGTCCATCCGGAAATGAGATAGTTTCTTCGAGTTCAAGGCGGGCGATAATTTTAACCACAGGAATACATTGACGTATTTCGAGGATTAAAATTTGAGCCCAACGCCTAAATTGGTGAAAACAGCCATTTCCGGATGGACACTAGGTTGCACTGAATCCCATGTCGTTACAGAGTAGGTATAATCAGACCTCCTTTTTTGGGGAAG
>MNYJ01000152.1:0-21070 GCA_001874005.1 Desulfobacteraceae bacterium CG2_30_51_40
GTATATATTGACGAAGGAAGAGGGGGGTAGGCATACGCCGTTTTTCAACGGGTACAGGCCGCAGTTTTATTTCAGGACCACGGATGTGACGGGGGTGTCGAAGCTGCCTGAAGGAGTAGAGATGGTGATGCCAGGAGACAATGTAGGGTTAGAGGTATCGTTGATAACGCCGATAGCGATGGAGAAGGAGTTGAGGTTTGCCATCCGTGAAGGCGGTCGTACCGTAGGTGCCGGCGTAGTCAGCGAGATAATAGAATAGGGGATAATTAGATGATTACCAGCCAGAAGATACGCATCCGGCTCAAGGGCTATGACCACAAGCTCCTGGATCAGTCGGCTGTTGAAATAGTGGATACGGCAAGGACGACCGGGGCCAGGGTTGCGGGCCCGATACCGTTGCCCACTAGGAAGAATAAGTTCTGCGTATTGAGGTCGCCCCATGTTGACAAGAAGTCCAGGGAAGAGTTTGAAATAAGGACACATAAACGTCTTTTAGATATCCTGGAGCCGACGCCACAGACGGTTGATGCACTGATGAAGCTTGATCTGGCTGCGGGCGTGGACGTTGAAATAAAACTTTAGCTGCAAGAGATTGGCGGTTGGGAGCTGAGTCTGATGGTCAGCAAACTTATTGGTAAAAAGCTTGGTATGACGCGCTACTTTCTCGACGAGGGAAGGAGTTTCCCGGTCAGCATCATCAAGATCGGCCCCTGCGTTGTAACTCAGAGGAAGAGCGTTGATAAAGACGGTTACAGTGCAATTCAGGTGGGTTTCGAGGCCAAGAAAGAGAGCCGGGTTTCCAAACCTCTCAAGGGTCACTTCAATAAATCCGGGGGTGCCTGCTATGCCGTACTCAGAGAGATCAGAGTGGATGATCCCAATAGCTTTGAGTTGGGACAGGAACTCGGTGCCGATGTCTTCGAGATCGGAGCAAAAGTCCATGTTAGCGGCCTGAGCAAAGGCAGAGGATTCGGAGGCGTTATGAAGCGCTGGGGTTTTTCCGGAGGCAGAGACGGCCACGGCTCGAAAGTGCACAGGTGCTCCGGGTCTATCGGTTGCAATACAACTCCCGGAAGAGTCATCAAGGGTAAGAAGATGGCAGGTCAGTACGGCAATCAGAGGGCTACGATTAAAAACATCGAGGTTGTTGACGTAAGACCGGAGATGGGTGTGATTCTTCTTAAGGGCGCTGTGCCTGGAGGCCTCAATAACGTGGTTGAAGTTCGCATGGCCCAGTAAGGATAGAGAGGCATAGAGATGAGTGTTGTGGATGTATATAATATTTCCAGGGAAAAGATTTCCGAGCTGAATCTAAATGATGAAGTCTTTGGTGTTGAAATCAAACCCCATGTCCTTCACCAGGTGGTGGTGAGCCAGATGGCTGCCCGCCGGTCTGGAACAGCGGCCACAAAGACCCGATCAATGGTTATTTGCTCCGGGAAAAAACTTTATAAGCAGAAGGGCACCGGCAGGGCCAGGGCCGGCGGAGCGAATTCACCTACTAGAAGGGGTGGCGGTATCGCTTTCGGCCCCCAGCCAAGGAGTTATGCGATCAGTATTCCCAAGAAGGTCAGAAAGTCGGCCCTGCGCATAGCGCTCACCGACAAGCTCCGAAACAATAAACTGGTGGTTGTTGACCAGTTCGATATTCCTGAGCGCAAGACCAAAAAATTTGCCGAGATTCTTAAGAGATTCGAGATCAGCAAGGCCCTTATAGTAACCGACATACACAGAGATAACCTCGATCTTGCCTCTCGGAATATTGCCGGCATCAAGGTTATGAGAAGCGAAGGCATAAACGTGTACGACCTGCTGAAATATGATTCAGTAATGCTGGAACAACCTGCGATTGTAAGGATACAGGAGGCTTTGGTCCCATAGTGGATATCTACCAGGTAATAAGAGAGCCCCATATTGCTGAAAAGGCTACCATGTTAAAAGAGCGCTCTAACCAGATTGTTCTAAAAGTGCATAAGGATGCGAACAAGGCTGAGATTAGACAAGCGGTTAAGCAGCTTCTGAAGGTCAAGGTGGTTAACGTGCATACCCTTAACGTTATGGGTAAGTCCAGGAGGGTAGGCAAGAATCTGGGAAAGAGATCAGATTGGAAAAAGGCCATAGTCCGTTTGGCTCCCGGT
Source organism: Desulfobacteraceae bacterium CG2_30_51_40 (assembly GCA_001874005.1). Lineage (GTDB taxonomy): Bacteria > Desulfobacterota > DSM-4660 > Desulfatiglandales > Desulfatiglandaceae > CG2-30-51-40. The sequence continues at coordinate 2,139 of MNYJ01000152.1, forward strand.
GAGAATCTGGAATTCTTGCAGGGCGTATAGGTCATGCGGCATATCAAGAGCTTAAGGCGGAGTTGAGAAATGGGTATAAAGGCGCATAATCCTACTTCCCCGGGCAGGAGATTTCACACAGTCTCCAGCTTTGAGGAGATTACCAAAATCGAGCCTGAAGAGAGTTTGCTGGTTCGGATCAAAAGAACCGGCGGCCGTAACAGCCTCGGAAGGGTGACCGCCAGACACAGGGGGGGCGGCAACAGAAGGCTCTACAGGCTCATTGACTTTCGCCGGAACAAGGACGGCATTGCCGCCAAAGTCGCCGGTATTGAGTATGACCCCAATAGAAGTGCCAATATAGCGCTTCTGAACTATGCGGATGGTGAGAAACGTTACATCATCGCCCCAAGCAAATTGCAACCCGGCGACATAATCACCTCCGGCACCGGATCCGATGTCAAGATCGGCAATGCGCTTCCTCTAAGAGAGATACCTCTTGGAACATACGTGCATAATGTGGAGCTTAATCCCGGGCATGGCGGGCAGTTTGCCCGAGGCGCCGGCAGTTACGCACAGCTTATGGCCAAGGAGGGAAAATACGCCCAGATCAAACTCCCTTCCGGTGAGGTAAGGATGGTACTTGTTGACTGCAGGGCAACGATTGGGCAGGTAGGCAATCTTGACCACGAGAACATCTCTATTGGTAAGGCAGGCCGTAACAGGTGGATTGGGCGAAGGCCTCATGTGAGGGGCGTTGCAATGAACCCTGTTGATCATCCGCACGGCGGCGGCGAGGGTAAGACGTCCGGAGGCAGGAATCCGGTAACTCCCTGGGGGGTTCCCACCAAGGGTTTCAAGACCAGGGGTAAGAAGAAAAGCGATAAGTTTATTGTAAAGAAGCGTGGGAAGTAACCAGCAGTTTATATGCTAGAGGAGGTAAATCTTGCCTAGATCGCTCAAGAAAGGGCCTTTTGTGGACGGTCATCTTGCCAGTAAGGCGCAATTGGCCGTCGATCAACAGAGTCGTAGAATTATTAAGACCTGGTCGCGCAGATCAACAATCATTCCGGAGTTTGTGGGTCTTACCTTTGCTGTTCATAATGGGAAAAAATTCCTACCTGTCTTCGTTACGGAGGATATGGTTGGTCATAAACTGGGTGAATTTGCCCCGACCAGGACATTTTATAGTCATTCCGGGGATAAGAAAACTAAGTTAAAGGGCAAGAAGTGATGGAAACAAAGGCCATAGCACGTTATATGAAGATTTCTCCCCGTAAGATCAGGCTTGTGATGGACGAGGTGAGAGGCAAGAGGGTAGAGTATGCTTTGAACATGCTGAGCTTCTCACCGAGCAAGGGATCCGGATTATTAAAGAAACTTATCAATTCCGCGGTTGCCAACGCAGTGCAGAACAATGGCGCTGATGTTGACGCCCTTTTGGTGAAGAGGGTGTTCGCAGATGAGGGCCCGGTTATGAAGAGATGGCAGCCCAGGGCACTTGGAAGGGCTACCAGGATAAGAAAACGTACGAGCCATCTTACAGTTGTAGTTGGGGATTGATTTTAGTCGGTTTAATTTTTTACTCTATCAGTTTTTGATAAATGTTTAGGGTGGAGGTGTTGATTGGGACAAAAAGTTCATCCTGTCGGTTTCAGACTTGGTATCGTTAAGACCTGGGATTCACGCTGGTTTGCAGGTAAAGATTATGCGCGGTTTGTCCTTGAGGACTTTAAGATAAGGAAATTCCTGAAGGAGAGACTTTCCCAGGCCGGTGTTGCCCGCATTGAGATTGAACGCGCTGCGAGCAAGGTGAGGGTTAGGATACTTACCGCAAGGCCCGGGATTGTGATCGGGAAGAAGGGCGCTGAGATAGAAAAACTTAAGCGGGACCTGGAGAAAGAAACCGGTCGTGAGATTATCATTGATATCCAGGAGGTGCGTAAGCCTGAGGTTGAAGCTCAGCTCGTGGCCGAGAACGTGGCCTTGCAGCTCGTGAGAAGGGTTGCCTTTAGAAGGGCCATGAAAAAAGCGGTCAGTTCCGCGCTCAGGTTCGGGGCGCAGGGTATTAAGATCGCTTGCGCCGGGAGGCTTGGAGGCGCGGAGATGGCGCGCTCTGAATGGTACAGGGAGGGAAGAGTCCCGCTTCATACCCTTAGGGCGGATATAGACTATGGGTTTGCCGAGGCCTTTACCACTTATGGCGTTATCGGTGTGAAGGTGACGATATTCAAGGGTGAGATTTTACCCGAAAAGATGAAAAGAGGGTAGCGAGGGAGATGCTTAGCCCAAAGAAGGTAAAATACCGAAAGATGCAGAAGGGTAGAATGAGGGGAAGGGCGCTCAGGGGCGGCTCCCTCGAGTTTGGCGATTTTGGACTTCAGGCTCTGGAGTGCGGCTTCATGTCCGCTCAACAGATCGAGGCCGGGCGTATCGCCGTAACTAGGCATGTGAGAAGAGGGGGAAAGATATGGATAAGGGTTTTCCCTGACAAGCCTATATGCAAGAAGCCGCTTGAGACCAGGATGGGCAAGGGAAAAGGCGCTCCCGAGGGATGGGTCGCCGTGGTCCGGCCGGGCAGGATTCTCTATGAAATGGAAGGCGTCTCAAGGGCGGATGCTGCTGAGGCACTGAGGCTTGCAAGCCATAAACTTCCTTTTGCTACCAGGTTTGTCTCAAGGAGCGTGCAATAAATGAAAGCGATGGAAATTAGAGAGCTTGGCAACAAGGAACTTCTTGAAAAGGAAAGAGATCTTAAAGAGGAGCTTTTCAATTTAAGATTTCAAAAGGCTACAGGACAGCTTGGCAATACTGCAATGATTGGAAAGACGAAGAAGGATTTGGCCAGAGTAATGACGATTCTTCGCGAGTCACGCCAGTCATGATGGATAGGAGAGGCGCGAGGGTGAGATGACAGATCGCGGTATTAAAAAGAAACTTACCGGCACAGTGGTCAGCAACAGGATGGACAAGACAGCGGTGGTAATGGTTGAGAGGCTGACCAGACATCCGTTATATGGGAAATATTTCAGGCGGCATTCGAGGTTTTTTGCCCATGACCCGGACAATGGTTGCGCGATTGGTGACCAGGTTCGCATCATCGAAAGCAGGCCATTGAGCAGGCTTAAAAGATGGCGTGTGCTTGAGATCGTCAAGAAGGCAGCGCAGGAAGTGCAATGATTTGGTTGAATTTGTGGAGTATTTGAAATGATACAGATGCAAACAAGATTGAAGGCTGCTGATAACTCCGGCGCGAAGGAACTGTTCTGCATTAAGGTGCTTGGAGGAACAAGGCGCCGATACGCGACGGTCGGTGACGTTATAATCGTTTCTGTCAAGGACGCTCTGCCTAATTCAAAGGTGAAGAAGGGTGATGTCGCCCGGGCCGTTGTTGTAAGAACTACTAAGGAAGTAAGAAGACCGGACGGATCTTATATAAAATTTGACGACAATTCAGCGGTCTTGATTAATTTGCAGAAAGAACCTATTGGCACGAGGATCTTCGGGCCTGTGGCAAGGGAACTCCGGGCGAGGAACTTTATGAAGATAGTATCTCTTGCGCCTGAGGTCCTTTAGGAGCCTTCTTTCAGGAAGGCAGTGGGGGTAGGGAAAGTGTACGCTAAGCATCCGGCTGTTAAGAAAAATGACAAAGTAATGGTCATATCCGGTAAAGAAAAGGGTAAGATCGGTGCAATAAGGACGGTTGACTCTGAAAAGGGGCGTGTAATCGTTGAGAAGCTTAATTTGGTGAAGAGACACAGCAGGCCTAATGCCAGGGTCGCCCAGGGCGGTATCATCGAGAAAGAGGCTCCAATTCACATATCTAACGTTATGATTATATGCGGTAAGTGTGCTGAGCGAACCCGAATAGGAAAGCGTGTTCTTGAGGACGGATCAAAGGTGAGGGTCTGCAAGAAGTGCGGCGAGCCCATGGACCGATAGACGGTGGAGCGGCTCCTTTCTATGTACGGAAACCATAGAGAATGAGGGGTAGGAGGATCAATTGTCTCGACTTGAGAACTTGTATCGTGAGAAAGTCGTGCCCAAACTGACAAAGGAATTCGGGTACACCAATATTATGGCCGTGCCCCGTCTCAAGAAGGTAACCTTGAATATGGGGTTGGGCGAGGCTATCCAGAATGTGAAGATCATTGATGCCGGCATTGATGAGCTTAGTCTCATCGCCGGGCAAAGGGCCGTGGTTACCAAGGCGAGGAAATCCATCGCGACCTTTAAACTGCGTCTCGGTATGCCCATTGGGTGCATGGTTACTCTGAGAAGGATATTGATGTATGAATTTCTGGATAAGCTTTTTAACGTAGCCCTGCCGAGAGTGAGGGACTTTAGAGGTGTTTCAGATAAGATTTTTGACGGGCGCGGAAATTGCACACTCGGCATAAAGGAGCACATCATATTCCCGGAGATTCAATATGATAAGGTGGAGAAGGTCAAGGGGTTGAACATCTCCATCGTGACAAGTGCAAAATCGGACGCAGAGGCTACTTTTCTCCTCCGGGAGCTTGGGATGCCATTCCGTAATTAAGTGGGAGGTTGCTTTGGCTAGAACGGCGCTGATTATAAAGGCTCAGAGAGAGAAGAAGTTTTCCACACGGGAGTATAACCGTTGCCCTATTTGCGGCAGAAGCAGGGCCTTCATTAGGAAGTTTGGAATTTGCAGGATCTGTTTCCGTAATCTCGCGTCCAGGGGACAAATACCTGGCGTGGTTAAGTCAAGCTGGTAGGCTTTTGAGGCCTCCCAGAAAATTCAAGGAGTACCGAAGATGACGATGACTGACCCGGTCGCTGACATGTTGACGAGGATTAGGAATGCGCTGAACGCCTCTCATGAGGTCGCTGATGTTCCTCTGTCAAAGTTTAAGTTAGGGATTGCTAAAATACTGAAGAGCGAAGGATTTATTAAAAACTTCAAAATTATTAATGAAGAACACCGTAAACTCATTAGGTTATTTTTGAAATATAATGAGGACGGCTCTCCCGTAATAGAGGGGCTAAAGCCCGTGAGCAAGGCCGGGCGCCGTGTTTATGCCGGGAAGGATGATTTGCCGAAGGTCCTTGGCGGATATGGCGTGAGCATCATTACTACCTCTAAGGGAATAATGACCGAAAAAGAGGCGCGTCACGCCGGTCTCGGCGGAGAAGTTCTATGCTCCGTCTGGTGATGACGGACCGAGGTTTTTAGGAGGCTACAGATGTCACGTATTGGCAAAAAGCCAATTATCATACCGCAAAACGTTAATGTCAGCGTCGAGGGCGGGTCTATTAGTGTCAAGGGCCCAAGGGGACAACTCAAAAGGGTGATTCACCCTTCTGTGGGTGTCGCGGTGGAAAACGGGCTTATAAAGGTTACCATTGACGGAGATTCAAGAGAAATTGGCGCGCTTCATGGTCTGACAAGGGCACTCATTGCAAATATGATAACGGGCGTCTCCAAAGGATTTGAGAGGGCGATGGAGATTATCGGTGTCGGTTACCGCGTTGAAATGAACGGGAGGACCGCTGTATTCAATCTTGGTTATTCGCATCCGATAAATGTTCCGCTGCCCGAGGGCATTGACGCTAAGGCTGAGAAGACAAAACTGTTATTGAGCGGGGCTGACAAAGAGCTTCTGGGAAAGACGGCTGCCTATGTGAGAGGGCTTAGACCCCCTGAACCCTATAAGGGGAAGGGGATCAAATATGCGGATGAGACCATAAGAAGAAAGGCCGGGAAGACAGGCGCCAAATAGAAAAGAGGGAAGGACTTATCGTTATGGACAGCAATAGGAGAGCCGAGGCGCGCTACAGAAGGCAAAAACGGGTTCGCAAGAGCGTTCGTGGAACAAACGAAAGACCCCGGCTGTGCGTCTTTAGAAGCTCCAGGCATATTTACGCGCAGATCATTGATGACGAAAAGGGAGTTACCATTATAGATGCTTCTTCCCTTTCAAAAGAAGTTCGTGAAAGAATAGGAAATAGGTGCGGGTCCAAAGAAGGGGCCTCAATAATCGGTAACGTTATAGCCGAACGTGCCAAGACAAAAGGGATATCAAAGGTTGTCTTTGACCGTAACGGATTTCTATATCACGGCAGGATAAAAGCGCTATCGGATGGGGCGCGGGAGGCCGGTCTGGATTTCTGATTTCATTTTAATAGTGGCCGAATTTATTACGGGGGAGAGCGACATTGTTTAGGGAAGAACAGGAAAACCAGTTTATCGAGAAGGTGGTCCATATAAGCCGCGTGGCAAAGGTTGTTAAGGGCGGCAGGCGATTCAGCTTCAGTGCAATAGTTGTTGTTGGTGACGGCAAGGGTCAGGTTGGTAGCGCACTTGGGAAAGCCAATGAGGTTCCCGAGGCTATTAAAAAGGGTGTCGAGAAAGCTAGAAGAGAGATGAAGCGGGTTGCCATTGTAGAATCCACCATTCCTCACGAGATTGTGGGAAACTGGGGAGCCGGCGCAGTTCTTCTGAAGCCCGCCGCCCCCGGCACAGGACTTATAGCCGGCGGTGCTGTTCGTGCTGTTCTTGAGGCTGCCGGGATCCAGAATATCTTGACCAAATGCCTGGGCTCTCACAATCCCCATAACGTTGTAAAGGCTACTATTTCCGGTCTGAAGCATCTTAAATCCGCTGCCGATTTTGCGGCGCGAAGGGGCAAAACCCTGGAAGAGATAACTTCCTAGATGTTGTCTCCTGCTCCTGTTCAGGCTGTGAATTTGGAGTGGTGGTTAGGCGGTACCCCGGAGAAATGCCGATCATTTCTGTAATAAATTGGTTAAAAAAAGGGCTATAACATGCGTGAAACAATAAGAATTACTCTTGTCAAGAGCCCCATTGCCAGGGACAAGAAGACTCGTGAGATGTTGAGGGGGCTCGGTCTTACCAAGATGCATAAGACCGTAGAACTCAAGAATACCCCCCCTGTAAGAGGGATGCTTAACAAGGTGATTTCTTTCGTGGAGATCGCCTGATTTCTTGAGGTGACAGAGATATGAGACTTAATGAGCTTTCACCCGCCGAGGGTGCTAGAAAGAAGAGAAAAAGGATTGGCAGGGGGCCAGGCTCCGGCCATGGAAAGACCGCCTGCAAGGGCAACAAGGGCCAAAATGCAAGGTCCGGTGGCGGGGTAAGGCCCGGATTTGAGGGCGGGCAGATGCCGCTCCAGAGAAGGCTCCCCAAGAGGGGGTTCAAGAATCCCTTCAGAGTTGAATATCAGGTTGTCAATGTAAAGGATTTAGGACGATTTGATAGCGGCAGCGTTGTTGAATCCTCTCTTCTGGAGCAGGCGGGGCTTATAAGGAGTAGTAAAAGCCCCGTCAAATTGCTCGGAGAGGGAGACATTGCCTCTGCTGTCACGGTTAGGGTCAACAGAGCAAGCCGGTCTGCGATTGAAAAGGTCAGCGGCGCCGGCGGAAGCGTAGAGATCTTGTGAAGGTTGGGGGATCAAATTGATAGGCGGTTTTCAGAGTATAGGCAAGATACCTGAGCTTAAGAAGCGCATCCTGTTTACACTGTTGATGCTTGCTGTTTATCGCGTGGGATGCCATATTCCTACTCCGGGTATTGACGGCGCCGCCCTTTCCGCGTTTTTTGGGGCTACACAAGGAACATTGTTCGGGCTTTTTGACATGTTCTCGGGCGGTGCGTTGAGCGAGATGTCGGTCATGGCTCTCGGGATCATGCCCTATATCAGCGCTTCAATCATACTTGAACTGCTGACAGTGGTGGTTCCTTTTCTTGAGAAACTCAAGAAGGAAGGCGAGCAGGGCAGAAAGAAGATCGTTCAGTACACCCGCTACGGAACGGTCGTCCTCAGCATAATCCAAGGGCTTGGTATCGCTGTAGGCCTTGAGAATATGTCCAGCCCCGCTGGCGTCGCTGTGGTTCCTATAGGTGGATGGGCTTTCAGACTGCTTACGGTAATTACTCTGACTGCCGGAACCGCATTCCTCATGTGGCTTGGTGAGCAGATTACCGAGAGAGGAATAGGAAACGGTATATCTCTCATTATATTTTCAGGTATTGTGGCTAGGCTACCTGTCGCCGTGGCCAACTCGTTTCGCATGATGAGTACGGGTGAGGTGTCGGTGTTTTTCATGGCTCTTATCCTTGCACTTGTTGTGGCTGTTATAGGTTTCATCGTTTTTGTTGAGAGGGGACAGAGGCGGATCCCAGTGCAGTATGCTAAGAGAGTGGTGGGCCGGAGGATGTATGGGGGACAGACTACCCATCTTCCCCTTAAAGTTAATACGGCCGGTGTTATACCGCCGATTTTCGCATCGTCTATAATCATGTTTCCTGCCACGATCGCGAATTTTCTCAATGTTGACCAGATGCCTTGGCTTAAGGGGGTTGTGACCTTTTTATCCCCGGGGCACGCTGTACATAGCCTTATTTATGTCATTTTTATATTTTTCTTCTGCTATTTTTACACGGCGGTTCATTTTAATCCGGTTGACGTGGCAGACAATATCAAGCGGTATGGCGGATTTATTCCCGGCATCAGACCCGGGAGGAACACTGCTGAATACATTGACAGGGTTCTTACGCGGATTACCTTTGCTGGTGCCATATATGTTTCTGCCATCTGCATCTTGCCGCAGATACTTATCTACCAGCTCAATGTGCCCTTTTACTTCGGGGGCACGGCTTTGTTGATTGTCGTGGGAGTTGCGCTTGATACAACCAACCAGATCGAATCCCACATGCTTACTCGTAACTATGAGGGGTTCTTGAAGAAAGGGCTAGGGAAGGTTAGATAGGCTAAGGTATGGTCGAGGATCAATTCGGCTTTGCCCGATGTTGAAATGGCCGGGGACATTGTATGACAAAGAAAGAAGAGGGAATTGAGGTTGAAGGCCTTGTAGTTGAGACTTTGCCTAACGCGATGTTCAGGGTCGAGCTCAAGAATAACCATCGGATCTTGGCGCATATCTCGGGAAAGATGCGAATGCATTTCATAAAAATACTTCCTGGCGACAGGGTGGTGGTCGAACTCTCGCCTTATGATCTTACGAGAGGGCGCATCATCTATCGAGGGGACAAACAATAGGAGTATGGGGAGGGGAGGCCCCTGGATAATGAAAGTAAGACCTTCTGTAAGGAAAATATGCAATAAATGTAAGATTATTAAGAGAAAAGGCACTGTGAGGGTAATATGTGAAAACCCTCGCCATAAGCAGAGACAGGGCTGAAAGAAAGGAGTCGTGCATTGGCCAGGATCGCTGGTGTAGATTTGCCCAAGGGCAAACGGATCGAGATTGCGTTGACCTATATTTACGGTATCGGCAGAGCTTCTGCTCAAAAGATTCTCACTGGGGCGGGTGTTGACTGGGAGACTAAGTCAGATGATCTGGCGAGTGAACAGGTCACCGCTATAAGAAAAATCATTGATGAATCTTTCAAGGTCGAAGGTGACCTCAAGCGGGATGTCTCTCTGAGCATCAAGAGACTCATGGAGCTTGGATGCTATCGCGGGCTGAGGCACCGTAAGGGGCTTCCAGCCAGAGGGCAGAGGACTAAGACCAATGCGAGGACTCGAAAGGGACCACGCAGGTCCATGATGGGTAAACGCAAAAAATAGGATCTGAGGAACTGGAATGGCAAAGACCGGAACAAAAAGGACTAAGACTAAGAAAGAAAAAAGGAATATCCCTACCGGGATTATTCACATCCAATCAACTTTTAATAACACGATCGTTACAGTTACAGACCTAGAGGGAAATGTCGTTTCTCAGTCCAGCGCCGGCAGGGTAGGTTTCAAGGGGTCGAGAAAAAGCACGCCGTTTGCAGCGCAGCAGGCTACCCAGGCCGCTGTAAAGGCTGCTGTTGATCTTGGTCTCAGATCTGCTGAGGTAAGGGTCAACGGGCCTGGCGTTGGGAGAGAAGCGGCCCTGAGGGCCTTGCAGGGCGAGGGGGTGAATATTAATTTAATCCGTGATGTCACCCCGATTCCTCACAATGGATGCAGGCCTCCCAAGAGAAGACGAGTTTAGACCTGCTTTGGTCTGGAGACCGGGATTTGATCACCGTATAAGTAAGTCAGGAGGATTTAACTTGGCCAGATACACTGGTTCGGCGTGCCGACTGTGCCGTCGTGAAAATATTAAGCTTTTTCTTAAAGGCGATCGCTGCTACGGCGACAAATGCGCCTTTGAAAGACGTCCCTTTGGTCCTGGCCAGCATGGTCAGAGAAGGGGCGGGAAGGCATCCGACTATCGCGTTCAGCTTCGTGAGAAACAGAAGGTGAAGAGGATATACGGACTTCTCGAAAAGCAGTTCCGCGGTACGTATTTCAGGGCTGATCGGCAAAAAGGAGTTACGGGAACTAATCTGCTTATGCTCCTTGAGAGCAGGCTGGATAATGTTGTGTACAGAATGGGGTTCGCAAACTCAAGATGCCAGGCACGGGAGCTTGTTAGGCATGGGCATTTCGCCATCAACGGGAGAAAGGCTACCATACCTTCCCAGAGGCTCAAGGCAGGTGACAGCGTTGAGGTAAGAGAAGGCAGCCGTAGTATCCCGCCTATCACCGGGGCGATTGAAACCGTCGTGCGGAGGGGTATCCCCGGCTGGATTGAGGTTGACAAGGAGAAACTCAAGGGGACTTTCAAATCCCTTCCCAATAGAGAAGATCTTACAATGCCTATCCAGGAACAACTTATAGTAGAGCTTTATTCGAAATAAGGGGCATGATTCGGCTCCGTTTATTTTGTGTGATTGAGCTGAAGCAGGAATTATTCGCAATACAATAGCGGGGAGGCCTTTTTGGGAGATCTAAAGAGCAAAAATTGGCGGGAGTTGATTCGACCCAAACGGATCGAAGTTGAACAGGATTCCTATTCCAAGTTTTACGGTAGGATTCATTTTGAGCCGCTTGAGAGGGGATTCAGTACAACCATAGGTAACGCACTGAGGCGCATCCTGCTTTCGTCGCTGCAGGGAGCCGCCATCGTATCCGTTCAGTTTGATGGAGTCCTTCACGAGTTTTCCACCATACCAGGTGTTATCGAAGATGTGAAGGACATCATCCTCAATCTGAAGGAGGTGCGCTTGAGATTGCTAGACGCCGAGGAGGCTGTTGTGCATATCTCGCGTAAGGGAGAGGGAGCGGTTACCGCGGGAGATATTGAGGCTAAGGGGCTCGTAGAGGTGCTGAATCCCGATCAGCATATCGCGACGTTGAATCGCGAGGCCAATTTCCAGGCTGATCTGGTAGTCAGATCCGGAAAGGGATATTGCCCTGCCGAGCGTAACAAGGACAAAGAGCAGACAATTGGTGTTATTCCGATTGATGCGATCTTTTCTCCTGTCAGAAAGGTGAACTACCTGGTTGGCAACGCCAGGGTCGGTCAAATTACAGACTACGATAGACTCACCTTGGAGGTCTGGACTGACGGTTCGGTCAAGCCTGATGACGCGATTGCGCTGGCTGCCAAGATATTGAAGGAGCAGATGAGTCCCTTCATTAATTTTGAGGAGGAAGAGGAGCCCTACACAAGGGAAGACAAGAAAGATGTAGAGATCTTGAATGAAAACCTCTTCAGACCGGTATCCGAGCTTGAGCTTTCTGTGCGTGCAGCCAACTGTCTTAAGAACGCTAATATCACGTTAATTGGAGAACTCGTTCAAAAGACCGAGGGAGAGATGCTTAAGACCAAAAATTTCGGCCGTAAATCTCTTCTTGAAATAAAGGGGATTCTCGAAAAACTAGGTCTTTCCCTTGGTATGAAGCTCGATGACTTCCCGATGCCTCAGCAGAAGGATGGCGGGTCGGATCTTCCGCCTGATGAAGGAGTTGAGGAAGAGATAGACGATGAAGACGAGGAAGGGGTAGAGGAAGATGAGGCATAGGAAGGCAGGCAAACAACTCAGCCGTAATTCAGGCCATAGAAGGGCCTTATTGCGCAATATGGTTACATCTCTGATCAAGCATGGAGAGATCGAGACTACCGATACTAAGGCAAAGGTGCTGCGCCCGATTGCCGAGAGGATCATATCCCTTGCAAAAGAAGGTGATCTTCCGGCAAGGAGAAGGGCACTCAGTTATCTGCAGGAAAAGGACGCGGCGCACAGGCTCTTCGATGAACTCAAGGGTGTCGTACAGGGCAGGGCAGGCGGCTATATCAGTATAGTCAAGAAGGGAAATCGCAAGGGAGACGGTGCTCCTGTTTCCATTATGCGTATTATTGACGCAGAGAAGGCCGGCGAAAAGGCGAAGCCGAAGAAGAGTGCCGCCAAAGCTGTTGATGAAAAAGGAAAGACTGCTGCCGGCAGTTGATGAAATTGATGCTTGATGAGATTTCTGATAGGTGATATAAAAAAAATTAACGGAGTGATCATACAACCAACCCTGTGAAGTGTGAGGATATGCCTGATAAACAGCAAAAACCTCCTTGCCGAGACCTTTGGCAAGGAGGTTTTTTTTTAGGAGATTAAGGTGAATTTCTTAAGCCAGAAAGACCTGCTCGGCATGGGGCAGCTCAGCCGGGAAACGATAAACCTGATCCTTGATACGGCTGAGTCTTTTAAAGAGGTTTCCTCCAGGGATATCAAAAAGGTTCCCACCCTGAGGGGTAAGAGCGTTATCAATTTTTTCTACGAACCCAGCACCAGGACCAGAACATCTTTTGAAGTGGCAGCCAAGAGACTCAGCGCCGATACCGTGAGCCTTTCAGTCTCCACCAGCAGCATGGTAAAGGGGGAAACCCTTATTGATACCGCAAAGAATCTTCAGGCCATGAATCCCGATATAATAGTTATACGGCACTCATCTACCGGGGCGCCTCATCTCATAGCAAGGCACGTGCGAGCAGGTATAGTAAACGCCGGGGACGGAATCAACGAACATCCGAGCCAGGCCCTTCTCGATCTCTTCACCATACGGGAGAAAAAGGGGAGGATCGATGGGCTTAAGATTGCGATAATCGGGGATATATCCCACAGCAGGGTGGCCCGATCGGACATTATTGGTTTCAGGAAGATGGGTGCTGAGGTCACGATATCCGGCCCTCCCACCATGATCCCCAGCAGGGCCGAGACCTTGGGAGTAACCGTGACTTGCGATCCCAGGGATGCGGTGCGTGATAAGGATGTGATTATTGTCCTTAGGATACAGCTCGAACGCCAGGGAAAGAGCCTTTTTCCGAGTCTCAGGGAATACGCGAGCTATTTCGGGATCAATAATGATGTGCTCGCTTATGCCCCGAAAGATGCCATCATCATGCATCCGGGTCCCATTAACAGAGGCGTTGAACTAAGTTCAGAGGTTGCAGACGGCCCCAGATCAATGATCCTTGATCAGGTCGCAAACGGAGTGGCGGTAAGGATGGCCATACTTTACCTTTTGATCGGAGGACTCAGGGTTGGCAACGTGGATTAGAAACGGAAGGCTGGCCGATACCATCACAGGCGTGTTTGAGGAAAAGGACCTTATAATCGAGGGGAAAAGGATAGAAAAGATCATTCCGCGGGGGCAGTTTAGCGAGGGAGGCGAGAGTCTCGATATAATAGAGGCGGATGGAATGCTCGTGCTTCCCGGACTCATAGACATGCACGTACACCTGAGGGAGCCCGGAGAGGAATACAAGGAGACCATCCAAACAGGATGTCTGGCCGCTGTCGCGGGCGGATTCACAGCCGTTGCCTGTATGCCCAATACCATCCCCCCCAACGACTGCAGGTCTGTTACGGAATTTATCCTGGAGCAGGCAATGCGGGCCGGCCTTGCAAGGGTATATCCGATAGCGGCCATTACCATGGGAAGGAAGGGAACTGTTATGGCCGAGTTCGGGGACCTAAAGGCAGCAGGCGCGGTGGGTCTTTCTGATGACGGCTCACCGGTAGCCGACAGTGGAATAATGAGGTGTGCATTGGAGTATTCCCGCTACTATGACCTTAAGGTCATCTCCCACTGCGAAGATTTGAGGCTTTCAGAGGGCGGCGTTATGCACGAAGGGGAGATTTCTACCAGAATAGGGCTTCCCGGAATACCCTCCGCGGCCGAAGAGGTCATGGTTCACAGGGATATATGCCTTTCAGAGCTTACAGGATGCCCTGTCCACATAGCCCATGTAAGCTCCGCCGGCTCCGTGGAACTGATACGGAGGGCCAAGGACAAGGGCCTGCCTGTTACCGCCGAGACGACACCCCATTACCTCACCCTGGATCACAGTTCTGTCATCGGTTATGACACGTCGGCAAAGGTGAATCCTCCGCTCCGGACAAGGGAGGATGTTGAAGCGGTAAGAAAAGGCCTTGCAGAAGGGGTAATTGATGTTATCGTGACGGATCACGCGCCGCACAGCTCACTTGAAAAGGAGCTTGAGTTTGACAAGGCCGCCTCCGGCATGATCGGGCTTCAAAGCGCGCTTCCTCTGGTGCTTTCCCTTGTTGATGAAGGGTGTTTGAGCCTCTCCCGGGCTGTGCAGAAGATGACCATTGCCCCTGCAAGGGTACTCGGCGTTGAAGGGGGTCATCTCAGGGAGGGATCACCGGCAGATGTAACAATTGTCGATACGGATGCCAGGTATGTCTTTTCCAGGGACATGATCCTTTCAAAGAGCAGGAATACCCCATTCTTAGGCAGAGAGATGAAGGGCATCGCGCATCTTACCATGATTGGAGGGAGGGTTGTCTGGCAAAGAAAAGCATCGCATCCTGGTAGTTGACGATGAACTGAGCATGAGGGAGTTTCTGGATATCTTTCTTGTACAGGAAGGATATGCGGTCACCCTTGCAGAGAGCGGGGAGAAGGCCTTCGGCTTACTTGAAAAAGAGCGCTTCGATCTCGTCATAACCGATATCAGGATGCAGCAGATAGACGGGATAGGAGTCTTAAAGAAGGCCAAAGAAACCGATCCCGGGGCCGTGGTCATCATGATATCGGCCTTTGCAACTGCCGAAACCGCCGTTGAGGCAATGAAGGAAGGGGCCTACGACTACATACCCAAGCCCTTTAATCTGGAAGATCTGAAGAGAATAATAGAAGAGGCGATAGGCTCGAGGAGAGGAACATCCGCCGAAGCTTTTGACTCCGAGAGCGAAGACCGGAGGCATTTGGGCTTTCTCATAGGCGAAAGCCCCCAGATGAAAAGGGTCTATGACCTTATTGAGAAGGTCGCCGATACCCGCACCAATATACTTATCTCAGGAGAGAGCGGAACAGGCAAGGAGCTTGTTGCTCGCGCGGTTCACCGCTTAAGCGGCCGAAGCGCCAAGCCCTTTGTGGTAATAAACTGCGCGGGCATTCCCGAAAACCTGATAGAGAGCGAACTCTTCGGTTACAAGAAAGGGGCATTTACAGGCGCGGCCGCAGACAAGGAGGGTCTTTTCAGCGTGGCCCACGGCGGAACGGTATTTCTCGATGAAGTGGGAGAACTCACGCCCACGATCCAGGTGAAGCTTTTGAGGATAATTCAGGAGCGCACCTTTACCGCCGTAGGCGGCACCGAAGAAAAAACCGTGGATGTGCGCATAATATCTGCGACCAACAAGAACCTGGAGCAAGAGGTCATCGCCGGAAAATTCCGGGAAGACCTCTACTTCAGGCTGAATGTCATCCATGTACACCTGCCGCCTCTGCGGGAAAGGGAAGGGGATCTCCCGCTTCTGGCTCATCATTTCCTCTATAAGTATTCCAGAGAATTTGGAAAAGACATAAAAAAGATCTCCGGCTATGCCCTGGATATCCTCTCGCGGTATTCATTTCCTGGAAATGTGCGCGAACTCGAAAATATTATTGAGCGAAGCGTGGCCCTTGAGACATCCAACATAGTCCTTCCGGAATCCCTTGCGCTCAGCAATTTCAGGGCGGGCGAGAGGAGGGAAGGCAGAAGGAGATTCGATCTCACCTCCAAAGGGATTGACCTGGACAAGGTAATAGCGGATTTGGAGAAGGAATATATCTTGAAGGCCCTTGAGATAGCCCGTGGCTCCAAACAGGGCGCTGCGGATCTCCTGGGCATCAATCTGAGATCTCTAAGATACAGGATGGGAAAACTCGGGCTGGATCAGGAATAAGAGGCTGAAAAAGAAGCTTAGTTAAGCGCTATGCTGCTTTAAGTAGAAACTCCACCTTAACCGCCTCGAAAGGGAAAACGACCCGGCCATCCTCCACGCGGTCAACTACTCCCGCCTTAAGTAGAGCGGTGATATCTCTGTGCACGGCTTTAACGTCACGCTCCACCAGCCGAGCGGCTTCACGTATTGAGATAGGGCCGGCTCCGCACATGGCCTTGAGGATCTCCCACCGCTTCGCGGTAAGCAATCTCCAAAGAAGCTCAGGGGTAGCGAAGCTTATGTGGGCTGCATTTTTGGCGGCTTCGGTATGCCAAGCTTTAATGAAATCTTTCATGGCCTCGTCCGGGGTTCGAACATCAAGTGTTACGGTTTTCACGATTCCACCTCTCTATGTCTCTTTGAAAGTCAGCGATGAGCCTTTGCGGCGTGTGAAATATGTAAGGTGTTTCTTTGCCCTTGAAATGACGATGATCACCCTTACCGCTTTCGTTGTCATAAAGGACTACACATGCATTTTTAACAACATAAGCCAAGCGATACTTGAAGCCATGGGTTGATCCGGCCACAGGCTTTGGCACATGCAAAAGAACTATGTCGGCAAACGCGGTCTCTGAAAAAACGACTCTGTTCCTTACGAGTTCAGTCGCTCTCATGTTGGAGATGATAACAACACACTATCGGCAATGTCAAGACCTGCAAGCGGGTACAACCGGACTAAAAGCTTATGACGCCCTCTCTTAACTCAAAAGGTCTCTCGTAGGGATTTATGGGAAGTTCCGCGATAATGCCTGATGTTACAAGCTCCTCCAAGGATTGGGCCTCATTTCCGAAAGCCGATCTATAACGCTCGAGGGCCTGTTCCAGGGTAAGCACCCCTTTCAGTGCCTCAATCCTTAGCTCAAGCTCTTTTCTCTTGTCCTCATCTTCCGTCTTTTCAAGCATCGCTCTCAGAAAGACAATGGCCGTCAGCGTTTGGCCGGATTTTGCGGCGAGTCTGGATGCCAGGGTTGCTAGAGCCAGCGGCGCGTTCGGTACCTTGCTCGCCTCCATGAGCTGTCTGGAGGCCTCGAGATTGTCTTTGATGAAATAGAAGTAGTTAAAACCTATAAAAAACCCCGGTACCCAGTCCCACCGTCTATTATCACGGCTTACGCCCAAAAGCTCGTTTGCCTTGTCGTATCTCTTTCCTTCCCAGCTTAGGCTCGCCTGAACGAGATAATAGGCCTGCTTGAAAAATGGGTCTAACGCCAGGACATGACTGAACAGGTTAGATAGGCCCTCATAATCCTCATCAGTGGGTTTCTTGTTTGATCCGAGGAAGGCTGCCGCCTCTATCAATAATACATCGCTTGCCAGCCCCTTGAACTCGCCAGCGAGGACCTTCATGACCTGGGGCGGTAAGACCGGAGAAACGGCCCTCAGATCGCTCTTTTTCAAGTCCCTCGTGGAGTGGAGCATATAGGTTCCAAGGGTATATGGAGCAAGGAGCGCCAAGGCGATCAGCAAACATTTTATGTCTGCAGCGCGTGTCATGTTAACTCTTTTCTTTTGAAAACCACGACTGCTACAAGGAGAATCAAGGCGGCGTAAGCGGTTCCGTGCAGTGATGCCCAGGCTAATTCCCTCATGTTGATGGCCAGTCCATAGGCTGCAGAGGTCTTCAGGTCGAATGCCTCCAGATTGGGAAATATCCAGGAAACAAACAACACAAGCTTTTTTACGACAAACACCTGTTCGCTTCCGGGTTGAAGGGCCATTCTTCTTACCGACTCAACGTTCTGTCCTATCAGATAGGACGCGATGGTCATCAAGACGGCCATGAAAGAGCTTGAGGTAATAACCGTGAAGAGTATGGCAATGGAAACCAAGACAATCAGAGAGAGAGACTGGCACAGAAGGGATGCGGCGAATGTAGCCCAGGAAAAATGCGGAGGGATGAAATCGGGAGCCCTCAACATGGCCCATTTCACTGAGCCGGTGGTGACAAGGCCCAAGAGGCCGACGGTTGTTAGAACAAGAAGCGAGATACCTATAAATTTTCCAAGCACATACTGGCTTCTGGAAAGGGGCCTTGCAAGGACCATGTAGATGGTGCGTTTGTCCATGTCCTTTGCCATCAGGTTCATTCCCATGAAAAATATGGTAAGAAGTCCTGAAAGAGAGACGACTGAAAGGCCGACATCCACAGCCACCTTGCTCAATTCATGTGAGAACATATCCGTAAAGATGAGATTGAAGGCACAAAGAATTAGGGCGCAAAAGAAAATACCCAGAAGGATCCTGTTTCTTATCCCTTCCTTGTAGGTAGTTAAAGCGATGAGCCAGACTCCTCTCATGGCGTTTCCCCCGCGTCTCTTTTAATCAAGGCGATAAATGCAGATTCAAGATCTTCTGTTCCCAGCGTCAACTCGGATATCCCTCCGGAGAAAAGGAGCCTCCCTTGGTGCAATACGCCGACTCTATCGCAGAGTCTTTCTATATCGCTTAAGATATGAGAGCTAAAAAAGACCGTCCTTCCGCTCCTTCCCAATTCTGCAATAAGGTCTGCAACCAATTTCCTCCCCAGCGGATCAAGTCCGCTCATTGGCTCATCGAGGATACATATCTCAGGATCGTGCACAAGGGCGAGCGCCAGGCCGATCCTCTGGGTCATTCCTTTGGAATAGGTTCTTATCTGTCTTCGGGCAGCGTGGGAAAGATCAAGCCGCTGGAGGAGTTCCTCTGTCCTGCTCCTTATGGAGCCCGGGTTCATTTCTGCTGCCTTTCCGGCAAATCTCAGAAGCTCTTCCGCCGTCAGATGGTCGTAGAAAAGGGGATTTTCGGGAAGATAGCCCACATGACGTCTGACGGCGGGATCAGCGACCGTCAAACCCTTGATGGTGATTCGGCCTCGGTCCGGCCTTATGAAGTCCATCATGATCTTGATGACGGTGCT
>MNYJ01000152.1:21076-22242 GCA_001874005.1 Desulfobacteraceae bacterium CG2_30_51_40
GACGGTGCTCTTACCCGCCCCGTTGGGGCCAAGAAAGCCAAAGACCTCTCCCTTAGTTATCTCAAGGCTAAGATCTCTTACAGCAATGTTTCTCGCAGTGATGCCGGTTTTGTAATGTTTGGTGAGATTTTCAATGTTAATCATGACAATTCGGTATAGATAAAAATGCAATAAGATGCACAAGCCCTGCCTTACAGCCTCAATCCAGGTATAACTATCTAGGCAAGAATATCAGGGCCGCGCCCCCGAGTTCCTCACGAACGCCATTTTGCCTTCGACTGGAAAGAGATATTACATGAAGAAAAGCAAAAAATCCAGACAGCCTTTTGGCTGTCTGGACCGTAAAAAGGGGTAATTCATCTCTTCTAAGATGTTGAACTATCGCGCCGTCCAACCTGCTGCAGCCAAAACAAAGTCGTCAGTATTTGCAGTAGAAGCGGGAATATCACCTACAACCATTGGCGTTCCTACAACTGCAGTAGCAAGCGCAACATTTTGGTAGGTTGAGCTTGCGTCCGAATCAATTCCATAAATTGTGTTACCTTGAAGGTGTTTAGCCCCGCATGTGAAGCTCCCCCTGTTCGCATCATTATGTGCAACTAGGCTTACTAGATTTCCTACTCCAATAGCCAGGGCGCGGTTTACCGCCGGGACGCCAGCTGCACCGGTAATTAGCGTTATATTAGCTGGGCTGGTTGGACCAGTCAAGAGGGCCCCTCCGGCTCCACCAGCACCAGCCGCTGCGGCGGTAACCCCAAAGATCTGCCAATCAGCAAAAAAAGCTGCTTCGGAGGTTGCGAGGTTTTTTGTGTCACTCATGGCTGATGAGTTATAGCCCCTTGTTCTGTAAGCTGCAAACTGGGGTATGGCAATGGCAGCCAAGATGCCAATAATAGCGATTACGATCATGAGTTCGATGAGGGTGAAGCCTTCTTCTTTCTTAATCATTTTGCTTAACATGGTCTGTCCTCCTGTTAGGGATATTTTTTTTGTTTAACAAAAAAGCCTTTTGTTGCCTTTTTCACTCCTTATAGACCGTTTCTTGTGCTGCACCCCCTTTCAGTCTAAAAATGCGGTTTTTAAAAATGCTACATTTTGATAAGCCGGAACCAAAAAAACCGAACCGCAAAGAGGACAAAGGGCACCAAGAAAACTACTTTTCTTTT
>MNYJ01000214.1 GCA_001874005.1 Desulfobacteraceae bacterium CG2_30_51_40
CGCACAATTTCAGGATCACGATATCCCCGTCTCCGCTATGAGCATTAAGGGGCCCTGTCGCATTTACGTTCCATTCGGCATAACTATAGCCGGTCACATAGACTTCGGTCCCTGCGACTGCAATGCCGAAGCCACGGTCTTCAACCCCTGATCCAAAGAAGCTGTGCCACTTATAAGCCCCTTCCGTGTCGAGCTTGAGCGTCACAATGTCCTCTCCGCCGCTATGGGCGTAAAGAGGCCCTGTCGCGTTTACATCCCATGTGCTGCCGCTGTAGCCCGTTACGTAAACATCATCCCCTCTAACCGCGATGCTCATGCCCCAGTCAGCACCATTACTTGATCCGTAGAAGCTGTGCCACTGATAGGCACCCGAATGGTCGAATTTCATAATGACTATGTTGCTAAAGCCGCTATATGGATGAAGAGGTCCTGTCGAGCCTACATTCCATGTGGAGGCGCTACTGCCGGTCACATACACGCCCTCATCCGTAACCGCGATACCAAATCCTAAGTCGTCAGAGGCCGAACCGTAGAATGCGTGCCACTGGTAGGTCGGGTCAATGATGACCGGATATCCAGGATTATATACGCCTAAACCAAAGCCCACGGTTCGATCCGCATAGACCTTGAACCCTACCTCCACAGGCACCCGCTTTTCCCCTATCTGCTGCCAGGCAACCGGCCGGCTCACCGTAAAAGAGCCCCTCCCGGTCGGATGGAAGAAATTAAGCCCTCCGTCTTCCCGGATGCTGAAATCCATATTGTATCTCACCCGGATTTTTCCGGCATCCGCCCCAGGCCGGATCACATAAACACTCTCGGCAACTCCGCCCTTGACTTGCTCGTAATGCAGCGTGATTCCATCCCAGAGTTCCGAATATGTCACCCCGCGAAAGGCCGGAGCGCCCCCGCCGGATTCTGCTTCGTTACCGCCTTTCCAGGAATCCTTACCGGCCACGGGCTCCACCCCGGATCCCCCCACAAACTCCTCGATCAACGCAAATCCAAGCCCGACCCATATAGACCTTGTCAAGGGCAAAGCCGAGGACATGCCCCCCGGCCCTAGACTGCATGATCCTTCCCTCATCTCCTGAAATGGAAACGCCAATGCTCCGATGATCTCTTGGCAGCTCCGCCGCCTCAACCCCGCACACCGCAAAACAGAAAAACAGAAAAAATACACACCCCGGTCCAAAATGAAATCTCAAATTCCTCATGCATTGGTCTCCCTTAACTCTAATCTTTTCAGAATCTCAAATACTTAAGTATCCTACCCTTCACGAAAACCGGAAAACATGCCTAAAAACCGTAAATCTAAAGGGCGTTCCTCGCTCAACCCACTCAAGTATTGATCTCCATCCCCGGAAAATCAGCTCTGCAAACTGCAAGTGCAAAGAGCCCACGCATCTTTATCGCCACTGTATCAGTTTCTTTTCGCCCTCGATGTCGCCTATGATCACAAGCTCCGAGTTCTCCCTGATAGGCTCTCCGGGATCGGGGTTTATCTTCATGGCGCCTTCCGCCTTGATTGCCACAACCGAGCATCCCGTAAGTTCACGGATTCTTGATTGAGCCAGGTTTTTGCCGACAAGGGCCTTTGGCGCCTTCAAACGGAAGACGTTCAGGCCTTCGGCCAGCATGATTATATCTTCGTTCCTGAGGAAATTGAAAATAGCAGTGGCTCCAAGAGTGGGATAGGACATCACGAAATCAGCCCCGGCGCGATGAAGGGTGCTCACGTTCCTCTCAAGATTGGCCCTGCTGAGTATGCGCATATCGGGCCGAAGGCTCCTCAGATACTTCGTAAGATAAATGTTTGTGGCGTCATCGTGTGTTGTAAGAAGAGCCGCAGGAGCGTTTTCAATCCAGGCCTTCTGAAGCGTGCGGATATCGGCGGCGTCCCCGAAGACATAATGCTCCTGTTCCTGAACCCTTCGAGGGTTTTTCTCGATGATCAGATACTCTATATTCCGTTCTTTGAAAAGCTCGGAAATGGTCTGCCCCACCCTGCCTCCTCCGAGTATGAGAACCGGATTCGCGCTGGTTCTGCACACATGGTAAAAGGAATATACATCATCAAAGGCATCCATATTCTTCTTAGATCCGGCAAGTACCAGAACGCTGTTGGCTTCGATAAGGCTTTGCGGGTTCACTGTGGTGAAATGTCCCCTCTCCCAGATCCCCACGACACTCAATCCGAATTCCTCCCGTATTCTGCTTTCCGCAAGCCGTTTCCCCACAAGCGGAGTTCCATAAGCGGATGACTCCGCTATTATCAACTCATCGAACCTGCTTATGACCGTTGAACGGCAGTCCCCCCCGACCGTCCAGGCGGCCAGTGATCGGCCCAGCATGTCGTGGAGTTTTATAACCTTTGTACTCCCCGCCATATAGAGGATGTCTTCGGAATGAGGGGAGTCGGCAGTGGTGATTATGGGTACACGCTCATTGAGTTCCCTTACTGTGAAGGCGATGTTGGTGTTTATCTCATCGGCGTTGGTCGCCACAACAAGCGCCGCGCGCTCAATCCTCACCTTCCGGTATGTTTCAGGATCGTCTATGTCTCCCACCGCTACGCGGATGCCTGAATCGTAAAGCTCCAGGGCCCGTTTGAGATCATCAACGATCAGTACATACTCCAGACCGTGACTTTTCAGCTTCTCGATGAGGGCGGAGGTCACTTGGTCATAAGCGGTAACGATCACATGATCGGCTGTTTCAGGCGGAAGTTCCCTGGGAGCGCGGTTCTTGGCCTCCTCTTCCATCCAAGGGGCGTAAAAAAACTTGATAAATGTAAAGGGGAGAAGGGTAAGAAGATAGATTACCCCTGTAAGGAGAACCATTATAGAAAAGAGACGGCCCAGATCGGTATGAAAGGTAATGTCCCCGAAGCCCAGGGTGGTCATGACAGTAAGGGTCCAGTAAATACCTGTTATCCAGGAATAGCTCTTCCCCTCGAATGCCATGATGGAATGGAACAGCACGCTGTAAAGTGCAATCAGCAGCAGCAGAACCAGTATAAATCTGGAAAGCAGCCGGAAATTTCGTTTTACGCTCTGATGACGCGCAAAGTAGCTTATTATAGAAGGCAAGAACTTCAAGGTCTTTTTCTCATTCCACCAGGTCTGTTCTCCCTGATCTCAAAATCCACCGCAAATCGCCGGTCTGCCTTGTAAAGCAAACAACGGGGCTTAAGGCCCCCTCCGACCTAGAATCTGCAAATATCAACAACGTCCCCAAAATGGCGCATGCCCGAATGGAGCACAACGAAGCATGAAAATAACCCCCACCCCTCCCTCCCCCGTCGAGGGGGAGGGAATAATGAGGCTTCATCCCGACGTTTCTACGGTAAAGGGGGAGGAGGAAAGGGAAGGGCCATTTTCATATAAAAGCTGCACACAGAAACACATTTCATTTAAGAGCCGTGTCTGATGCACTCTCAAGGCATCCCGCGACCAGGCGTGCGAATTCTTCGAAATCGGCCAGATCGCGCTTCAGAACCGAATATACCTGCGAATCTTCAATTCGCGCATAGTTGTGGATTATCAGGTTCCGAAACTGAGCCATCTTCACTAACCTTGAAAGCAAGGAATGCGGGATAAGCCCTTTTTCGGCCAATGACTTAAAGACGTCCCTGTTATCTTCAGGGAACCGGAGGCCTTTTTCCGAAATGATCCGCCTTCCGATGTCCAGGCATGCCTCAATGGCAACCTGCAGAGAACGTTCAACCGCCCGCCGCAATCTGGGGCTTTCCAGATAATCCTGGAGCCGGGGGACGCCTTTCTCCTCACTCTTCAGATACGCAAGTTCGTTTCGAAGCAGTGCGAGCCTTTCAATGATGATTTCATCATCCACCAAGTCTGTTCTCCCTTATTTCCCTCAAAAGGGCCTCGCGAAAAAACCGCCTTGAAGGGCCAAGATCCGCATATATCTTTCCGGCCATTACCTCAAAATCCATCCTCGCCCCGCGGTCGCGCTCATGGAGCAACCTTCCTGTTTTCAGTATCTGATGCGTCAGGACGCACGGAGCATCGTTTAGTATAACCACATCGGTTTCGATACCGGCAAGTAGGCTCATCTCGTCGGCCATTTTGAGGCGCCGGTCCAATCGCGCAGCGGAATCATCCTCTTTCAGGAGCACGGCAATATCGAGATCGCTTTCAGAGCGTTGCCTGCCGGTTGCCTGCGAGCCGAACAAATAGGCGGCAATAATATCCTCCTGCTTGGAAAGATAAGCTGTAAGCTCAGCCTTGTTAAGTTCCTCTTTCATGTCATCCAAACCGGACGGGTGAGACACCTGGCCTCTTTTCTCATCACAAACAGGGGAATGGCCACTATGGGCCATCTCCGGCTTTTTCATTATTGCTCATTTTCTATTATAGCTGATTGGCAGTATAAAACCATTGATAGCCGGAGTCAAATAATGACCCACCCGGCCGACCATATCCGCACCTCCTCAATAGGCCCGCTCCCATGGGTTACGCTTGCAGGCCAGATGAACTATCTTCTTTGCCATTTGAGGGTAGGAATAACCGGCGTATTCGGCTGCGCAGGCCATGCTGGCGTCTTCGCTTATGTCAGGGTTGGGATTGACGTCGAGCACGTAGAAGACCCCATCTCTAAGCCGGACATCCATCCGGGCGTAGTCCCTGCATCCAACAGCCCTGTAGGCGGAGCGGCATCTCGCTTCAAGTTCCTGCAATTGAGAAGCGGTGAGTCGCGACGGAATGGTGGTGCGGATACCTTCATAATGAGGCGAGCCGGGGATGAATTTTGCCTCGTAGGTGCAAAGACGGTCGTGAATATCTGAAAAGGATGAGAAATCAAACTCAGCGGGCGGCAGCATCTCCACATTGCCGTTTCCCCAGAGAGATACGTGAAATTCCAGCCCGTCAATAAAATCCTCCACAAGGGCGGGCACCCCGACCTCCTCAACAAGATAGGATATGCGCTCTGAGAGCTGGCTTTGGTTCATTACCACAGAATCGGACGAGAGCCACTCGCTGCAGTGGCCGAAGGCGGGCTTGACAATGGCGGGAAAGCCGCTCCAGCCGTTTGCCTCAGCAGCGGAGTAAAGGCGCCATTTTGGGCTCGGCACTCCCTCGTGTTCAAGCAGACTCTTCACCCTTCGCTTGTCATAACTCAACTTGATGGTCGAAGCCTTAGACCCGGTGAAAACAAATCCCATCTCCTCCAGGCTGCGGGCTACGATCCACTCGGCATGGCGGAGGCCCGGGATGCCCTCACACCAGTTGAATACGATCCATTTTCGTGGGTCGTAAGAGGAAAGGCCTTCTCGAAATCCAGTGTCGGTTACGGGAAAAAAGTCCACCTGAAAGCCGCATGAAATAAGCGAATCGCAGAGACGCTCATGGGCATTTGATACCTCTTCCTTTTCCTGTTCCGACCAGCTTGAATCCGCATCGTGAAGAAGAAGGACATAGATGTCTGGTTCGGAAGGCAGTGAGGTCACCTCCACCTCCAAAAATGAGATCATCCATTAACGATGGATGCAATGAATCACAACATGGAAATATTGGATCAACAAACGCTGCCTGGGCAGGCTTGTTGGGTATCTCGAAAAGAAACGCCCTATCGTGTCCGGCAGGCGCTCTATCCGGCTGCGGGGCGGCCGGCTCACCGCTGTTGACGGCGGTTGGTTGAATTACCAGGCAGCGCCTGTTCATGAGGCGAAGGGATCGTGCTTGGAAGCATCCCCGGATCACTCAATGTTATCGAAAGCCTATATAGAAACGAAAAAAGACTGTCAACAGAAAAATTGATAAAGTGGGGTAAATACTCAGGTTCAAAGTTCAAGTCTTCAAGGTTAGAGAGCGATGAAGATTGAACGGTATGGGGATATTGAGGCATTGCAACCGGCACGTGAATTGACCCGGAAAGTGTACCGTTTAACAAAGAAGCCAGGATTCACATTCGTGAATTCATCAACTATCTCAAGAAATATGAAAAAGCCAACTAAGCAGGAGGAAAAATAGGAGGGGTTGCTTCCCATCACAGCCTTCCACAGCCCCTGCGTCACCTCCGTCTCCCCTATCCAGTAGTCCTTTGTTATGCGCACACGGTGCTGGGTTTCGTCACTATCTCTTTCCGATTCGCTTGAAGGACTCCCCATCATGAATTCGCCCGCAGGCACACGGATCATGGTGAAGGAGACACCGTTTATGGTAAAGGTCTTTTTGGCCCCGCCGCCCGAGCCCGCGCCTGAATCCGTTAAAGAGCCTGCATCTGTTCCCTCTATCGGCCTCCACTCCAGGTCCAGCCCGATCTTTGGCTGGGAGGCCAAAGATATTGCAGGCAAGACCGTTAGCAACGCCACCAGCAGACCCAGCGACAGAACCGGCATAATTTTAAGTCTTTTCGTCATTCCGCCTCCAAATCTCATTCAAAGATTCCCCCCCCCCTACAATTTTAAAAAGAACCCGCAGCCTTTAAATCCCTCAGGAACCAGGGTTAAAGATTTCGCCCAGGGCTTGACGAGCTTCTTGATAAATAAGGTGGGAAAGCCAGAGATAAGACTCCTCAAGGGCATCCAGAGCCTTCTCTGTTTCCTCATGGGAAATATTTCTGCGGGCCGCGTTCCAAAGTATGACTCCCAGGGACCCGTGAACTTCAATCCCAAGAAGGCCTACAAATAGTCGCGTTGCCTAGTCATCAGTCAGAAACCAGTCAGCCTTTATCCTTCGTGCTAATACGATGGCCTCGGATTCTCCGGAATGGAGGTCACCGGATTCACTCCACACAAGGCTGGGCAGGAACAGACTGCCGGTCTGTCTGAGCAAATGCAGACAACGAGCCTCGTATAGATTATCACAGGTCCCGCGTCGCAAACGATTTTTCTCATTCCGGGACATTAACCTCTTTTTTTGCCCATTCGATATCTTCGTGTGCGAATCGTTCCATCAAATCAATCCGATTGCGGCGCACAAATTCCGACATGGCCGCCAGGACCACGTCAAGCTCTGAGACAAAAAACCCGCCCGCACATATTCCTGGATTTGCGCCGCAAGATTATCGGGAACGCTCACAGATAATCTCTTCATCGCCAATGACCTCCGTTACCATAATTAGTCCTTCTATACGATTGTTCACATAGGGGAGTGAACCTCGGAAAAGCGCCTCTTCAGAGAATCCATTCCTCACTTCTAAATGAGAGTCGAGAGTGAAGATGAAGCCATCACGACCCTCGGAGGAAGACGCGGCTCAATATCTTTGCCATCTCTTCGGAAGTGAAGTCCTTGCCATGGAAGCGGACAAAGAGCCTCTGGCGGAGTTCGATATCCTTCAAGTCTTTCCCCTCCGCCCTGATTCCGGCAGTTGCAAGAGCACTGGCGGCGTCGAACATACCGGATGCCATACGCATACGCTCAGCAGGGGTCCTCGACATGATCATCTTCTTGTAGATGTCGGATATTTCCTTCGGTGTGTCACCCATGTTGAGCCGCATCGGTTAAGCCTTCCCTGACTCCCAGGACCTCCGCCCACATCCGGAGATATCCCCACTCCAGGCAATCCACGGTGGATATTATCTGCCTTACATCATACATCTGAAGTTCGGATTGTGATTCACTGCGCCAAACAAGCTTGGAAAGAATCAAGTCCTCAGGAGAGACGACGAAAACATTGCATCCTTCAATGTCAACTTTTCTTCTTCTATTGAACTCTTCTATCCTATATGGATGATTCTTCCTTACTATGAAATCAGCCTTCATAAACCAAGTGTTATGAATTATGTTAAACATGCCTTCTGTTTTAACCGCTTCTTTCACGCTATCGTAATCAATATAGCAATCCTTAGCAAATTTAGATATAATATCATCTACTTTATCTGATGCAATCTCAACAATTAAATCTATGTCACGGGTCATCCTTGGGACTGAATAAATAGTCATCGCCATCGAGCCGGTGATCATATAAGGAATGCCGCTCGAATCCAGCCTGCTAGCGATCAACTTAACCATTTCCAGTTGTTCATTCATTGGTGATCCGTCTAATGGATGCTGCATGGGTTTTTGGGAGATATTCGCCCATTTTCTTATCCCTATCGGAAAAAACCCATGTGTATTTTAATATGATAGTAAATATACACGGTTCTCTTTTGATAATCAATGCGGCTATATGGAGGGGCTTGCGTGAAGCGGAGAGCAGAAAAAAGCCCGGCCCTTGCGGGGAACGGGCACGGAGCGCTGGGCCGCTATGGGTGGAAACACCTTGTTTAAGCGGCTAAAAAATTCGCCTGCTTTAGCCGCTTATATTTTTTTACCGTGAAAATACACCCCCCACCCCGACCCTCCCCCGCGCGGGGGGAGGGAAGTCCTTGGCCTCGTAAAGTGTAGAGCCGGGGGAGGATTTTCATTAGCGGGGGCGACAAAATATTTCTGTCATGAGCGTTTGATAAAAGAATAGACAGCAGACCAAGAATAATTCCGCAGAGGTAAAAAATGCATCGATCAATCAGGCTGAGATGATGGGATTGTTCGAGGCGGGGTTGGAAAGAGGGCCCGGTTTGCTCAAGGCCGGGCCCAGCACGACTACTTATTCTGCCAGACGGGTTTTCGCTTATTCAGGAAGGCATTGAGTCCCTCCTGGGCGTCTGCGGTCTTCATAAGTTCGTTTAAGTACACATCCTCAATGGCCTTGAGGGAGGGCTCGAAGTCATCCATCAGACCTTTTCCGATGGCCTTTTTGGTCTTTCTCAATACCTCGGCGCTTAAGCCCAGGTAAGGTTTGATGAACTCAGTGGTCTTTGCCTCAAGCTCGGCAAGGGGAACCACTTTGTTTATGAGGCCCAGGGAGAGGCTTTCCTGCGCGCCAAGGAGTCTGCCCGATAGGATTATCTCCATGGCCGCCTTTCTTCCGATTATACGGGGGAAGAGCTGAGCTGCGATCGGCGGAAATACCCCCACCTGTATCTCCGGTTGTCCGAACTTGGCGTTATCCGATGCAATCACAAGGTCACAGAATATGGCAAGCTCGCATCCTCCGCCCAGGCATGAACTGTAAACAGATGCCACAGTCACCACGCCCATCGCGTCCATAAGCCGGAACATCCTGTGGAATGCCCCTATCATCTTGGGGGCCAGATCCCCCATGTGCTCTCCCACATCCACCCCGGCGGAAAAACACTTACCCTGTGCCTTGAAGAGCGCCACCTTCAGGTCCCTATTTCCCTTCCAACCCTCAAGAACAGAGTTGATCTCGTTCATCATGGCGATATTCAGGACATTGACCGGGGGTCTTTTAAGCGTAATCGTTCCCAGGCCGTCTTGAAAGGAAACTTCAATGTTTTCATAGCTCATAATCACGTGTCTCCTTTAAACTTAAAAGGCGGCAGGCGCATCGAGTTCATGGATGTGCCTGCCGCCGGTATCATGATGGTTTATCTTTTGAATCGCCTACTTGGCAGGCTTTCCAAGCACCTCGGAGAACATCTCTATATCCCAGTTCTTGCACTCCGCGATGTTCTGGCGGAACTTTATAAAATCAATGGTATCCTGGCCGGTGATCTTCTTGGTGTTGAAGGCTCCGAATCCGAGGAACGCCTCTCCGCCCATGTTGGCTGCAAGCCAGTGGCGATGAGAGTTTTTCATGGTATCCCAGAAGAACTTCTTTTTCTGGCGCACGCTGTCAACGGACTCGATCAGGCAGCCGGGGAAGAGATTGGCGAAGGTCCAGGTGATCTTGTTGACTTCCTTATCCAGCAGTTCAAAATCGGCGTTGGCCTGATGCTGTTTTACAAACTCGCGGGCCTCTTTGGCCTCGGCCCCAGTCTTGTATTCCCCGTAAACTATCTCCCCGTCCTTTACGTAGGTATCGGTTATGATCTGGGGATTGCGCACCCATTTGCCGTCCACCTTGAGCACAGGAACGACCTTGCTAATGAGGTTTTTGCCCTTCATCTTGTAAGCTGACCACATCTCGCAGGAGATACAGTTCCACATCGCGTCTTCAGCGCTCAGATACCAGGGGAGAAAATCCGAAGCGCCCCCTACCGGGGCTGAGCCGTGCCGCGGCCCTGCCTGGCCGAATATGGCCAGATCAGAGGCAATCGCTATATCGCACGCCATCCCGATCTCCTGGCCGCCGGCAACCCTCATGCCGTTTACCCTGCAGACGACGGGTTTTTTGCACGCGAGTATGGAGTCCACCATGTGGTTGAAAAGCTCCATATACTGTCCGTATTCATCGGAGCGGAGGCTGTAGTATTCGCTGTATTCCTTGGTGTTCCCGCCCGTGCAGAAGGCAAAGGGGCCTGTCCCGGTAAAGACAACGGCCACTACGCTTCTATCCAGGGATGCGTTTTCAAAACCCGCGATGACGCCCTTGACCATCTCGGTTGTATAGGAGTTATACTGCTTGGGGTTGTTCAGGCGGATCCAGGCAATGAACAATCCGTCAACCACCTTGCCGCTCGGATCTGTAAGAGGCTTTTTCTCATATACCGTGCAAGGGGCCTCTGTTCCCCAGTGCACATTCGCATGGAGCGCGTGATCCTTTTTTCCGTCTTCCCTTGGAAGCCAATCCAAACCTTTAATAGTCATAATCTTGTTTCCTCCTTGATTTATAGGATTTCTGGGCGAGACGCTCTTCTGCCTCGCGTTTCATTATCAGTTATTCGCCTGACGCATCAGAAGTCGGGCGTAAGCACTATCCTCTTCATGGGCGGCACCTTGTGGGCCTCGGCGAATGTTGAGGCTATGCTGCTCATGGGCCGAACTTCCACAAAACTTTCGATATTGATCTTCCCCTTCAAGACCATGTCAAGGACTATGGGATAGTATTCAGGCAGGCAGCCCCAGGTACCTATGATCTCGGCGTCAAAGGCCATAAGCCGTCCGATGGCGTATTCCGTCTTGGCCATCCCGAAGCCTACCACTATAAGCTTGCCGATGAATCCCAGAAGAGACAGCGCGATTTCCTGGCCGCCCTTGGCGCCCGTCACTTCGAAAATCTTCCACCCGAAGTTGGGAAGGCCGTTTTTCTTGCAGATATCCTTGAACTCAGTTGACACGGCCTTGATATCCTTATCCTTGGAGTTGATCACAAAGTCGGCTCCGAACTTGAGCGCCCTGTCCAGTTTCTCCTGGTTGCGGGCAATCCCTATAACGGTCTTGGCGCCCAGGGCCTTGGCGGTCTGGCCCACGTACTGGCCGACCCCTCCTGTGATCCCGATGACCACCACATTGTCTCCCGGCTGCAAATCCGCCCTCTTGGCCGCCTGATAAGGGGTGGTGGCGGCATCAGCCACGACAGCCAGATGGGAAAGCGGGATATTGCCTCTTCCCTTGACCTCGCAAAGATCAATGCCGGGCACTGGGATGTGGCTTGAAAATCCGCCGTAAATACCGATGCTGTTTCCGGGCATCTTCTGATCGAGACATCTGTTTCCCCTTCTTGTCTTACAAAGGATACACTGTCTGCAAGGCATGACCGCCGGGACGATTACTTCCTTTCCGATCCATTTGGGATCACCCGCCACAACCGTGCCTGAGATCTCGTGCCCCAGGGTCAGGGGCGGCTTTGACACGGTCGGAACTCCGTCATAGAAATAGCCCAGGTCCGTATGGCAGACACCGCAGCCCGCCACCTCAACCAGCACCTCTCCCGCCTTAAGCTCAGGAACGGGGATCTCTTTTTTCTCAAGTTTTCCGGGAATGGTTTCCTTGGTCTCCCTGTTATAAACCGTGGGCTGGACCATCTGCCATGTCTGAATCTTATCCGGTATTCCTGCCATCTTATTCCTCCTTATGTTACATGTTCATCTTGTTGACAACTTGCGAACCACTCGCCTGAATAACCTGCACTGATCCTTGCGCCGCCCGGCATTATATCATGCCGTAGCCGCCGTCCACGCACAGGAGCTGACCTGTAATGTAGTCGGCATCATCGGAGGCGAGAAAAACAAAAGCCGGGGCTATGTCCTTGGCCTCGGCAAACCGTTTGAGGAGTATCCGGTTCATGTAAATCTCTCTCAGTTTCTCATCACTTCTGATCTTCTCCGTCATATCCGTTGCCACGATTCCGAGGGAAATGACATTAGCGCAGATATTGTATCTGGCTAGTTCCCTCGCAATGGACTTGGTCATGCTTATTACACCGCCCTTTGCGGCGCTGTAGTTTATCTGCCCCACGGTTCCCACAAGTCCTGCTACCGATGTCACGTTTATGATCTTTCCGCTCCCCTGATCCTTCATCATGTTGCCCGCGGCCTGTGAGCACATGAAAGCTCCCTTAAGATGGATATCAACGACCTCGTCCCACTGCCCTTCGGTCATCTTGAGCATCATGGAGGGCCTGGTAAAGCCCGCGTTATTGACCAGGATATCGAGCCTTCCGAACTTCTCCTTGCAGGCGGCAAAGATGTGATCAACATCCGCCTTTTTTGCCACATCCGCCTTGACCGCGATCGCATCACTTCCAACGGAGCGGATAGAGTCCACCACCTCAAGGGCGGCTTTCTCACTGGAAGTATAGTTGACTACTACTTTAGCCCCCTCTTTCGCGTAGGCAAGGGCAATAGACCTGCCTACGCCGCGGCTGCTGCCGGTAACCAGAGCTATCTTGTCTTTGAGTTTCATCTCATCCCTCCCCTGCTGCATCTTGATAATACTGCAAAAACTCTATTCATTATATCGAGCCCCATCTGCTGCCGGGCCGGGCCGCATCCCCCGTTGTATCAGATCAGGATCGGCTCTTGCCTCCTCTCGGGGATTGTGCGTGCGGCTTTGTCAATGACTACATTGTGATTATAATGTAGTTATAAGGGAAATCTACGGTAATGATATAGCGGTGTCAAGAAAAACTTTGTGAAGTATTGCACAATATTTCATTCATATTCTGGTTCTGAACCGTATCATCTCAATAAATCGTGGGAGGCCCTTCGCAGATCAGGACACGAAGAACAGAAAACCGCATCTAGCCCGGATTTTTGAGGACTTTCCACATGGCCCTGAGACAACTGAGAATACCGGCGGAAAACTCTTCATCGTTTATGTGGCACGGGAATATCTTTAGTATGCCGGGGTCCTTCAGCCTATCTGTCAGACCTTCAATAAATTTGGCCGGGCGGGCTGGATTATAGAAAGGTCCTCTTTTATCACCGAAGGCGGAAAAGCCCCGGGATGGGACCAGGATGAAAACCGGCCCGTGAGCACCTTCAGATATTTCGGCAAGGCGGCCTCCCAGTTCTGCCATCTCAGCGGCGCTTGTCTCTGTCACTGTGATAGCGGCGTTATGTGCATGATATCTTCTGGATGGAAATTTTATCCTGGCATCGGCAAGAGGCCCTGTGACGATGAAATCAACATTTCCGGGGACAAGGATAGCAGGGATTCCCTTCCTGAGAGCCGCTGTGCCCCTCAGGGCACCCGAATCGTACTCGCCTCCGTAGAAATTATCCGCTATTTCATGGAGGGAAAGGTCTATGACCATGTCAAATTCCCCCTCCTCAATCATCTCCTCCATGGCCTGGCCTCCAGCGCCGTTTGTGTGGAACGTCACCACTTCAAATCCCCCGGCTGCCAGGGCTTCCCTGAGCCTCGCCGCGCATGCCTCGGTGGTTCCAAGGGTGGAAAGCGCTACCTGCCGCAGATTACCCCTCTCCTGTTTTATCCTGCCCCCGGCATTCACCATGCCTGCAACAGCACCGGCACCGTTTGCGATCACCCTTCTGGTCATAGGATTAAGGCCTGCAATATCGCATACCGAGTGCATCATGACTATGTCTCTGGTTCCAACAAAAGCCCTGGTATTTCTTGAGGCCATGGTAGAGATCATGACCTTGGGAAAACCGAACGGCAGAGCCCTCATGACCGCGCTTGCCAAGGTAGTGCCCATGGAGCCTCCCAGGGCTATGACACCTCTAATCATGCCCTGATCGCAAAGCTCCTTTACTATGATTACCGAGCCTGTGATCATGGCATTCAGGGCATCGCCCTCATGAGGAATCATCTGGACCTCTGAAAGAGTCATTCCGCCTCTTTTGGCTACCGTGTCTCTTGAGACATACACGGGGAAATCAGGGTTTCCCCTTATTCCGGGATCCATTATCAGAGGCTCAAGCCCAAGCTCCTTCAAACACTTTGATAAATACAGGGCTTCTTCTCCCTTTGTGTCCATGGTCGCTATTATGAGAACCGAACCGTTATTTTCAGCCGCCATATACGCCTCCAGAGGTTATTTTTTTAAGGAGGATGAACACCTCCGCTTTCCCCTCTTTGGTAAAGAGTATCAGCTCAATAAAGTGGGGCAACTATTTTTTTTTGCCGTGATATTTCTAGATTCCAGCCTTCGCCGGAATGACGAATAGTTGGCTTGTTCCGTCTTTACGGCGAAAGCCTGAATCCAGTGGTTTTGCCCCCAATCATTGAGCTGATACGGTAAAGAGGGAAACTTTCAAATACACACAAAGTATTTTCTTATATCAGAGGAGCGACGCGCAGTTCAATAAGGTAGCTCTTTTTTATCGCACGGGAAGTCAGATTATGGGGGCCTGTCAAGAACTGTCCGTCAAAGGGATTCTCTGCGTTCGCAGCCCGTTTTCTTAGCGATATGTTGACACGGTAACACAACCCCTGATATCCTGATGATTAAAGCGGCAGGGACGGTTTATAGAGGCGGCCTAAACAGCGTATTGAAGAACCCGCGCTGCCTGCAGGCATAGTAATAAGCCCGGATGCCGGGCCCGTGTGATATCCCTCAAAACGAGCGGCGTTTGTCAGCATGCGCAGGGACGAGGGATGAGTAAAGCCAGGCAGACAGGGGTTTTTTCAACGGCCTGTTAAGGGCGGCCCAAGGATGTCAATCTAATTTCCGGAGGATGATTATGGAGACAAAGGGTATGACCAGAAGGGAGTTTGTTAAGGCAGGGCTTCTCACCGCGGCGGCGGCCTCTCTTGGGGCTGGGGTTTTCAAGCCTACCGGCCTTTGGGCCGCTACGCCAACGATAAAAGGTCCCGTTAAGCTCGGCTATCAGGCCATCATGTCGGGAGCGCTCGCAGGATATGGAGAATTCCACAAGATGGGCGTTCAGATGGCGGTTGACGAGATAAATGCCGATAAGGGGATCGCCGGAGTGAAGGTGGAGGTTGATTTCAGGGATTCAACCCTTAAGGCGGATGAGGCAATCAAAAATGCCCGCTACTTCGTGGACAGTTGGGGCGCTGATTTCCTCGGAGGAATTGATTCATCGGGCCAGGCACTTGCGCTTGCACCTGTCATGGCGGAGCTTGATAGAATCCTGATGGTCACACACGCCGCTACCGAAAAGCTCACCGAGCAGCAGGTATTCAAAAACGGCATCAAGCAGGTCTTCCGCATCTCCACCCCGACATATCAGGACGGAAACGCCGCAGCCTTTATCGCCAAAGATATTCCTGCCAAGACCTGGGCCACCATAAGCCCCAAGTACGAGTATGGCTATACCTGCTGGGAGATGTTCAAACAGACACTCGGTAAGCTAAAGAAAGACGTCTCTTTTACCGGTGAGTCCTGGGCGCCCTTCGGGACAACAGACTTCAGACCCCATATAAATACCATAATGGATGCCGCTCCCGACGGTCTTTACTCGACCGAATGGGCCGGCGAACTTATAACCCTTGTCAAACAGGCCAATCAGGCCGGTCTCTTCCAGAAGATCAAACATGTGATGTTCCCTGTAGGAGCGGCCATGGATGTGCTTGAAGGTCTCGGTCAGGAGTTGCCGGAGAACATCTGGATTTCAGGCAGATACTTCTTCCTTTATCCCGCTGACAACAGAAACAGGGCGTGGGTTGCCGCCTTCAGGAGCAGATGGAATCACTTTCCCGCCTATGTCTCAGAGACAGGCTATTCAACCCTTTTCGCACTCAAAAAGGCGATAGAAGCGGCAGGCTCGAAAGACACTGCAAAGGTCGTACAGGCCCTCGAGGGCATGGAGATTGACACGCCCGCCGGCAGAAGGGTCTTCAGGAAGGAAGACCACCAGGCTATGTATGATGTACCCTGGGGACTTACCAAGACAGATGCCGCATTTCCCTTCAAGGTCATGGGCAAACAGGTCATGGTCCGCGCGAAGGAATGCTTCAACAGGCCTCCTTTTGAGGGAGCCGGGACAAAACCTCCTTTCTGATAGGAAATACACCAGGCCCCCGCATTTCAAAGGCCGGGGCCTTTTACCGTAAGGACCGCCGGATATGCTTGAATCCATTGTCCATGTCTGTCTTGCCGGACTATCCATTGGGATGTTTATATGGCTGGTGGCAAGCGGACTCACCCTTATTTTCGGGGTTTTAAAGGTACTTAACTTCGCCCACGGCACTTTCTACATGCTGGGTGCTTACCTTTGCTACTGGGTACTCGGGCGCATGGGGGAAAACTTCTGGCTGGGCCTTGCCATAGGGCCGCTTGTGGTCTGCGCGGCAGGGTTTCTCATAGAAAGGTTCTTTCTCAGACACGTCTATCACCTGGCCCTTCCGTACCAACTTCTCCTTACCTTCGCCTTTGTTCTGATATTCGATGATGCAGTCAAGATTTTATGGGGAGCGGGTTCTCTGGGTTCCCCTAACGTTCCGGGGCTTTCAGGGTCCATATCAATACTTGGCCGCAATTTCCCATTATACAGCCTTTTTATGATAGCAGTCGGACCCCTTGTGGCCCTGGCCATGTGGACCTTTCTTGAGAGAACATGGTGGGGCAGGATCATCAGGGCATCCTCATCCGACAGGGAAATGGCAGCGGCCCTGGGAGTAAGGGTTCCGGCCCTTTATACCGCGGTTTTTGTGCTGGGCACCTGGCTGGGGGCTTTGGGTGGCGGTCTTGCGGTTCCCTACGTTGGGCTTCTAACACCCGGGATGGGAGAGGCGATAATCATTGACGCTTTCGTAGTTGCGGTTATAGGAGGACTTGGAAGCCTCAAGGGGGCGTTTTTCGGTGCCCTGATCATAGGTCTTCTTTCATCATTCGGGACGAGATTTCTCCCGACTTTCGACATGTTCCTGACCTTCATCCTCATGGCGGCGGTCCTTCTGTGGAGGCCGCAGGGATTTTTCGGGGAGGCAAAGTAGATGCGCAGATATGCCTTACCGCTAATTGCCTGCCTTATCCTGGCAGGGCTTGTGCTCGTGGGGATATTGGGAAGCAGGTTTACGGTCTATATAACCATGAGGGTTATGATACTTGCGATCTTCGCCCTCGGCTATAATCTGCTTCTTGGTCGCACGGGACTCCTGTCTTTCGGTCATGCGGCGTTTTTTGCGGGCGGCTCTTATGGTGCGGCACTCTTCTTCATTCATGTAAACAGGCATCCCCTTCTCTGTATCGCTGCCGGAATCGCCCTGGCCATAGTGCTGTCCGTCATAATCGGTTTTTTTTGCGTAAGACATACGGAAATATACTTTGCCATGCTAACTTTGGCCTTCGGGATGATGGTCTTTTCCCTGATATGGAATATGAGGGAAATAACAGGAGGAGATGACGGTCTGGTGGGCATCGCGCGTGCTCCTATATCCTTATGGCTTGTATCCATATCGCTCGCAAAGCCTTCCCATTACTATTTTCTCGTCATGGCCTTTTTTATGGTTTCCCTCGCGCTGGTTTACGTTATCAGACAGTCGCCGCTTGGGCTTATCCTTTCAGGTATCAGGGAAAACGATAAAAGAATTGAGTTTGCCGGTATCTCTTTGAAAAATTATCGGCTGGCGGCCTTTGTGATATCAGGAGGCTTCGCCGGGCTTGCAGGCGCGCTGGCGACCTTTCTCAACAGCAACACCACCCCTTTTTCAGCCCACTGGACTCACTCAGCCGAGCCGGTTCTCGTAAGTCTGATAGGAGGCCTCCAGACATTTATGGGGCCTGTCGTGGGGAGCCTTATCTATGTGGTTTTGCGCGAGGTCATTGAGAGGTTCACACAAAATTGGATGCTCTGGTTCGGGATCATTCTGCTCATTATCATAATGGGATTCAGGGGCGGTGTGGTTGGCTCGATGGTTTCCTTGCTGGGGCTCAAGAACCGGCCGGATGAAAGAAGTGAAGGAGTAAGCGCTTGAGTAGGCCCATTCTGGAAACACGAGCGTTAAGGAAGGCATTCGGAAGGGTGCTTGTCGCAAACGGCCTTGATCTGGCCTTCGAGGAAGGGGCTATAACCTCCGTAATAGGCCCGAACGGGGCTGGCAAATCCACGCTCATAAACATGCTCTCAGGCCTTATCGCGCCCGATTCCGGGGATATATTTTTCCTGGGGCGGCAGATCACGCGTCTTCCCATCTACAGGCGAGTGAAGATGGGACTCTGCCGCTCATTTCAGGTTGTAAACGTATTTCCTGAACTCACTGCCTTTGAGAACATAGAAATCCCCGTGCTGGCCGCCCAAGGTAGGGCAGCGAGGCTTCTAAGTCCTTTAAGCGGTGAGACGCCGGCCGGAGAAGAGGCCAGCGCCATTCTGAGCCGGGTCGGTCTCAGCCATGCAGCCCGGTCCACGGCCACAACACTATCACACGGGGATCAGAGACTCCTTGAGATCGGCATAGCTTTGGGCGCAAGGCCGAGACTATTGTTTCTGGATGAGCCGACGGCAGGCATGAACCCGGTTGAACGCACCAAGATCCTCGATGGGATAAAGAGGATATCTGCCGAGGGTAAAACCACCTTCGTGATAGTGGAACACGACATGGATGTGGTATTTTCTCTTTCAGACAGGATCATAGTCCTGCATCACGGAGATATCATAGCCGACGGCACAAAGGATGACATACAATCGAGCAGCAAGGTAAGAGAAGTCTATCTCGGCGATGAGGTTGAAGAATGATCCTGAAGGCGACATCAATCAACACCTACTACGGGGGCTCTCACATACTTCAGGATGTATCCTTTGACGTTAACAAGGGTGAGGCTGTAGGGCTTCTCGGAAGAAACGGCGTTGGAAAGACAACTACCTTGCGTTCAATAATGGGCCTCACCCCACCCAGAAAAGGATCAATTGTTTTCAAGAACACCGAGATCGTGGGGAAACCAGCCTACTCCGTATCACGGCTCGGCATAGCCTATATGCCCGATGATCTGAGGATATTTCCCGATCTAAGCTGTGACGAAAATCTTGAAATAGCCGCCAGACTCTCAATGCTCAAGGGATACTGGAACAAAGAACGGGTTGAGGAACTTTTTCCGGTGCTCAGGGCAAGAAAAAAACAGAAAGGGCTTAATCTCTCTGGTGGAGAGAAAAAGATGCTGAGCCTCGGAAGGGCACTCATGGCAAACCCTGAGCTGATTCTCATGGACGAACCTTCTGAGGGCCTTGCCCCCCTGATCGTAAAAAATCTGGCTGAGGTCATACGGACAATCAGGAGCCAGGGAATGACCATCCTTCTAGCGGATCAGAATCTGAAGTTCTGCAGAAAGGTGAGCGATCGTGGCTACATTCTGGAAAAAGGCCGCGTGGTCTACTCAGGCGCCATAGCCGATATCTGGGGGAATGAAGAGGTCATAAAAAAATATCTGGTATTATGAGAGTGCATTGACCCATCCTTAAATACCCCCCGCTCAGCCTTTCTCCGATCAGGTTCTTATCCGGTAATGGGCAGGGGCATTAGCAAAGGCCCGATCTTAAAGCCCCGTATCAAATAATATCGTCTCGCCCTTTTTTATCTCTATTGCTTCACCCGCGAGCATCGGCTCCTTCATCCCGGTGACATGAACCAGGATGTCATAGATTCCAGGCGCGACCGGAAAACTCTCCCAAAGTGGATAATCGTTGTCCCATCTTCGTTTGACCTCAAGCACCGGTTCATTCGACCCGTTTGGGACTATGTCCCAGCCCTGGATTCCTGAAGAGGTCTTCTTTATGGCGATACCTGAATCAAGTGTTGCGACGGTCTTTTTGCCCGCCTTGACTATAAGTCCCTTTGCAACGATGAAAGGCTTCTTGCCGGCAGAATAGGTAAAAGCAAGGGAATAAGTTCCCTCAGGAGCGGCCTTCGGCTTCATCAGGTAATAGTCGTTTCCATGAGATTCAACCTGAAGATATAACTTACCCGTCTCCTCATTCAAAAGCCCTACCTGCCATGCGGCCTTTCCAAGCGGTGAAGCCATATTGATCACCACTGCCCCCAGAGAAATCTCAGAGGTCTCTCCTCCCTTTATCTCGCTTTCTCCTATGGATACATCGGTAGGGGCCTTGTAGTTCGAATTAGCAAATCCGAGGACAAGGCCGTATATGCCTGCCGGCAGAGGATGAATTGCGGAGACATCCTTTGCCTCCTTGACGACCGAGTTATCGCTCGGACGGATAATCTTAAGGTATGCCAGCGATGATATCGCCGCTTCGGGCATCTTTACGGAAAGCTTCCCGAGCCTTGATGAGGCACGCACAGCCTTTGTCTTAGCCTGTTCAACCTTTGCCTCCACATCCTTTCTCACGGATTCAAGGGCGGCCAGGAGACCTTTGGCGTCTCCGGCTGGAAAGTAGTTTCCCCCTCCTGCCTCGGCGAGGCATCTCAACTGCTTCTCTTCGT
Organism: Desulfobacteraceae bacterium CG2_30_51_40; assembly: GCA_001874005.1. Lineage (GTDB taxonomy): Bacteria > Desulfobacterota > DSM-4660 > Desulfatiglandales > Desulfatiglandaceae > CG2-30-51-40. The sequence goes on from MNYJ01000214.1 coordinate 20,502, forward strand.
TAGCGGTCACGCCGAATCCGATCACATGGAGAAGAAACTTCATCCCGGAGTCCTTGAGGCCCTTCACAAATCCGCAGGGATCTTTGTGGCAGGTCTCCTCTCCGTCTGAGACAAGGACTATGAGGTTTTGTTTCCCGCTGCCCGTCATCGCCTTTGCCACCAAATCAACGGCGGCAGCTATGGGAGTCATCCCCACAGGTGAGATATTTCTTATCTGTGAAAGAACCGCATCCCTTGCGCCCTTATCTGGAGTAACAAGAATCTCCATATCTGAGCAGTCCCCTTTTCTGTGGTGGCCGTATGCGGCAAGTCCCACAGCGACATCCTTGGGCAGGGCTGGAACCGCATATTCCATTACCTCCTTTGCCACCTGTATCTTCGTCCTGTCTCCCATCTTTGCAGCCATGCTTCCTGATCCGTCCAGGATAAATATCACGTCAGGGACCTCGGAGGCATATCCTGGAGGAGCTGGAGGCAAAACCGAGGTAACAAAAATGAGCAAAATGAAATAAAGGTAATATCTCCTGTTCATTTCTCGCATCCTCCATCAGTTCTTAGGACAGAAATAGTCGTTATCAGTTCCATGCCTATAGCGCTCAAATAAATTGATACGCTTTTGCTCAGATAAAATGAGGCGTTGGTTCACAGGAGAGGCAGGAGGCAGGCGTTACCCTGCGACCCCGCAAGGTCATTTATAGATCTACCCCGCATGTTGACCCCGCCAGCCAGGACATTATGATTCGGTTAACGGCTCTGCTCTATTATTTTGATTTGCTCTGAGAGGTGGTGAACTTGGCGCTCAAGTTGCTCTACACGATCCCGGAGCATTTCAACTGTTGGTCTGGTGTCTGTATTTTTGGAT
>MNYJ01000009.1 GCA_001874005.1 Desulfobacteraceae bacterium CG2_30_51_40
AAAGCCTATTTTCGCAATCAACCCGCACCATCACTACTCCCCGATTCATCTTAACCATACTCCACCTGTTCAGGGTCTATCCGCTCAGTTTTCCTCTACCAGATAGATCACATCTTGTGGTATAGGTTTACCGTTGCGTCTCACCAATAACTTATGGATGAAATGAGCAGCGCCCCTGAGCGATTACAAACCTCCAATGTCAATCTGGACCAAATACGATTGAGCTTGAGGAGGATGCTCTACACCCGTGAACGGTTACCAAATAATTACGCTAAATTCTCTTTATGATTAAACCTGATGAGAATCTTGTACCTGATTGGGACGAAGATAATATCAGTCATATTGCTAAGCATGGGTTGACCCCCGAGCAGGTTGAAGAGGTATATTACAGCGAGGGGCCGTTTCCGATCTTGGCTGTTAAGGAGAAGAAAAAGTATATAAAATCAGCTGAATATCGATATCGACTGTGGGGCACACACGCTTCGGGCACATGTATCGAGGTGATCGTTGCCTCTTATCCACATTATGGCGTATGGCGTTGCGTGACGGCGTTCCCCATGTCGAACACCACCCAAAAGGCCTATTTCAAGAGGGTAAGGAAATGAGCATGATTCCAGAAAAAGCAAGAAAAGACCTTAAAAAGGAGGCTGTCCGGTGGGAGAAGGAGATTTTGAGAGAGACTCCCGATCAAATTCAGGGATTGCTGAATGATGCCGAGCCGTTTCAGGTTCCCCGTCCTCCCCGTCAGCCCGTCTCCCTCCGAATGGATCCCTTTGATCTTTCGATGATCAAGCGCTTCGCCCGAAAGAAAGGTGTTCCCCACACACAGCTCATGGCGATATGGCTTCGCGAACGGATCGAAAAAGAAAAGAGGCTTGATGCCTCGGAATGAGATAAGTGATTGTCTGTCGCAGAGCCCGCGGAGGCGCAGCGGGTTATGGCCCTGAACCGCAAGACCGTCGAGATCGTCTATTACACCATGAGCAGGAAGAAACAGACTCGGCGAAGGGTGGTCCCTTACCGGGTCTGGTCCTTCAACGGAAGTTCTTACCTGATCGGCCTCTGCCACATGAGAAACGAGGTGAGTATCTTCTCCCTGGACCGGATCAAGATGCTCCACCAGACAAGAGAGGCTTTTGTAATCCCTGAGGATTTCAACCTGGATAATTTCATGCGATCGAGCTTCGGGGTGTATCAGGGGCCGCCTATCCATATAAAGGTACGGTTCCATCCCGATGTCACCGGGTACATCAAAGAGAAGATCTGGCATGAGTCCCAGAAAATCTTTGTCCAACCTGACGGCTCCATATGAAACTCCCATTGCGGCCGAAGAAAGCCTTGCATATAGCCCCACAAGAGATCATCCTTTACAGCACCGTTAGACGGCTTGGTCGGGCATATCACCTCATGGGGTCATGGCTAGACTTTAAGACTATCCCCTAGCTTTTGACGATTGCCGTTAATCCTTATCCGTCGCATCAGGGCGTTAACAGCGTGTTGAAAACCGCTGTTGTCAGGCAGAAGAAAAATGCCCACAGTGCAGCATGTGCCGGCAGTCACCGGCAAGGAGGAATGAAGATGTCTGAAAAAGCTTTTATAAGTGCAATCCTAATTTCGATCTTTTTCTTCGCCACATCAGGCATGGTTTCGGGAGCGGAGCTTTCATTTTCGGGGGATGTGGACATAGAAGGCGACGTGAGCATCACAAAGGCGGATAAAGGGATAACATATCCGAACGGGACAAGACAGACCGGGTGGTATTCAAGGACGGTCATGGTAAGCCCGCTGGGAAGCCCTACGGAAAACGGAACACAGCTACTCGATAAGATGGACGGCATAACCGCCTCCAGCGCGAATCCCTGGCTCCTTAAATTGGAGCCAGGGACTTACGACATCGGGGCCAACACCCTGACGGTCAAGCCCTATGTTCACGTGGAGGGATCGGGAACGGGCATAACCGTCATAAGGGGAAACCCAGCGTCAACCCCACAAAGCCTAACCGGTGTTATTTCCTGCGGCGATGGGACCGAGCTGAGGCGCCTTACCGTGGAAAACTACGGGGCATCGGGCGATTCCAATGCAGTTTACATGGAAAATGCCAGCAATGTCAGCTTGATAGAGATAACTGCCCGCGCTACTGCCGTGGGAAACAACGCAGTTGCCATCTACCTTAATAAATCAGGCACGGATTTGTTCCGCGTAAACGCCCAGGCCTCAAGCAACGGCACGTTTTCAGCCGGGATTTACAGTTTGAGTACCGGTTTCAGCGCGACTCTATGCACTATCAGCGCTTCCCAGCCTGTCGGAGCGACCGGAGACAGCTACGGCGTTCATACGGATACGGCTGCCCAATTTCACGGATGTACGATCCAGGCGGGAGGCGGAGGAAGTTATACCTATGGGATTTTGAACGGCACGTCAGGCTATGTGTCTGTGGTGGGAGGTATTGTGACCGGATCAAACGGCTCGGTGTGGAATCACGCCATCTGGAGTGCGGGCTCACTCCATTGCCGCGGCACTGAGCTTAGCTCACAAGGGTCAGACCAGTCCTTTGGCATCCTGAATGCAAACGATGCATCCTCGGCCTTCTTCGAGGGAGGGAAGGGGGATCCAATAAGGCTGTGAGAAACGACAGCTCCAAGGGGATCGTCTTTATTGCCGCAAGCCAGCTCTACAACGGGGTGGGAGGGACCGTCACATGTGCCGGGGTATATGATGCGAACTTCGCATTTTACCCGAGCACATGCCCCTGATGCCCTGGGAGCCGCGCCGGCCCTGTCGAATTCATGGATGTTCTTTCACCGTCAGGACCGGTTTCGTTGTTCCGCGGCTGTCAATATAATCTGAGATCATAGACGACTTTGAGATAATCCTGAATGGATTTCCCCCATTGGCATGGTTTACCAAGCTCGTCAGGCGCCATAGCAGACTTGAGGGTGCGATAGAACTCTTCATCCAAGTTTGGTGATCGCATAGTCGTAAGCGCTGAGGGTATAAATCTCGAGGCAGGAAAAATCGCCCACCTTTTCCAGGCGATTTTCATAGTCGGGATGCAGTGTCAGAAGACTTTCGCTCACGATGTGAAAGCCATGGATGGCCATTAAATTTCCAACTGCCTGCAGCGAGCCTCTTACCCTGGAAATTGATTCCAGAACCTCAATATCCCCCGTGGCGCGTTTGAGAGACCATATCTCAGAATCAGGCCTGCGCCTCCTATGAGAACCACATGGAGCTTTGATCCAAGCTTCTCCGGGGCCTTGTAAGTTTCAAGATCGGCATTCAAGGCCCCAAGTTTCCGGAGGACGCCTTCCTTTTCATGAAAATCCAACAATTATTCCCCCATTTCTCACGACTTGCTGATATCTTAATATGTTACACATGGTCAGTTTCGAAGTCGACTCAAGTTCATACGGAGATTGCATCAAAGTGTCACGTTTTAGTCGCTCCCTTGTATTGTCTGGTTCTTTCTGCAAGTATTTCAGCAAGGTTTGATCTTCCGATATTTTCTTCGATCAGCCGAGCAAAGGCGCTACCAATTATTACGCCGTCGGCCGACCTTGATACCCCGGCCACATCATCAACGCTGGAGATGCCGAATCCTACACATAACGGTAGCGCGGTGTAACGCCGCACCCTCCGGCAGAGCCTGTGAACTTCTGACAGGTTAAGCCCGCTTCCACCGGTGACCCCTGTCATGGAGACAATATAGAGAAACCCGGACACGGATGCCGATATGGCTGCGATGCGCTCCTCAGACATGTCAGGTACTATGAGGCGGATCAAAGAAAAATTCTCGTCTTTACAGCAGGAGGAGAGTTCATCTGATCCCTCGGGCGGCAGGTCCACAACCAGAACTCCGTCTGCCCCTGCTTTTTTCGAGTCACGACAGAAGGCCGCTACTCCATATAGATAGATCGGCTTGTAGTAGGAACACACAATGACGGGCCCCTGAAAGCTCCTGCGCAGGGAGGCGGTCATCTCGAAAACGGTTTGCAGCGTGGTTCCGTTAGAAAGGGCCCTCCGGTAGGAGCGCCGTATGACCTGCCCGTCCGCCGTGGGGTCTGAAAACGGTACCCCGATTTCCAGCATATCCAGGCCGGAAGCGCACATGGCGCAGACGATCTCCCGGGAGCATTCGATGCTCGGGTCTCCCGCGGTCACAAATCCCACCAGGGCCTTTCCCTTTTTCGGGGCCGTACGGGAAAAGATTCCGGCAATCCGGTTCATTATTCTATTTCTCCTTAAAATATCTTTTTTAAAGGCCTGCCGTTAGTTGTTCCGGAAAATGCTCCCCGCAGGTTTGCTATAAAAGAGGCAACCTTGCTCATGTCTTTTTTCCCGGATGATGTTTCCACCCCGGAACTCACGTCCACGGCATCGGGCAAGGCCGCGGAAACAGCCTGGACAACGTTGTCCGGGGTCAGACCTCCGGCCAGCACCAGAGCCGCATGCCGCGCCATCGGTCTTGCATCCGCCCAATGCCAGTCTTGGGCGTTTCCGCCGGGAAGACTTCCTGTGCCGCATTCGGCCAGCAGGGCCGAGGATGCTGCGTATCGCCGGGCGGCTTCAAGTTTGGGAATTCTTTTAGAAAACAGGGTCTTTATGACCAAAAGCCCCATGCCCCGCAGCGCAGCAATCAGCTCCGGTGACTCATTGCCGTGAAGCTGCACCCCGGTCAGACCGCAGCGCTCAACCTTCTTTAAGATCGTATCTCTGTCCGCGTCAACAAACACCCCCACGCACGAGGTCTTTCCGCCCAGAGCTGAACCTATCTCCTTTGCCTGCGCATCACTGACATCACGTGGGCTTTTTGTAAAAAACACGCACCCAATGGCATCAGCGCCCAGGGCGACGCACTGTTCAGCCTGCTCCGGCAAGGTAATGCCGCATATCTTGATCTGGGGTATATCGCCTTTGAGTTTCATTTTGATAAGCTGCCGTCCCACCCTTCCGTCGGATCCCCTTAAGAGCATGCCCTGCAAACAGCCGTTTTCCCTCATCCTGTGGACAGCGGATTTTTCAGCACTCTGTTAAGAGGTATCTTAGAAATGCCACAGTGTGCTTGGCCCTGACGAGGCTTTCACCGATCAGAAAGTTATTGATCCCCGCATTCTTTGTCCGCTTCACGTCATCGCGTGTGACGATACCGCTCGCGGCTATCGGGATTTGGGTCGGTTCAAGCAGGGAGACCAGCCGGGTTGCAACGCTTATGTCGGTTTTAAAGCTTTTCAGGTCCCGGTTGTTGATGCAGATAAGCTTGGCTCCTGAGGCTGTAGCCGTATCAAGGTCCTTTTCATCGTGAATTTCCACAAGAGCTTCAAGGCCCACCACATCACAAAGACTTATGAAGTAGGAAAGCACGGCCTCTTTCAGTATCCTCGCTATCAAGAGCACTGCGTCTGCCCCGGCGGCAGCCGACTCATAAATCTGGTAGGGGCTTATGATGAATTCCTTTCGGAGCACGGGCAGCAGGCATGCCCTGCGGGCCTGCTTCAGGTCGGAGAGGTTTCCCTTGAAATAGGAGGCATCCGTAAGTACAGATACGGCCGCAGCACCGCCCGCCTCATACCTTGCGGCATAGTCGGCAGCGTCAAGGTCTGCGCAAATGATTCCCCTGGAGGGGGAGGCCCGCTTTATCTCAGCGATTATGCCTGTGCCGTGCCGGTTCACGCGCAACAGGTTTTCGGCAAACGGGCGCATGGGGTCTCGCTCGGCCGCCAGTTCTTTTAATTTAGCCTCCGGCATACGGCGTTTTGCCGCCTCTATTTCTCCGACTTTCGTCTCTACAATGTGCTGCAGTATGTCGGTCATCGGCTGATTCCTTCCTTTCAACGTAAAAAATTCACCCACCCAGACCCGCCTACAGGAAAAGGGAGGGAAAACTTCAGTCCGGGCCGCGGGAAAACGGACTTTAACGCGCGGGGACCGCGATGGCCCCATCATGATTGTCTGGTGAACTCAATCAGTGCATCCAGTTTTTCCATGGCCTTACCGCTCTCGATGATATCATCGGCAAGGGTTACGCCCGCGGAGAGATCTTCCGCCTTTCCCCCGGCCACAAGGGCCGCCCCTGCGTTTATGGAAACTATGTTTCTTTTGGCCCCATTTTCTTTTCCCGAAAGAATCCGACGGATGATCACTGCGTTTTCATCAGGCGTGCCGCCGGCAAGCTCTTCGGGTCGCGCGCGGTCTTCAAAAAACTGTTCAGGGGAAATATCATAGGTATGCACGCGCTTGTCGCGAAGTTCGGAGACGCGGGTGGGTGCGCACACGGAGATCTCGTCAAGGCCGTCATGGCCGTGTACCACAAAGGCCCTCCGGCAGCCAAGCAGATTGAGGGCGTCGGCAAACATCTCCGTGAGCCTCGGGGAAAAGACCCCCAGCACCTGGCAGTTTGCCGCGGCAGGGTTTGTCAGGGGACCCAGCATGTTGAAGATGGTCCTCACACCAAGCTCCTTTCTTGGTCCAAGGGCATATTTCATGGCGCCATGAAAGAGCGGGGCAAAAAGAAAGCCTATGCCGATCTCATTGACTGCCTCCTCGGCCACCTCCTGCGCGGTGTTGAGATTTACTCCAAGGGCTTCCAGCACATCGGCGCTCCCGCAGCGGCTTGAAACCGAACGATTGCCGTGCTTGGCCACGGTGAGCCCTGATCCGGCCACTACAAAGGCCGCAGTGGTGGAGATGTTGAACGTGTGGGCTCCATCCCCGCCAGTGCCGCAGGTATCCACCACTACGGGCGAAGCAGCCTGTATGCGCACGGCCTTTCGGCGCATGGCCTCTGCAGCGCCGGCAAGCTCTTCAAAGGTCTCACCCTTGGTGGCCAGGGCAGCCATGAAGGCACCGATCCGGGCGTCGGTCAGGGTTCCGGAAAATATCGCGGAGAAAACCCAGCCGATTTCCTCCCGAGCAAGGTCTTTACCATTGATGATCTTTGAAAGTATCTGTGAAAACATGTCTCCTCCAATCTGGTGTGTGGTTAATCAAAGGGAGAGAAAGTTCTTCAATATACGTTTACCTTTGGGGGTCATGATGGATTCCGGATGAAACTGAATCCCCCAGGTGTGGTGTTCCCTGTGGCGAAGGCCCATGATCTCACCGTCCTCAGACTCGGCGCAGATTTCAAGGCATGCAGGCAGAGTGTCCCGTTCCACTGCCAGCGAGTGGTACCGCATGGCGGTAAAGGGAGAAGGGATGCCTGCGAAGAGCTCACTCCGATCTGTGGTCACGGCCGATGTCTTGCCGTGCATGAGTTGTTTGGCCGGCACAATGGTGCCGCCGAACGCCCGGCCTATGGCCTGGTGGCCCAGACATACCCCGAGGATGGGAACCCGGCCCGAGGCGCGGCGGACCAGCTCAAGGGATATGCCTGCATCCTCGGGTCGTCCCGGACCCGGGGAGATGACTATGTGGGAGGGCGCCATGCCTTCGACCTCCGCTATTGTTATAACGTCGTTTCTTGCCACATGAACCTCGGCGCTCAGCATGAGCAGGTACTGAACCAGGTTGTAGGTAAATGAGTCGTAGTTGTCTATCATGAGAATCATGGTCTGCCTCGTGTCTTAAGAGTTGTATTGACGGCCGGCCAACTCCAGGGCCTTCTGTATGGACATGGCCTTGTGCACTGTTTCGACGCGCTCTTTTTCCGGGTCCGAGTCGGCCACGATACCGGCACCTGCCCGCACCGTCAGCCTTTCTGCTTCAATACAGGCGGTACGGATGGTGATGGCCATGTCCATGTTGCCGCTGAAGGAGATATATCCCACGGCCCCGCCGTACGGTCCCCGGGGCTCGTTTTCCAGTTTGTCAATGATTTGCATGGCCCGTATCTTGGGAGCACCGGAAAGGGTCCCCGCCGGAAAAGTGGCCGCCAGCAGGTCCCAGGCATCCAACTCCCGGCGAAGGTCGCAGCGCACGTTGGAGACCAGATGCATCACATGGGAGTAACGCTCGACCATCATCAGTTCCGTCACCTGCACCGTGCCTGTGACGGCGACCCGACCCAGGTCGTTTCTCCCCAGATCCACCAACATGAGATGCTCTGCCCTTTCTTTTTCGTCTTTGAGCATCTCGTCGGCCAATGCCCGGTCCTCCTGCTCGGTTTTTCCCCTGGGCCTGGTACCGGCGATGGGCCGAAGGGTTGCGATCCTGTTTTCAAGGCGCACCATGGTCTCCGGCGATGATCCCACAAGGGCCGTCTCCCCCATGCGGAGAAGATAAAGATAGGGAGAAGGATTGATGTAACGCTGAGCGCGGTACAGGGTCCGGAGGTCAGGGGCAGGGGCGCAGGAGAAAGGCTGGGATACGACCGCCTGGATGATTTCACCCTGACGGATATAGGTCTTGGCCTTATCAACCATTTTCCTGTAATCCGCATCCGCCTTTTGGGGTAAAAGTATGCAGGGAACCTGCGGACGGACGGGAGGTTCAGCGGGCATGGGACCCTGCACGGCGGCAATGAGCTTTGCCACCCTTTCCGCTGCCTCCTCATAGGCCGCGTCAACGCTCTCCACCGAATGGGTAAAGGCAATTGCCAGGGCCACAAGGGTGTGGCGGATATTGTCAAAGATGATCAGCTCGTCTGGAATGATAAAATCGGCGATGGGTCGCTCATCGGCCAATCGGTTGGGAATCTTCTCGAAAAAGGAGACCATCTCATAGGTGAAGTAACCCACCAGCCCGCCCCAGAACCGTGGGAGCCCGGGGATATCAGCCGGCCTGAAACCGGCCATGATAGCGCGAAGGATAGGCAGGGGCCGGCCGTTGTGGCATATCCGTTTTAACGAACCCGCCTCTTCGATCTCCACATGTGTCCGGAACAGGCGCACCCGCGCCTTTGCCGATGCGCCAAGAAAGCTGTATCGGCCCCACCGCTCTCCTCCTTCTGCACTTTCAAACAGAAAGATAGGGCCATGCACGGTGTAGAGTTTTTGCAAGATAGAAACAGGGGTCTCCGTGTCCGCCAGAATTTCAATGCACACCGGTATTATGTTGGCTGTATGCGCCATTCGACGGAACGCCTCTTTTTCAGGAAACCGACTCAGGATCATGACCTTTATCCTTCCGCTGAATGTGTCATAAAAAAAGGCCGCAGGCTTTTTTCAAGCCTGCGGCCTTTCAAAACAAAAAAACCGCAGGCGCTGGTTAAGGCCGCCTGCGGTTGAAATTACACTATGTCTTACAGCATCATGCTCCGAGGGCGGACCTAAATGACCAAGCCCGCCACCACAAGTTAATCCTGCTGATGTTGCTATTTCGTAATAACGTATCGCCTTGCATCTTTTTCATATTCCGGTCAATCTATTTTACACGTCTGCATTTAAGGGTATCAGCTCAATAATCGGGGGAATGGTTTTGCGCAGACCAGGAATCAGCTTCTGTAGGTGCGCCTTCAGGCGCAGGGCGCACGGTTAATGTGCGGCTGAAGCCGCACCTACCCCGGATTTTTGAGCTTATACATTTAAGGTAGGCATAAAGCGCTTGTCAAGAGAAAAATCCGGAGAAGTGCCTATATGATCCGCCTTGACCTTTGAATCCTTGTGCAAATTGCCATGGCCCCTGCAGAGAAAAACCTAAAACAGATCGGAAAGTTTTCCTTTGTCCATATTATTTTCAGAAAAAGGGGTTGGAAGTCCTCTCCCTTCCGATGGTGCTGGAAGGGCCGTGGCCGGGATAGAGCCTGAGATCGTCTCCGAGCGGGAATATCTTCTCTTTTACCCCCTTGATCAGGGCGCTGTGGCTTCCGCCCGGAAAATCCGTTCTGCCGATGGAGCCTGCAAAAAGCGTATCCCCTGAAAAAACCGCGCCCGGGCCGTGGAGACAGACGCCCCCCGGGGAGTGGCCCGGGGTGTGGATGACGGTAAACTTATAAGAACCCGCCTCTATCTCCTGACCTTCCTCAAGGTATCCATCCACAGGAAACGGGATCATCCCAGCATCGAGCTTATGGATCATCAAGGCGGCTTTGGTGATGCGCTTAAGTTCCGCTGCAGCGCCCGTGTGATCAAAGTGGCCGTGGGTTAGAACTATTGCCTTTACGGCGATCTTTGCATCAGTAATGGTTTTTACTATCCTTAGAATCTCATCGCCCGGATCTATTACCAGTCCCTCACTGGTTTTTTCACAGCCTATTATGTAGCAGTTTGCCTGATACGAACCAACTTCAAGTTTTTTAAGCATTTTTCTCTTTACTTTCCTTAGGATAAAGTTTGCACACACCGCATCTTACGCATGAGCCTACCTCGCAGATATCAGATTCCTTCTCCTTTACGGCCATCTCGTATTCCCTCGCTAGGTGCCTTTTTGAAAGGCCGTGATCTATGAAGTCCCAAGGCATAAGCTCATCAACGCTCTTCGGTCTCAGGACGAAAAAGTCCGGATTTATCTCAGATGATCTGAAGGCAGCCTTCCAGTCCCAGTCGAGGCGATGGGCCTTGAGCAGTATCGCCCCCACCCTTCGGTCTCCCATGCACAGGAGCGCTTGCAGGTAGGCCCACTTTGGAACGTCAAAGGTTGCCCTCACCCCTCCCACCCTGGAGAGGGCGTTTTTGAGCCACCTTTGTTTTCCCTTCAAGTTAAGCATCTCATCCAAGGGATGCCACTGAAATGGAGTAAAAGGTTTTGGCACAAAACAGTTAACGCTCAGGCGTATCTCGGCGATCTTTCCCCGGCCTGCGGATTCCCTCACCACGCGGTGCTTTATCTTCTTGACCAGTTCAGGGATCGCTTCGATATCCTCCTGAGTTTCCGTGGGAAGGCCGATCAGGAAATAGAGCCTCAGAGAAAACCCCCCGGCCCTTGATATAAGGGTCGCAGAATCCAGTATCTGATCTTCCGTCAGGTGCTTGTTTATGACCCTCCGGAGTCTATCGGAACCGGCCTCAGGGGCGATGGTTACGGTCTTCTGTCCTGAAACCCGCAGGTGGTCGAGAAGACCTGCCGTAAGGGTCTCAGCCCTCAGGGAGGATACAGAAAAGCGGGCGCCTTTTCTGAGGATGCCCGCGGTGATATTTTCAATGCCCGGGACATCAGACACTGCGGCAGCGATGAGCCCTATCCGGCCGCAGTAAGAAATCGCTTCGTCCACCGCGAGGCCAAGGGTCTCTTCAGGATGCAATCTGGGAGGACGATACACAAATCCCGCCGCACAGAACCTGCACGAATGCCCGCAGCCTCTTGATGCCTCAAGCAGAACCTTATTACCGAATTGCGTATCGGCGCTGGTGACAATAGACCGTGCGACTCCCTTAGAGGAAAAGGAAGCCTTGGCCGCTCTGACTCTCGGCGGCACCCCTTCCTCCAAAGGCTCAAAGGAGGCGAGAAGACCCTCATTATTGTAGGAAGCGCGATAAAGAGACGGCACATAGGCGCCTGTGACCTCACGGGCAAGCCCCTTTAGTATTTCCGATTTCGTCTTTTCCATGCGGAGAAAATCAACCACTCTGTCAATGAAGGGGGAGAGAACCTCCTCTGCCTCGCCCAGCAAAAAGAGGTCCATTATATCGGCAAGGGGCTCAGGGTTTAGAAAGGTGGTTATGCCTCCTGCCATTATGATGGCCTGATTCCTCCCCCGATCGGCGCTTCTTGCGGAAAGGCCGCCCAGGGATAGCATGGTCAGTATATTACCGTAGTCGTTTTCAAAAGGGATGGAGAAAGCTATAATCTCAAAGGAATCCAGGGGACGCTGCGATTCAAGGGACACGAGGCGTTGACCTGTCTGAAGGTAGAGGGACATCTCGTCACCCTCAGGCAGGAACACCCTTTCCGCCAGTACGTCCTCCCGATCATTGAGCATGCCATAGACGGTCTGAAAACCCAGATTGGACATACCCAATCCATAATGATTGGGATAGGCGAGGGCGACCGATAATCTTCCGCCCCGGTCTTTTTTTACATAGCCTCTTTCGGATGAAAGCCTCCTTCGATAGATTGAAAAAATATCTGAACTCACCCTGCAACCCGCATCCCTTCCACGCCTGAGAGGCCGTATAAAAAAACCGCCCATCTACTTCGTTTTGCTAATCTTGCGCCTGCCTTTGCGTGGCACCGCAGACAGGCCACCGCGTAGCACTTCTGACTAATGGTCATGCCCTGGTCTGGCACAACGAAGCATGAAAATCACCCCCACCCCGCCCTCCCCCGTCGAGGGGGAGGAATAAAGGTAAGGGGCATTTTCCCTAAGCCTGACAACAGCGGTTTTTCAACCCGCCGCTAAGAGTCCATCTTAAGCCTCAAGAAAGCAGGGTAATCAAGATCGTCCTTTAGAAGCCTTCCGAAAAAGCCGCGCTTCGGAAGTCTTGTCTCCGATGCGTTAAACGCGGCGGAAAGGGCTGTTCCTTTCCGCTCAAAAGCCGGGACATCCAGATCCACCACATCAATTGCCTTGTTGCCGATTTTCGCCGACCAGGGTTCCTCCATCTCATCCTGGGAGGCGTCTCTTATCTTGGCCGAGCCGCTTAAAGATCTTCCGCCTTCAACCGCCCTCAGCTTTCTTCCCACTATCGTCTCGGCAGTTAGCCCCGTAGCTATGACGGTAGCCTGAACCTCATCTCCCATATCATCATTGAGAACCAGCCCCCAGTAAACCTCCGCATCCTCATTTATTTGGCTCTTCACGTAGTTGGAGGCCTCGTCTATCTCATCCATGGTGATGTCGGAGGAGCCTATGAAATTCATGAGAAGTCCCTTGGCCCCCCTTATGGAGACATCTTCGAGAAGAGGGCTGTTAATAGCGTTCTGCGCCGCCTGCACGGCCCTGTTCTCTCCACTTGCCCTGCCCATGCCCATGAGGGCATTGCCGTTCTGTGACATTACCCTTTTCACATCGTTGAAATCCAGATTGACGAAACCCGTATGGAGGATTAGATCCGATACGCCCTTGACCGCATTTAGGAGCACCTCGTCGGCCTTTGCAAACAGTTCCCTGACCTTTGAACCCTTTGCTCCTACGGTCCTCAGCCTGTCGTTGGGTATCACGATGAGGCTGTCCACCTCCTTTCGGAGGGCGTCAATGCCTGCAAGGGCCTTTTTCATCCTCTTATCCCCTTCAAAACTGAAGGGCTTGGTGACTACCGCCACAGTAAGGGCCTTTTTTTCTTTGCAGAGCTTTGCGATTACAGGCGAGGCCCCGGTTCCTGTGCCGCCTCCCATGCCGGCCGCGATAAACACCATGTGTGCTCCGTCAATGGCGTCCGCCACCTCTGAGATGCTCTCTTCCGCCGCCTTCCTTCCGATCTCCTCATCGGCCCCTGTTCCAAGTCCCATGGTAGTTGTAGGCCCAATCTGAATACGACTGCTGCATGACGATCTATCCAGGTCCTGGATATCGGTATTGGCTACCGCGAAATCCACCCCCATCAACTTATTGGCTACCATGTTGTTGATAGCGTTACCCCCGGCACCTCCGATGCCTATCACCTTTATCCTCACACCGGAGCGATCCTGCTTTTCAACAAACTCGAATTTCATGATGTCCCTCCTGCTGCCTCAACTAGGTAAGATCCTTAAACCACCTCTTCATCCTGCTCATGACACGGCTAAAGATATTGTTTGTGTCCCTTATCCTGAACTTTTTTACATTTCTGCTGGATTCGGCCCCATAGAGCACAAGTCCCACGGCGGTTGAATACATGGGCTTGTTGACCAGATCAACCAGCCCTGTTATGCCCCTTGGCCTTCCTATGCGAACAGGAGCATTGAATACCTTACCCGCAAGTTCCGCCACGCCCTGAAGCTCAGCAGATCCGCCTGTTACGACGATCCCGGAGGCTGTCGTGTTCTCAAGCCCGGCGTTTATGAGTTCCCCAAAGGTAAGTATGAATATCTCCTCGACCCTGGGCTCGAGAATCTCACCCAGCACCCTTCGCGGAAGCATGCGCGGCTTTACCTCTCCGACTGTAGGGACCTCCACCGTCTCATCCTTGCCTATGAGGCCGGGAAAGCAGCAACCGTACTTGATCTTGATCTTTTCAGCCTCAAGCTTAGGAGTCCTCAATCCCACCGCAAGATCATAGGTAAGGTTATCGCCGCCGAGGGCCAAAACGGACGTATGTCTTATGGAGCCTTTGGAGAAGACTGCAAGATCCGTTGTGCCTCCGCCGAAATCAATAAGGGCGACTCCAAGATTCTTCTCCTCCTTGGAGAGGACCGCACCGCTCGACGCAAGAGGTTGAAGAACTATGTCGCACACATCGAGCCCCGCCCGGTTGGCGCATCTGATTATGTTCTGAGCGGATGTGACGGCCCCTGTAACTATGTGAACCCTGACCTCAAGCCTGACCCCCGACATCCCTACCGGGTTCACTATACCGTCCTGGTCATCAACGATATATTCCTGAACAAGGGTATGGATCACTTCTCTATCCATGGGAATAGCCCGCGCGCTCGCAACCTCCATGACCCTGTCAATATCTCTCTGGGTGATCTCCCTACCTTTGAGTGGAATGGCCCCGTGGGAGTTGAATCCCTTGACGTGGCCTCCGGCTATGCCGGCATACACGGAACCGATCTCACAACCGGCCATGGTCTCCGCCTCTTCTATGGCCTGTTTTATGGAGTTGACGGTATTTTCGATATTGATGACGACACCTTTTCTGAGGCCTTCGGAGAGATAGCTCCCCATGCCTATTATCTCTATGGACTCTCCGGCCAGGGCCCCCACCACCGCGCATATCTTCGTGGTTCCTATGTCAAGCCCGACTATTATCTCTTCCGACATTTCCTCAAGCCTCCCGCCGCCTCAGCCCTTCTTGAAAGAGACAGCCACCCCGTCTTCATAGTTAAGATCTATAGCCGCAACCTGATCAGCCCGACCCGTTTCTTTGAGGTGGCCCAGTATGCGCTTCAACTCAGGGAGTTTTGCTGCGAAATCAGAGCCCGCGCATCGTATCTCCGCCTTAAGATCGGTAAGATAGAGCGTCATGAGCCCGTTTGCCTTCATGTTTATCTCAGCCACCTTGTCAAAGGATAGGCTTCCCTCCTCACTTTTCAGGGCCTTTAGCAGACCGACAGCCATGGAAATCTGATTTTTTCTTATCGGATGGTCCTCGCTAAGTCCGGTCAGAATAGGATATTCCACATTGTCACCCGGCTTCAGTTCCTTGAATACCTCACCCGTTTCATCAAGAAACGAGATGATGTTCCCCGGCACAAGAGCGATGGGGGTACGTCTTTCAACCTCTATGTGAAGACTCCGGGGAAACTGCCTCTTCAAACTCACCGATCTCACCCACGGATGTATCTCCATCCTCTGCTTGATGTCCTTCATATCCAGGTCAATAGTGCTTATCTCCACGTCAAGCCCGCCCATCTGGATGAGTTCCCTCTCTATCTCAGGTCCAGTCCCCGTAATTACAAGATTCTTCAATCTGAAATACGAACTTGTCAGGAGATACTGGTATGCAGACACGAATGCCAGACTTACCAGGGCCGCTGAGATGAGAAAGACAACCGTTACGAAGGCGGCAAAGCTGGCCTTCTGTATCCCTGTTCCTATCCTGCTCAGTAAGGAGGCCCTGCGTCTTCTAACAGGTCTGCTTTTAAGGCGCGAGGGAACCATCAGGACTCATCCCCCAGGATACGGATCTCAAGTTCCAGCTCTATCCCGCTTACCTCCTTAACCCTCTCCCTGGCCGTGTTGATCAGCCCGATGATATCATCCGATCCAGCTCCACCGATATTTACTATCCAGTTTGCGTGGACCGGGGAAATCCTTGCTCCTCCCCGCTGCATCCCCTTGAGCCCCGCGGCTTCAATAAGCCTCCCCGCATAGTCTCCGGGAGGATTTTTGAATATTGATCCGGCGCTTGGAGCATCAAGCGGCTGTTTCTCATTTCGCTTCCTGATGAAATCCTTGATCCGGCCCCTTACATCTTCCTTTTCAGCGCGTTCAACGGCAAAGGCCCCTTCAACTACGATCCAACCTCTTCCAAGTGAAAGCTCCCTGTAACCGAAATGAAGATCCCTGCCTTCAATTGCTTCCACTGAGCCATCAGGCTTAACGACCTTTATACCTGTAACCTTTCCGCCTATATCGGAGCCGAATGCGCCCGTGTTTACTGAAATGGCTCCACCCGCGCTGCCTGGAATACCGGCAAGGAACTCAAGGCCGCTTAAGCCTTCATCTGCGCAAAAACGCATGAGATCTTTTAATTGCGCCCCTGCCCCGCAGATAAGTTCATGACGGTTTACCTTTTCTTCCAACCTCAGGCCGGCTATCTTTCGGCCGAACCTTATTACGAGCCCGCCTATGCCGGCATCCCTAACTAGTATATTGCTTCCCCTTCCTATGACCACATAGGGAAGCGAGGCTACGTTCGCAAAGGAAATAACCATTGAAAGCTCTTCGATATCTTTCGGTTCATAAAGTGCCTCGGCCCTTCCGCCTACCTTGAAGCTCGTAAAGGAAGACAGAGACACTCCAAAGCTTACCGAACCGCCGGTCAGGCTCTTTAGTCTTTCAATCTGTTCCTCTGTGAATCTCTTGATCACTTATCCCGCTTCATCTCCTCAAGGAGCCTTTCCCCCACTTCATATATGTCGCCCGCGCCGAGTGTCATAACCACATCGCCTTTTTTTACTGTCACCCGCAGATGGGAGAATAGTCCCTCTCTACCTTCAAAAGACCTCACATCCTTGTGGCCGTGCATCTTGACCCCCTGTGCGAGGCTATCAGAACTCACTCCTTCTATGGGCTCCTCGTGAGCGCCGTATATCTTATCGAGGAGCAGCACATCAGCTTCATTAAATGTCAGGACAAACCTTTCATAGAGAGACTTTGTCCTTGTGTATCTGTGCGGCTGGAAGGCCACCACAAGCCTTCTATCAGGCCAGCATTCCCTGGCGGTCTTCAGTGTTGCGATTATCTCGGTCGGATGATGGCCGTAATCATCAATGACCAGAATGCCAGCCGCCTCACCCTTGATCTGAAAACGCCTCGCTACGCCGCCGAGGTTTTTCAGCCCCTCGCTTATGACCTCCATGGGAATGTCCAGTTCCAGACCGACCCCTATCGCGGCCAGCGAATTGAGCACATTGTGCTCTCCCGGTATCCCCAGAGTTACCCTTCCCATTGAACGACCCTTATAAAGTGCCTCAAAGCTGCTTTGTCTGACGTCTTTTTTCAGGTCGCCTGCCCTGAGATCGGCCTGAGAAGACATGCCGTAGGTCAGGTATCTTTTTTTGAGCCGGGGGATTATGCCCTGAATCTCCTCATTATCCAGACAAAGTATGGACGTGCCGTAGAAAGGCACCTTGTTTATGAAGGCGGCAAAGGTGTCCCTCAAATTATCCATTGTCCCGTAATGATCAATATGCTCAAGGTCAATATTGGTGACAACCGAGATAGCCGGAGAAAGAGCCATGAATGACCCGTCGCTTTCATCCGCCTCCGCTACAAGTATATCGCCCTGCCCGAGCTTGGCATTTGAGCCGCCCCATATATCCAGTCTTCCCCCTATCACAACGGTCGGATCAAGCCCTCCGGCGGTAAGGACGGAGGCCACCATAGAGGTGGTAGTGGTCTTACCGTGAGCACCCGCCACGGCTACCCCGAACTTAAGACGCATCAGTTCGCTGAGCATCTCTGCGCGAGGGATGACCGGAATCGCAAGGTCCCTTGCGGCAATTATCTCCGGATTCGTGTCCGAGACCGCCGAAGAATAGACGACCACATCGGCGCCTGCGGTATTTTCCCTGTTGTGCCCCTGGGAGACCTTTGCTCCCATCGCCGCAAGCCGCCTGGTAGCGGCACTCTGCTTCAGATCCGAGCCGCTCACCTCATAGCCGAGGTTGATCAGGAGTTCGGCTATGCCGCTCATCCCGATTCCGCCGATCCCGATAAAGTGGATATGTCTGGTCTTGCCTAGCCTGTTCATAAATGGGCCATCTCCATAAGGCCGTCGGCTATCGCACCGGCCGCATAAGGTCTGGCGATCCCGAGGGCCGCCCTCGACATGCTTGAAAGCAGGTCCCTGCCCGTCATATATTTCATGATAAGGTCACAGAGAAGCTCACCGCTCAGGTCACGCTGGAGTATCATCTCAGCCGCCCCTGCCTTAACGAGGCTTCTCGCGTTGGACTCCTGATGATTGTTGGCCGCAAACGGATAAGGAACAAGAATCGAGGGCTTCCCGGTAGCCGCGAGTTCGAATATGGTTGTTGCTCCGGCTCTTCCCACTACGAGATCCGCCTTTCGATAGGCCGCGGCCATATCGTAGATGAAGGCCGATACTTCGGCGTCCGCGTTGAATCCCTTGTAGCTCGAACTGATCCTTTCCAAATCATTCTTGCCGGTCTGATGGATCACCCTGATGATCCTGCCCTTTCCCTTCAATATCTTTACGGCTTCAATCACCGCCTCATTTACCGCTATCGCCCCCTGGCTTCCCCCGACAACAAGCAGTGTAAAGGATTGATTCATGTCCTTTTGATTTTCAATAGTCAGGGAATCAGGCCGCCCACTTCCCTCAAGAAACTCTTCCCTCACCGGGTTTCCCGTTATCACGATCCTGGGGCATTTAAGAAACCGGGCGCTCTCCTCAAAGCTTACAAAGCAGCAGTCAACCACCCTTGCAAGCAGGCGGTTTGTAAGGCCGGGGTAGGAGTTCTGTTCATGAACGGCGGAAGGCACCTTCATCATCCTTGCGGCAAGGCATACCGGCCCGGAAGAATAACCTCCCACCCCAAGGACAAAATGGGGTTTGAGCCGCCTTATCACATCGGAGGCCTGAGAAAGACTCCCCGGTAAACCGAAAATCACCTTCATCTTCTTGATGATAGAGCCGCCCTTGAGACCCTCCACATCAAGGCTCCTGGATGGATAACCGTATCTGGAAAGTATTTCGGCCTCCAGGGGCCTTTTGCCCACAACAAACAATATCTCCGGCTTCTCAACCCGCTTTTCAAGCTCACGGGCGACCGCTATGCCGGGAAAGAGATGCCCTCCGGTACCTCCCCCTGCTATCACGGCTCTCAGCTCAGAAACGGCCACTTTCGATCCTCCTACCCCTTTTTGGCCTGAGAGGAGATGCTTAGAAGCACCCCTATCCCGAATAGAGTCATTACAAGGGATGATCCGCCATAACTCATCAAGGGCAGTGTCAGGCCCTTTGTAGGAAGGAGGCCCATCACCACAGCCATATTTATCAAGACCTGGATACCCATCATGGACGATATCCCAAGGGCCAGGTAGCAGCTGTAAAGGTCCCTCGCCTTAAGAGAAACGCTTATGCCGCGATAGACTACCAGTATGAAAAGACCCATGATGCATATAAGTCTCAGGAAACCGAGTTCCTCGGCTGCTACCGAGAGGATGAAATCCGTGTGGGGCTCGGGCAGATAGAAAAGCTTCTGTTTTCCGTCTCCAAGGCCGGCTCCGGTAACCCCGCCGGAACCGAAGGCCAGAAAGGAGTGGATTATCTGAAAGCCTATACCCCTTGGGTCATCCCACGGATTCAGGAAGGCAAATATCCTCTTCATTCTGTAGCTCGCCCTGAGGACCAGCCATAATAAGACCGGAGCTGAGGCTATGAAGAGCAATACCAGATAACGGATGCGCACACCTCCGACAAACAGCAGCATCATGACCCAGGTTCCAAGGATCACGGCAGTTCCGAGATCAGGCTGCACCACGACTAGCATCAGGAAAATGCCGGCCACCGCCAGGTGCGGTATGAGGCCCCGGGAAAAATAGGCCATCTCGGATTTCTTCTCCGCCATGCTCTGGGCCAGGTAGAGCACCAGAGCGAATTTCGCAAGCTCAGAGGGCTGAAACGAAAAGAATCCCAGGCTGATCCATCTGGAAGCATGTCCTGCCTTATGGCCCAGACCAGGTATCAAGACCATTATCAGAAACATCAGGCTCAGGATCAGGAGCGGATAAACCATCTTTTCGTAAAAAGAGACCTTTATGTTCTTTGCCGCTACCATGAATCCGATGCCGATAAGGGCGAAAACCGCCTGCCTTTTCAGATAGAAATAGCTGTCTCCGATCCTGTAGAGGGCAAGATGGGCACTTGCGCTGTAAACCACCACAAGCCCTATCACCAGAAGGGCCACGGCAGGCACAAGTATTGTGTAGTCATAATGCGGCACTTCCCTGAATCGCCCCTCAGACATCCGCAATCCTCCTTGCCGCTTGGCTGAAGACAGTTCCTCTCTGGGCGTAGTCAGTGAACATGTCGAAACTTGAGCAGGCGGGCGCCAGGAGCACTACTTCGCCCGGAGCGGCCGCCTTTGAAGCGATGTAAACCGCTTCTTCCATGCTGCCTGCCATGCTGTAGGGGATGGAACCCTCAAAGGCCTCCGCGAGAAGTTCGCTCGCCTCTCCTATAAAAACGGCTTTCTTGACATTTCCCAAACAGGCGTCCACCAGGGGCTTGTAGTCTGCGCCCTTGTGCCTTCCTCCCGCAATAAGGACGATCTTTGAGTCGAAGCACTCCACCGCCTTTATTGCCGCATCAAGATTGGTGGCCTTGGAGTCATCGTAGTAGCGTATTGCCTTTATCTCTCCGACAAACTCAATGCGGTGACGGAGTCCTTTGAATTCTCTTATCCCCTCGCGGATAATCTCAGGATCAACCCCTGCGCAGAGTGCCGCAAGAACAACTGATAGGAGGTTTGACCTGTTGTGGATACCTGGAAGGCTAAAGCCGGGAAGGGAAAATTCATGCCTCTTTTCCGGGCCGATCTCAACGATGCAGTCATCACCACCGATGAATGCGTCCCTTTTGATCTTCCCGCCTCCGGGGCCTCTGCGCTCGCGAGTCATGCCGTACCTCAGCTCCCGCACCCCTTCAGGTGCCCTGAATCCCGAAAGTACCTCATCATCGTCGTTAAGGACGGAAAATTGATCTTTGTGCTGATTCTCAAATATTCTCAGTTTGGAATTGATATATGAACTATAGCTGTCATACCTCTCAAGATGATCAGGGGATATATTCAAACACACAGATATATAGGGAGAAAACTCCTGGATCGTATCAAGCTGAAAACTGCTTACCTCGACAACCGCATAATCGGGCACCCGCTTCTGACAGGCGAGCGCCATCAATGGTGTCCCAATGTTGCCTCCCACGAAGACATCGGCCCCCGCCTTTTTGAGCAGAAGCCCTATGAATTCCGTTACCGTGGATTTTCCGTTGGTCCCTGTTACGGCAATTATCCGAACTCCGCGCCGTTCCCTCGTTTCCCCGGAGATGATTCGGAATGCCAGCTCCATCTCCCCTATTATCGGAATCCCCTTTTCCCTGGCCTGGACAAAAAGCTCCATGTCGTGGGGAACTCCCGGGCTCAGGACTACGAGATCTGAGTTAAGGAAGAGCGACCGGCTGTGGCCGCCCGTTTCCACCCGGCCGCCGAGGCCTTCTATCTCATCGCACAATGCAGGGCCTATCTGGTTTTTCTCCCTCCTGTCGCTTACGGTAAAGACCGCCCCCTGGCCGGCAAGCCAACGTGCCGTCCATAATCCTGAAACGCCCAGACCGGCTATCACTACTTTCTTTTTGCGAACATCCATCGAGTGCTTCCCTAAATCCCCTTCGCGATAAATCTCATCTCAATTTCAGGGTGCTGAAGGCCATAAGGGCCAGTATGATTGCAATTATCCAAAATCTGACGATCACCTTGGGCTCAGGCCAGCCCTTTAACTCGAAATGATGATGTATAGGGGCCATGCGGAATATCCTGTGCCCGCCTGTGATCTTGAAGTAACCAACTTGGAAGATGACTGAAAGAGCCTCGAATACAAAAAGCCCACCGACAAGAATAAGCATGATCTCCTGCTTGGTTATCAAGGCTACCGTTCCAAGTATGGCTCCCAGGGAAAGAGAACCCACATCCCCCATAAAGACCTCGGCAGGATATGTGTTGTACCAGAGAAAACCGAGCCCTGCTCCGACCGCTGCGCCGCACAGGACGGAAAGCTCTCCTGAGCCGGCCACATAAGGGATCTGCAGGTAGGAGGCTATCTTCACGTGTCCTGCAAGGTATGAGAAGATGAGATATGTTCCGAAGGCAACTATTATCGGGCTTATAGCAAGCCCGTCCAGGCCGTCTGTCAGGTTGACCGCATTGGACGTGCCCACTATTACAAAGACCGCCATGAGGACATATCCCCATCCCAGATCAGGCGCGAGCCCCTTAAAAAATGGAAGATAAAGGCGGGAATCAAATCCTGGATAACTGTAAAGCACGACAGATGCTAAGGCCGCCACCAGAAGCTGCATAAGGAACTTGGATTTTGCTGTAAGCCCGAGGTTGTTTTTTCGCTTGATCTTGAGGTAATCGTCGGCAAAGCCGATCGCCCCGAAAAGCAAAGCAACCCCCGCGACAACCCATGTGTAGAGGTTGGCCGGATCGGCCCAGAGCAGGGAGGAGACTAATATGGCAGGGATTATAAGGCATCCACCCATTGTGGGAGTGCCCTCCTTGGCCTTGTGACGCGCGGGGCCTTCGTCTCTTACATACTGGCCGGCCTTGAGTTGCCTCAGCAGATTGATCACAAACCTGCCGAAGACAAAGCTGATAAAAAGGGCGGTAAGGGTCGAAAGGACGCTCCTGAATGTTATATAGCGGAAGACATTAAGCCAGCTTAGATCTCCCTGAAACATATATAAGAGCCTGTAGAGCATATCCCGTAGCTATCTCCCCTCTTGAACCGCCTTCTCAGTTAGCGAGAACGCCACCCTGTCCAGCCCGGCTTTTCTTGATGCCTTGAGCAGGATGATATCCTTGCCTGAGATATGCCGCTTTAATTTTTCGGCCATGTCTTCGGCGGAGTCACAGACAACAATCGCCTCGGGAGCCATTCCGCCCTCTGCGGCACCCTGGGCCATATCTAGGGCAAACTCCCCTACGACAAAAAAACGCACTGCTCCGATGGCGGCAACCATCCTTCCTGCCTCACGATGGGCGCTCACGGCGGCTCCACCCAGTTCCCTCATGTCTCCGAGGCCTACTACGATTGACCTTTCTTCACCGGAAGCAAACGAAGAAAGGGTATCCAGGGCGGCCTTAAGCGAAAGGGGGTTGGCATTATAGGTGTCATCTATCATTAGTGCGCCGTCCGGTAGTGCTATGGGACTGAACCTTCCCTTCAGAGACGTGAAAAGCCTGAGGCCCCTTACTATCTCCGCAGAAGAAGCACCAAGAAGCATCGCAGCTCCGGCCGCGGCAAGGGCGTTTTTTATATTGTGCAGGCCGTGCACCGAAAGAGTCACATCCTGCTCAGCCTTATCAAAAAACATAGTAAATGTTGTGCCCTCATGGCTCTCCCTGATCCTTGACGCCCTGATCCTGTTTGAGGCCTTGAGGCCGAACGTAAGGATATTTCTGCCGTAAGGAGAGGCTGTCTTCATGAGGAGTTCGTCATCTCCGTTAAGGACAACGGTTGCGGATTTACGGATGCCCGCAACCATCTCCGTCTTGGCCCTGGCTACCCCATTTATATCCCCGAGGCCCTCAAGATGAGCCATCCCCACATTTGTTATAACCCCCACATCCGGGTCCGCGATCTCCATAAGACGCGCTATCTCACCAACTCTATTCATTCCCATCTCAAGGACGGCAAAGTTATCTTCAGGACTCATCCCTAAGATCGTCAGGGGAAGCCCTATAAGGTTATTGAGGTTTCCCATCGTCTTAAGCGCCCTTCCCTTCAGGGAAAGAATCCCATGCAGCATCTCTTTTGTGGTGGTTTTACCGGCGCTGCCCGTAACGGCAGCGACCTTTGCGCTGCTTTCTGTTCTCCAGAGGTTTGCAAAATCCCCCAGTGCCTTAAGCGTATCTTCGACAGCAATGAGCGTCATCCCATGCATGGGGGAAAGGTGGTCAACCTTTTCCTTAATTATCACAGCCCCCGCCGCCCCGCTTCCAGATACCTTTTCCACGAAATCATGCCCGTCAAACCGTTCACCAGGGATGGCCCAGAAAAGATACCCAGGCCCTATAGACCTTGAGTCGGTGCTTATGCCTGCAAAGGGCTTTGCAGGATCTCCTTTTGCAATAAGCCCTCTTACGGCATCGGCTACCTCTTTACCAGTAATCTCACCCCACACACAGCTCACTTGATATCTCCGGTTGCCGCAAGCACTGCCTCGCGGTCGTCAAAATGCCTTTTTACTCCACCTATGATCTGATAGTCCTCGTGCCCCTTTCCGGCGATAAGGACTATGTCTCCTGATTCGGCTATGCCCAGCGCCTTCTTTATGGCTGCGGCCCTGTCAATTTCCATCATGTATCCGCTTCCGGAAAAAGAGGTCTGCGTGCCTGACGGCTCGCACAAATTAAAAGGCCTCATACCGGCCTCAACGACACCTTCTTCTATCCGTCTTGCAATGGACAGGGGCTCTTCCGTCCTGGGGTTGTCAGAGGTAATCACAACCACATCACTCATTCTTGCCGCTATAGCTCCCATCTGAGGTCTCTTCCCCTTGTCTCGGTCTCCGCCGCAGCCGAAGACCGTTATGATCCTTCCGGAGGTAAGCGGCCTTAACGTATCAAGGACATTAAAAAGCGCATCGGGGCTGTGGGCGTAATCAATAAGCACCGGAGCGGGCAATTTCGTCTCCACCTTTTCAAGCCTTCCGGGAACACCCTTCAGCTTCCTGATGCCGGCTGCTATGCTCACTGGATCAATACCTCCGGCAATACAGGCCGAGACGGCCGCGAGGATATTGTAGAGGTTGAACCTTCCTATGAGGGATGACTCGATTTCCAATTCACACGCAGGCGTTGATATCAAGGCTCTGATGCCTTCGATACCGATGCTGTGGGACCTAGGCCTCACCATGCATCCCTCGGAAAGCCCGAAGGTTATTATTCCGGATTCAACTCCGGTTCTGCGGCTTTTTTCAAGCATCCCGATGAGTTCTTTTCCCCTTCGATCGTCTGCGTTTATCGCGGCATAAGGCGGGAGACCGCCGGCGTATTCAAATTCTTGAAAAAGTCTAGTCTTGGCCTTGAAGTAGGAATCCATCGAATCATGATAGTCCAGATGATCCCTTGAGAGGTTCGTAAATACTGCTATCCTGAAAGGGCATCCATCAACCCTCCTCTGATCCAGCGCATGCGAGGATACCTCCATCACCGCGTGTGTAACCCCCGTATCGGCCATATCGCGAAGGAGGGATGCCAGTACAATGGGATCCGGGGTGGTATTGCTCCCTCTGACAATCTTTCCCGGGTACCTGTAATTTACGGTTCCAATGACGCCAGAAATAAATCCCGCCGATGCAATAACAGATTCAATAAGATAAGCGGTGGTAGTTTTTCCGTTTGTACCAGTGACACCGATCAAGATCATATTCGCGGGACGAATGCGAAAGAAATTTGAAGCTAACTGAATGAGGGCCTTCCTTGAATCTGCGACCTTCACCGCTGAGACATCCCCCGGGATGATTCTGATATCTTCGGCCACGATGCAGGAGGCCCCTGCGGCAAGCGCCGGGGTTATATAGGCATGCCCGTCCTCGCTACTGCCACGGACCGCAACAAACATATATCCGGGACGAACCGACCTGGAATCGTCCGCTATTCCTGAGATATCGTCATCGGGAGAGGCAGAGCAATAATCGAATGAAACACCTCTCAAGAGTTCACTGAGGATCATTAATCACTCCCCTATCAACATACGGCAAAAAAACGGCGTCTTCATTTTCAGAAAACCTCTCTTTTTCACATCCATCAAGCCTGCAGGCGCCAAGGCAGACTACCTCTTCACCGCACTACGGTTTACGACCGCCTCCAGGGGAGGATTGAAGGTAAGAGTCACCACCTCGGCATCCCTTAAGTCGGTCCCCGGCTCAGGCTCCTGAGCTGCCGCAAAGCCGCTCCCCTTAAGCACCGTCTTTAATCCCAGCGAATAGGCAGTCTTAAGTGCTTCACGCATTGAAAGACCCGTGAAATCAGGCACAGTCCCCGACCTTATTTCATCCGCCACCTCCAGAACCAGCGCCCTTTTCGGATCTACGGCCTCCTCCTTGGCAGAGGGTATGTCCTTTGCGGCTTCAGGCGCGGCAGGTGTGGGATCCATGCCAAGGTTATTGGCCGACCATCTCCCGACCTCCCTGAAAACAGGTCCGGCCACCACTCCTCCGTACGAAACGCCTCGCGGCTCATCAATCACTACGACTACCACAAGCCTGGCCTTTTCCGTAATGATATAGCCTCCGAACACCGCCACAAACTTCCTGTCGGAATACCTTTTTGTCAGAGGATCAACCTTCTGGGCAGTGCCGGTCTTGCCGGCGACCCTGTAACCCTCTATGGCAGCCAGAGGCGCGGTTCCCTCCTTGCTTACCACCCCTTCGAGGATCATCGTTACCAGGTCGGATGTCCTTGAGGTGATTACCCTCCTGACCACAGAAGGATGGTTTTCCTTAATCGTCTCTCCATGTTCGTTTAGTATCTTCTTTACAATTATAGGCTTCATGAGCTTTCCGCCGTTGGCAAGGGCTGAAAAGGCCATCGCAAGCTGAAGAGAGGTGACCGTAATTCCCTGTCCGAAAAATACAGTTGCCTGGTCTATGAGCTTTGCCCTGGACGGATCTCTGATAAAGCCCTCCCTTTCACCGAGGAAATCGGAAGAGGTTTTCCTTCCGAATCCAAATCTCTTTAGATAGCGGGCCAGCTTCTCATATCCGAGCCTCATGCCCATCTTTATGGCGCCAATGTTACTTGATTTGGCGACCACTTCGGCGGCAGTGAGTATCCCGTGCTTGTGTACGTCCCGGATCGTGCTTCCGCCTATGGAATAGCTTCCGTTTTCGCAGTCAAATGCGGTCTCGGGGCTTACCGCCCCCTCCTCGAGGGCCGCAGCCAGGAGGAATGCCTTAAAAACAGAGCCGGGCTCGAAGGAGTCCGTAACCGCGCGATTCCTTCGAGCCTCTGAGCTGTATGCATCAAATGAGTTAGGATTGAACTCAGGCATGACCGCCATGGCAAGTATCTCGCCGGTATCGGGATTTGCCACTATGCAGTGACCACCGGCAGCGTTTCTTTTTGTCACAGCCTCCTTCAGCGCCTGGTGCGCCTTGTATTGAAGGTCATTGTCTATGGTGAGCACTACATCGTGCGTCCCCTGCTCCAGCCGGTCAGGTCCAAGGACTGATATGGTTCTGGAATGAGCGTCGCGTATCTGCAGAAGGGTACCCTGATCCCCCCTTAGCATCTCATCGTAGCGTTTTTCAATGCCTTCAAGGGGCTGGTTTTCTCTTCCCACAAAACCTATTACATGGGCAGCAAGCTCTTTGGCAGGATAGTATCGTCCCGGTTCAGGAACCACCACAACCCCCTCAATTCCAGCTGATCTTACCGCCTCCGCAACAGAGGAGGGCACCCTCCTCCTTATCCACGCGAATTTCGTCTTGGGATCAAGGATGGTCATTATCTCGGCAGGCTTTTCGTTAATGATCGAGGCCAGTTTTTTCGCTGCCTGCTTTCTATCGGATATTTTGTCGGGATGGGCGTAGATAGACCAGACCTGAACTGAGAGGGCAAGCTCCCTGCCGTTTCGGTCATAAATGGCACCCCTCATGGGAGGCAGCTTCACCCTGCCGGTGTAGTCTTCCC
This sequence comes from Desulfobacteraceae bacterium CG2_30_51_40, assembly GCA_001874005.1. Taxonomy (GTDB): domain Bacteria; phylum Desulfobacterota; class DSM-4660; order Desulfatiglandales; family Desulfatiglandaceae; genus CG2-30-51-40. The sequence continues at coordinate 27,568 of MNYJ01000009.1, forward strand.
TTGCCATGGCGCCGAGACGCCCACCCTCGATGACCATAAGTTGAAAGGCACGAAAGAGCATAACTGCCATGCCGACCGCAAAGAGCGCCGACACGACATGGATTCTAAATCTCACCCATCCTTTGTCCCAGACCTTCATGGAAGAACTACGATCTGAGATGGGGAAGGCTGGTTAAGACCGAGTTTGGTCATAGCCGTGTTCTCCAGATGATGAGTTGACTTCAGAGTGGCGAGTTCGATCCTAAGCTTCTTATTGTTTTCCTTGAGAATCAGTTCGTGTTTCTTCAGCTCGCTGAGCTTATAGCTCACCTGTGTCCTTTCAAAGTTGGACCACACATAACCGATTCCGCTTAAGGTGAAAAAGGTGAGAAGAGTAAACACCAGTAAGACCTGCCTCCTGCTGAGCAACATGCCGCGGCCTTTGGCCCTGGTGTTTTTAACCAGCACTCCCTTGACCCTGTTGCTCACACCTGCCGATGTCCCTCTCCGAGCTTTCTTGATCATGGCTATACCCTCTCGGCTACCCTGAGAATCGCGCTTCTTGACCTTATATTTTCGCTTATTTCAGCCTGAGATGGCCTTATTGCCCGCCTGTTGACACGCAGGAAGACCGGGGTCAGCCCGCAGACGCAGGCGGGAAGATCCGGCGGACAACTGCATGGCCTCTCCCAGAGAGCCATAGTCTTTTTTATCATCCTGTCCTCAAGGGAATGATATGAAATGACCGCAAGCCTCCCCCCTGATTTTATAAGGGCGGGGGCCTTTGTCAGGAATTCTTCAAGTAATGCCAGTTCCCTGTTCACGGCTATTCTGAGGGCCTGAAAGGCCCTCGTGGCTGGATGTATAGTCTTCCTTCTTGGGTGTGGAGGCAGGACAGAGCTTATGATATCGGCAAGTTCAAGGGAGGTCTTTATGTGGGTCTTCTGCCTGGCTCCAACGATGGCTTTGGCAATCAGGCCAGCCTTCTTTTCCTCTCCATAGACTCTGAAGATCCGCGCCAGTTCGCCTTGAGAAAGGCTGTTGACCACATCTGCGGCCGTCTCCCCATCACCGGGATCCATCCTCATGTCAAGCGCTTCCTCTTTCAAGAAGCTGAACCCCCTTCCCGATAAGTCCAACTGCAGAGAGGACATACCAAGATCAAGGAGTATGCCTGTAACCTCCTTGATCTTCAATTGTTCCAGAACAATTTCCGCTAATGCATAATTTGCCTTTATAACGTCAACCCTGTAAGAAGAAAGCCGCTCCTTTGCTATTACCACCGCCTCAGGGTCTCTATCGAGGCACAAAAGCCTGCCTCTTTTCCCTAATAAAGCCGCGATGGCCTCGCTGTGCCCGCCGGTACCGGCTGTGCCGTCAATGTAGATGCCTTCTTTGTCGGTAATCAGGAGCGACAGGACTTCCTTTACAAGGACCGGCGTATGAGGGAATCGCATAATCGGTCTCATTACAGACCCATAGCGGCCAATTCCTTGCTGGCCCTGTCAAATTCCTCCTTTGCCCTGCTGAACGCGGCTTCCCATCTGTCTTTGTCCCAGATGGTAAACTTCTTCAATTCTCCCACCAGGACGATATCCCTCTGGAGTCCTGCGTGATCTCGGAGTTCATAGGGTATGGTGATGCGTCCGTTCTTGACAGGGCACTCCTGAGCCCCGGATATAAAGAAATCGAAGTAGGCGATTGCGGCCGTGTCATGCTCGGAGAGCTGAAGTGCCTTTTGCTCAACAACCAGCCAGTCTTTCAATGTATAGCTCCAGAGGCATTCCTTATGGCTGGTTATTATAAGGCGGTCGTCCCCGGCCTTCTCCAGGAATTCCTTGAACCTGGCAGGTATGGCTAGACGCCCCTTCGCATCCAGGGTATGTCGCGATCGGCCTCTGAACATGGCAACTTACTCACAGTTATTGAACTGCCTTTATACACTTGCATAACACTTTATGCGCACTTTATGCGCACTATGTGTCAAAAAATCCGGTCTGTCAAGTGTAAATTTGGGCCTTGGAATTTTTTTACTTATACGCAACAAATTTCTTGACAAGAAATAACTTTGTGTTGTTAACTCTCCGATAGGGGGCTCAGTTGATCGTGCGGAGGCGCTTCACAGGGTTTCTCATAAAATCCAGTAAAGTCTCGGGGGTCAGGTGAGGTAGTGTCCATGAGGTAACGGGGACTCCGGTGCGGGCAATGATGAGTATGGCAGCGCCTCCGGCGCGCCGGGTTAAAAGAACAAAAAAGGGAAAGGAGCACTGAACAAAATGAAAAGAATCTATTCTGCCGTCTCTATTTTGCTGTTTCTTGGTTTCTTCGTCTTTTTCCAGAGCGGAATTGTGGAAGCGAGGAAGGTCATCAAACTCGCACACGTCTGCACGGAAGAAGACATCTTCCACATCCAGTCAGTAAAGTTTAAGGAGCTGGTCGAATCCGCCACCAAGGGTGAAGTTGAGATACAGATCTTTCCGAAGGGACAGCTTGGAGGAAAAGAAACTGATCTCATCAGCATGGTCCACTCAGGGACCATAGGCCTTGCAACGATAACCTGCGGCCCTATAACAACTTTTGATCCGATCTTCGGAATACTTGATATGCCTTTCCTTTTCAGCTCCAAGGATCAGGCCTATAAGGTCCTCGACGGGCCCATTGGGAAGGGCTTTCTGGCATCCCTTGAGAAGATCGGCATAAAGGGACTGGCATTCGGGGAAAGGGGTTTCAGAAATGTTTCCAACAACCTCCGTCCCATAAACACCCCGAAGGACATGTCGGGGATAAAGATAAGGGTCATGGAAAGCCCGGTCTATATAGATACATTCAAAGCGCTTGGAGCCAACCCGATACCGATGGGCTGGGGCGAGGTCTATACGGCCCTTCAGCAGGGAACTATTGACGCCCAGGAAAACCCGCCCTGGGTCCTCTGGGCCTTTAAGATATACGAGGTACAGAAGTATTACTCCCTTACCGGTCACTCCTATGCCGGTAACGTCATGATGATGAATAAGAAGCTTTTTGACGGATTCGATGAGGGAACCCGGCAAATAATACTGAAGGCGGCAAAAGAGGCAGCCGTATATGAAAGAAAGGTAAATAACGACGGCGTGGCCGATACGCTCAAGAAACTGACTGAAAAGGGTATGAAGATAAACGAGGTGGATAGTGTACCCTTTCAGAAGGCCTGTGAAGCCGTTTATGAAAACGCCTATAAGAAGAACCCCGGATGGAAAAAGGCGATCACCGAGATTCAGGCCGTCCGATAACAGGCCGTTGAAAAACGTGGCAGATGGGAATTTTCCCTGAGCCTGGACACAGCGCTTTTCTAAAACGCCGACAGACATTGACACCCGGCTCGGTGAGCCGAGAGGAGATCGGGCCGGGTATGGGAGCAGTTGATTTGGTCAAAATCCTTACCAGGATTGCAAAGGCCCTCGACACCGTTACGGGCGCGGTTGTTCTCGGCCTTCTTGCAGTAATGCTTATAACGACCTCCGCAGGCGTCTTCTGGCGATATGCCTTGAATAGCGCCCTTAGCTGGTCGGAGGAGTTGGGCAGATACCTCCTTGTATGGATCTCTTTTCTTGGAGCAGCCATGGCTACCTACAGGGGAGCGCACATCGGAATAAGCGCATTCGTCAATCTGCTTCCCCGGAAAAGCAGGGTATGGATCGCGAGGACGGTTGACGCAATCATTATAGTCTTTGTAGCGGCAATCCTCTTAAACGGCATCACCATACTTCCGCAGATGTCAATAAGGGTTGCGCCGACCCTTATGGTCAGGATGGACATTGCCTACTCCGTCATACCGGTCTCCGCCGGCATCATCCTCTTTCACTTGCTCGTCAGGCTGATTGCAGGCTTCAAGGAAACTTCAGGCTGACAATGAGTTATATAGTCTTCGCTCTTCTCTTCTTTTTCTTTGTTGTACGCATGCCCATCGCATTTGCGATGGGGCTTTCAGCCTCCCTCGTGATGTTCTTCGTCTATAACGTGCCGATGACCGTCGTCGTTCAACAGATGTTCACTTCCAACGACTCCTTCCCTCTCCTGGCGGTTCCTTTTTTCATGCTGGCAGGCGCGCTCATGGAATCGGGCGGTATAAGCAGGAGGCTCGTAAATTTCGCAAGCGCCCTGGTGGGCTTTATCCACGGGGGGCTGGCACAGGTGACCATAATAGCATCCATGTTCTTTGCAGGCATCTCCGGCGCCGCCGCGGCTGATACGGCCGCAGTGGGAACTTTGATGATCCCCGAGATGGAGAAAAGAAGATACGATAAGGGGTTTGCCGCCGCCATTCAGGCAGCCGCAGGCTCCATTGGAGTCATCATCCCCCCTTCGATACCGATGGTGATTTACGGAGTCCTTGCCTCGACATCCATAGGCGCACTCTTCCTTGGAGGTATCGGCGTCGGGCTCCTGGTAGGAATCTCCCTGATGCTTCTGTCGTATTTCATATCCAGGAGAAGGGGTTACAGCCCGGATAATTCGTTTTCCCTGTCGGAGGTGTGGACAACTTTCAAGGAGGCCCTCTGGGCCCTCGGCACTCCGGTCATAATCGTAGGCGGCATAATGTCAGGCATCTTCACTGCTACCGAAAGTGCCGTGGTAGCGGCGGATTACTCCCTTTTAGTCGGTCTTTTCATATACAGGGAACTTAAGCTCAAGAATCTTCCAAGCATAGTCGCAAAGGCGGCAACCACAAGCGCCATAGTAATGTTCATAATAGCAAACGCTTCCGTATTCGGATGGATTCTGGCGTTTGAGCAGATTCCCCAGGCCATTACAACCTCATTCGTATCCATTACTAAAGACCCCGTATTGCTGCTGTTGATAATAAACTTGCTCCTGCTGGTGATAGGAACCTTCATAGAGACGGCAAGCGCCCTTATCATATTTGTTCCACTTCTTGTCCCTCTTATCCCCCACCTGGGAATAGATCCGGTTCAGTTCGGGGTGCTCATAGTTCTCAATCTGGCGATAGGGATGCTAACACCTCCAATGGGGATATGTCTCATAGTCTCCTGCTCGATAGCGGGCATAAGCCTTGAAAAGGTCAGCAGGGCCGTAATGCCTTTCGTTATCGTTATGATAGTTGATCTTATGATTGTATCATTTGTCCCGTTTATTACGACCTATATACCAGGGCTCTTTTTCAGATAGCCCATGGTGGAAGGTATCTGATTCAAGCGTCGGTGACAGTACTGTGTTTGAAAAGAAAATAGCAGATAAGATACGTGAGATAAGGAAGGAAAGAGGCCTCACTCTTGCCAGGCTTGCCGCGGACATAAATCTCTCGGCTCCGCTTCTGTCAAGGATAGAAAACAACCGTATCTCTCCCCCGATAGCAACCCTTGCAAAGATAGCCGCCGGTCTTGATGTTCCCATCGGCGTCTTTTTCCAAGAAGAGGATTTTGCTCAGTCTTACGCCGTAACCACCAAGGAGGGACGAAGGCCGGTTGTGAGGCGGGGGACAACCATCGGGTTCACATACCACTCCCTTACAGGACTCAAGCGGCCGCACGCTATTGAGCCTTTTATAATCAAGTATCCATTAACCAAGAAGGAGCCGGGAATCCTCTTTGATCACCAGGGGGAGGAATTTCTCTTTGTGCTTGAGGGACAGATTGATCTTGTTTACGGGAAAGAAAAGATAAGGCTCAAGGAGGGAGACGCGATCCATTTCGACCCCTCTGTACCGCACCGCGGACAAAACGCGGGAGAAGCGGAAAGCACTTGTCTTGTAGTGGTCGTAAACAGCCCACCTCTAAAGGGATATTCATGACGGCTCTTCGCGGATTAACGTAAAAACCTCTCCCTGATCAGAAAATGATCCGGGATGAAGGTGATTGACCAAGTCAGCATCAAACGTAGAATTGGGAGCCATTCTGAGAAAGCAGGAATCCGGATGCTCCGCAAAACCCGGATTCCGGATTTAAGCCCGGAATGACTCTGAAACCTTTCCCGTAATAATCACTTTAATCCGCAAAGAGCCGGATATCTTAAGGAGGAGAATAAAGAAATGCGCTCGGATATACTTAGAAAGAGGATTGAAACTCTACCGCACAGGGCTCTTATGATGTGCTCCGGCATTTCCCTGGAAGACATAAGATCGGATAAGCCCTTTATCGGTATAGCAAACAGCTACAACAACATCATCCCGGGGCACATCCTTCTCAATGAACTGGTAGCTGATGTCAAGCGGGGCGTCATAGACGCGGGAGGTATCCCGTTTGAATGGGGAGTGCCCGGGATATGCGACGGCATAGCGATGTTTGCCGAGATGAGGCTCAGTCTGCCGAGCAGAGAGCATATCGCGGACAATGTGGAACTGATGGTGCTCTCCCATTCAATGGACGGATGGGTGGGAGTAACCAACTGCGACAAGATTACCCCGGGGATGCTCATGGCCGCGGCCCGCCTGAACATCCCTTCGGCTATACTGACCGGCGGGCCGATGAAGGCAAATTTAAGGGATGGGAAAAAGAGGCATCCCATAGAGGGGTTCAGGATAGTTGGAGAGGTGAAGGCGGGCAAGATGAGCGAGGCGGAGGCCGAGGCGATGCTCCCTCACCTGGCCTGCGGAGCAGGCTCCTGCGTAGGCCTTTACACGGCCAATACCATGGCCGTGGTGACTGAGGCCCTCGGGATGTCGGTGACGGGATGCTCAACCACTCCGGCCTTAGATGAAAGGAAGCGGGCGCAGGCTTATGAGACCGGAAAAATCATAGTTGACCTTGTGAGAAAAGACGTAAAGCCTAGAGACATTATGACCGCTCACGCCTTTGAAAACGCTATTACAGTTGATATGGCCATGGGAGGAAGCACAAACGCCGTCCTGCACATTCCGGCCATTGCGAGGGAGGCCGGCATAGAGATTAATGTCGCCCTCTTTGACGAAATATCGAGACGCACAAGAAATATCTGCTCCATCATCCCGGCAGGTGCCCATGAGATGGCAGACCTTGACAGGGCCGGCGGTATTCCAGGTGTCTTAAATCGCCTCAGGGACGCGATAAAGGATTCCCCGACCGTTACGGGACGATCCATAAGCGAGATCGCATTAAGCGGCCGCGTAATGCACGATGAAGTAATACGCCCCCTGGAGAGGCCTTATAGGGCCGCAGGCGGTATTGCAGTTCTAAAGGGCAACTTCGCCTCAAGCGCCGTAATCAAACAGACTGCCGTAAGAGAAGATATGGCCGTGCACAGCGGCCCTGCAAGGGTGTTTCTTGATGAAGAAGAGCTTCTGAGCGCCATAGAAGCAGGCAAGATAAATGAAGGAGACGTAATTGTGCTTCCTTTCCAGGGGCCTGCCGGGGCGCCTGGGATGCCTGAGATGCTCACCCCGACGGATGCTATAAAGGGCGCGGGTTTTCAAAAGGTCCCCCTGATAACCGACGGCCGGTTCTCTGGCGCTACGACAGGGCCCTGTATAGGCCATGTAGAGCCTGAGGCATACGTCGGGGGGGCCATAGGAGCCATCATGGATGGCGATATTATCGAAATAGATATCCCGAACCGCAGGCTTGATGTGAGGTTATCCCATCAGGAACTTGCCGGAAGACTGGGTCTGGTCAGCCCTCCCGAAAGGCGCCTGACACCTTTTCTCAAGTCTTTCAGGGATAAGTTTGCGATGTCTCCCAAGGCATAAGAGCGAAACATCCTATGGAAGGGCGCTTCACCACGTGTTGAAAAACCGCTGAAGACCATACCGCTTAATCGTGATGCTTATCTTTTCATTCTGGGAAGTTATCCATTTTGCCTTGACGCATAAAGCGACCCGGTGAATAATACTAAACTTGTATAAATCTGAGGGCCGGGCCCTTTCACGGCTTGACAAGAAAGGCCGAATCCCTGGGAGCAAAACAGGACCTTTGAGGGGCCTCCAGCGGTCCCTTGGCATGTGATGCGACTCAAAGAGGCGGCTGCGTTAAACAGCCAGCCTCCGGAAGTTCTCTTGAAGGTTGAGCAGGTCAAGGATTGCCCGGGAACCGCGGTTTGCGCCCGGAGGCTTTCCACACAATATCTTTTTAGGAGGAGTGACAGATGACGCAGCAGTCTAAGATGGATCCTGAGACCTTTTCCATGGTTTGCGAAACAATCGCCAAACTTGAAAAGGAAAGGCTACCTCTGGAGGTAAAGCTTGAGCTGGACAGGAAGGGAGATTTTCCCACCGAATTGATCCGTTTCATGCTGGGCCCTGAGATAGCGCTTCACCTGATATTCATACCTGAGGAATATGGAGGACTAGGGGCAGGAACAGCCGATATCGCAGCGATTTCAGAGCGCATGGCAAAGATGGACCTTGCGATAGCTACCTCCTTTCTTGCCATCTGCCTCGGCATGGACCCCATAAGGGTGGGCGGAACAGCCGAGCAGAAGGCAAAATACTTCGGAAGGGTGGCTGAAGAAGGTCTGGTAGTGGCCTATGGCGTCACGGAACCGGAGGCCGGCTCCAATGTCCAGTCCCTCAAGACTAAGGCCGAGAGGGTTCTTAACCCGGACGGAACCATAAAGGGATACAAGATCAACGGTCAAAAACAGTTCATAACCAATGGTGGTGTCGCTGACCTTTATACGATCCTTGCCGATACACCTGAAGGGCCCTCCTTTTTCGCGGTCGAGGCAGGAGCACCGGGTCTTACTCCTGGAAGGCATGAGGATAAACATGGTATAAGGGCATCAGACACCTGTCCTCTGACCATTGAAGACCTTTATGTCCCGGTTGAAGACCTGATCGGGGGCGTCGAGGGGCAAGGCCTCAGGCAGGCAAACCAGGTCTTCGGCTATACCAGACTGATGGTGGCCACCTTCGGTCTTGGAGGCGGGGTAGCTTCTCTTGAAAGGGCCATAAAATATTCAAAAGAGCGTGTTCAGTTTGGAACGCTTCTGGCAGAAAAACAGGGCTATACCCATAAGCTTCTTGTTCCCAATGCGGTGCGCCTGCAGGCTGCAAGGGCTTACATAGAAGAGACGGCCAGAAGGCTCGACTCCGGCGAGGAAGACCTTCAGGTGGAGGGATCAATAGCGAAGTATTTCGCGACGGAGGCGGGTGACGCGGCGGCAAACGACGGGATACAGGCCTTCGGCGGCTACGGCTACATGAAGGAATATGAGGTGGAGAAGATAAAAAGGGATGTGAAGATCCTCACCATCTATGAAGGCACAAGTGAGATACAGAGAAACATCATATCCACCTTTAGGATTAGGACTACCGTAAGGAGTAAAGGCCAGTATTACGGGAAGATGGCTGAAGCCCTATCTGCACTCCCTGATGAATGTGGAGGCCCGATACTGTCAAGGGCATTTGCCGCTATTAACCAGGCGGTGGCAGAGGCGAGAACGCACAGGCTTACCAAGTCACAGCATGTACTATTTCTCCTGGCTGACATGATGACATGGTGTGAGGTGGCAGACGCCCTGTGCAGGAAGGCCGCAGACGCTGATAACAGGGGACTGGGCTCCGCTGAATTCCTGAAGGCATCTGCCCGCCTGTTCGCCAGGGAAGCGTTGGAAAAGGCAGCTATAAGCTACATCAAGATCGCCTACGGATGCGGAGATGCTATTGATGCGCTGGGCAAGGCCGCCGAAAATCTCAAAATCGCGGATTCAATGAAGGGTTATCTAAAGGATATGGATACGGTAGCCTCCGCGATACTTACAGGCCCTTAAAAAAAGACCATCTTTCTGTTTTTGCCCATCCTTCGTCAAGAGGGTCGCTTTTAAGCGCGCCTCCTTCCTGGGGATGTCTAGGGCCTTGCGTCCGGAAATTCTTCCTAACCGCAATGCCCTGTTCGGGCACAACGAAACATGAAAATCACCCCCACCCCTCCCTCCCCCGTCGAGGGGGAGGAATAAAGGGAAGGGGCATTTTCATATAAAACCGGAGAATAATGGTTTTCCAAAACGCTGCCAACCTACTGAAAGGGGAAGGATCCAAGGGGGTTATTGAAGAGATATCATAAGAAAACGGGAAGAGGAAGCCCCCCGCGCCCTGAACGCCGCTTCCAGCCGGAAGAGGCAATCAAGGTAAGGGTGGAAAGGGGGCTTGCCCCTGTCCTGGAGACGATAGGTGCGCCTGAATCAGGCGAGTTTATCCCTGATCCCTTCCAGCTCGATGCCCTGGAGCTTGTAAAGGAGCATGATGTTCTCGTTTGCGCCCCTACCGGAAGCGGCAAAACATGGATTGCATCACAAGCGATAGATCACTTCATAAATAGCGGGAAACGCATCTGGTACGCATCCCCCCTCAAGGCTCTTTCCAATTCCATATATTCACAGTTCTGCCTCACCTTCGGATCGGACGCCTGCGGTATTCTCACTGGAGACAGAAAGGAAAACACTCAGGCCCGGATTATAGTCGGCACTACCGAGATCCTCAGAAATCAGCTCTACGACGCCATGCACCGGGGAGAAGACATTGAGACCGACATGGTTGTCCTTGATGAGGCTCACTATCTGAGCGACCCGGACAGAGGAGTGGTGTGGGAAGAGGTGCTTATCTATCTTCCCCCAAGGGTGAGGCTGCTTATGCTTTCGGCCACCATATCCAACCCCGGAGATCTGCGCGGGTGGCTCAAGGAGATAAGGGATAGAGAGCTGGAGATAGTCTCATCAAGCGAAAGACCGGTCCCGCTCAAGATGCTGTTCCTTTTCCCCGACGGTCTTGTCGCATCCCTGGGAGGAAGAAAAGGCATCAACCGCGCGGTCAAGAAATTCTCAGAGCAAAGGCACAGAAATGCTGGAAAGACCATCCGCTACGAGGACATCCTCGCATGCCTCAAACAGTTAAGACTTCTGCCTGCCATCTTTTTTCTGAAATCAAGGGCAGACTGCGACAGGGCACTCAAACTATGCCCTGAACTTCCGCCGTCGTCCCCCTTGAGGAAGAAAATAAAAGAGGCGACCGGAACTTTTTTCACCCAGTACCCTCATCTCAAGGGAAACAGGCAGGCGCCCTATCTCCTGGAGCGGGCGGTGGGGGCACACCACGCTGGGCAGCTTCCATATTGGAAGGCATTGATTGAAGAGATGATGGGTAAGGGACTCTTAAACGCCATCTTTTCCACCTCAACAGTCGCAGCCGGCGTGAACTTTCCGGCAAGGACCGTTGTATTGATGCAAAGCGACCGTTTTAACGGAAGAGAATTCGTGAACCTTACCTCCACTGACCTCCACCAGATGATAGGCCGAGCCGGAAGAAGGGGAAAGGATAAGATAGGATTTGCCCTGATTGTCCCCGGCAGGCACCAGGACCCGTTCTTGCTGCAGGAACTGGAAAGCTCGGTTTCGGAGCCTCTGGTAAGCCGCATCCACATCAATTTTTCTATGACTCTCAACCTCCTTCTTTCCCATACGCCCGATCAGGTAAAGGATATGCTTGAGAGATCATTTGCGGCTTACCAGGAGAGACAAAAGGCAAGAGGTTCCAGGGCCAAGACCGGCCCTCAGCAGATGCTCTGGATGAGCTTCAAAAAACATCTCCGCTTTCTGAAGCGAACCGGCTTTGCTGAAAAGGATGACACACTGACCGGAGACGGCCTCTGGGCATCGAGACTGCGCATAGACCAGCCTCTTCTGATCGCGGAGGCAATCCGTAAAGAGGCGTTTGACGGTCTTACGCCGGCCATGATGGCGGCTGCCCTGGCGCCTTTTGTATGGGACAGACCGGTTGATATTTCGGTAACCGATTGGAAGGCCTTTGATCTTTCAGCCCCGCTCGAACTGTGGGCCAGGATAACGGACAGCATTGGGGATATAATGAACCTTAAGACCGCTGCCGGTCTCGAAAGTCCTCCCCTCCAGTTCTGGCCTGCAGCGGCGGTGTATCTATGGGCAGGAGGGACGGGCTGGGAGACTCTGTCCAGATTCATTTCAGTTGATGAAGGTGATCTGGCCTCTCTTGTCATGAGAACGGCCGATCATCTGCGGCAGATAAAAAATCTTTCCGACACCCATCCGGCCCTTGCGCGTACGGCCGGAGAGGCCATCGCCCTCATAATGAGGGAGCCTGTTTACATAGAGTAAAGCCCCACTAACCGCGTTGTATCGCCATTGTATTTTGCTCATGACACGTCCTTCTTATCATCCGCGGATTTCAAGGATTTTCGCTGATTATCCGCCATCGCAGATTCGATCTGTTTTAACACTTTATCGAAATCGCTCTCGAATAACCGATCCTGGACAATACGGTATTTCTCGAATTCGCATTCGGCATGAGCCTTGGCGATCTCGGTGGTAACCTTCCCGGCATCCAGGAGAATTTCGCGGTCGGTGGCTGCAATAAAGCGATTCAGGCGGGTTTCCCAGTCCTGCATGGTCATAGGAATCTTGCGCTGCGCCATATCCTCGGCGATATCCAGATAGGCATTCACCAGGCGCGCCAGTTGCGTCATCTCGTGTTCGGTCAGATAGTTTTTGGCGACACTGACATCATACTTCTGGATTTTTCCTCTCGGCGCATCCTTCCACGTGGCTAGCCCCATATTCTGCTTATCAGCATCAGCGCGGCTGACAATGATCTCCGCTGCGGTCTGACCGTGGATGGCCCAATGCAGTTTGTTTTGCACGGTTGCGAAAAAGCGCTTGGTAGCCTTGGCGGTCACATCATAGTCAATGGCTGTGGCGTAGATGTCGGTGATCTTCTGGTAGAACTTGCGCTCAGAGAGACGAATCTCGCGGATGCGCTGCAGTTGCTCTTCGAAGTACTGTTCAGTCAGGATGGAGCCGCCGCTCTTGATCCGCTCATCATCCATGACATAGGCTTTGATGGTGTACTCCTCGATGATGGTGGTCGCCCACTTGCGGAACTGCACGGCGCGTTCGGAGTTGACCTTGTATCCTACGGCGATAATGGCGGGCAGCTCGTAGTGCTTGGTGTTGTATGTTTTACCGTCGGCGGCAGTTATTCGAAAATTTCGAATAACTGAATCCTCTTGCAGCTCACTGTCGGAGAACACCTTTTTCAGGTGATAGTTGATGGTGTGGGTTTCAACATCGTAAAGCACGCCCATCATTTTCTGGGTCAGCCAGATGCTTTCATCCGCATAAACCGCTTCGACGCCACCACTGCCGCTTGCCGCAATAAAGGTCAGATATTCCGCCGCCGACGAGCGGACAATATAAAAATCCTTTTTCGCAGGAAGCTTCGCGTTTTTCTTTTCGCTCACCATTGCGCCTGCTTTATCCGTTTCAAAACCCTTTTCCTGTTACGATTTTTGTAACCGTTCACGGTTTCAAAGGTTGAGAGGTTCAATGTTGCGTTTTTGACCGCTAATCCGATCTTTGGGCGGTATTTTGCGTGAGAATTCCCCGGCTCGGCCGTTTGAGACCCGGAGATGGACACCCGATCCAGCGCTATTTGGCAAAGTTAACAGGGTTTATCAGCCGATCAAGGCTTCAATTCTATCCCTGTCCCTAACCCTGAACGTTGAACCCAGAACCTGTGAACCCTTACCGATTTTTTTTATTCAATCGCATGCTCCCGTTTCTACCCGCTCAATCTGCGAGCTATGCGAAACCATGATGGGTTCCGGCACACAGACCCGACCGAAGAGACAATGAGGCGGCAGGTTACTTTCCCTCAATAAAGGCCAGGGCCTTATCAATCCTCTTCAAGACCATTTCCTTTCCCAGCACCTCCATGACCTCAAAAAGCCCGGGGCTTGCGGTGCGACCTGTAAGGGAAACCCTCAAGGGCTGTGCTATGGCCTTAAGGGTGAGGCCCGATGCTGCCAGGAATCCCTCAAAAGCCTTTTCAAGCGCGAGCTGATCGAAGCCTTCGATCCGGCTGAGGGCCTTTTGAAGTTCGCGCATAGGAACTGCTACCTGGGAGACAAGAAACTTATCGCGGGCTGAGGACTCATAGGATATTTCATCCTGGAAATAGAAAAGCGCATCCTTTGCAAGATCAACCAGGGTCTTGCTTCTCATCTTAAGGGTTCCTACCGCCTTCACGAGGAAGGATTTGTCAGGTCTTTCAACGCCCAGTTTTTCCAGAAACGGAATGACCGCTTCGGACAGCGCCTCGACGTCTGATTCCCTCATGTACCAAGCGTTTAGATCCAAAAGTTTCTCGAAATTAAAGACCCCGGCGGATCTCCCGACACTTTCAAGGGAGAATTTCTCAACCATCTCCTCCCTGCTGAATTTTTCCTGATCGCCGTAAGACCATCCCAGCCTGGCAAGGGCGTTTATGAGCGCATCCGGCAGATATCCCATGTCCCGGTATGCCAGCACGCTCATAGCACCGTGGCGCTTGCTCAGCCTGGTTTTGTCAGGGCCGAGTATCATAGGAACGTGGCCATAGTGAGGGATCTTTTCACCCAGGGCCTCATATATCTGAATCTGGCGGGGGGTATTGTTTACATGATCATCTCCCCTTATTACATGGGTTATCCCCAGGGAAACATCATCAGCCACGACCGCCATGTGATAGGTCGGACTTCCGTCTGATCTTCTAAGCACCAGGTCGTCAAGTTCATCGTTACTGACTCTTATCGGGCCTTTTATAAGGTCTTCAAAATGAGTTACTCCGCTCAGAGGGCTCTTGAGCCTGACCACGGTTCCGGGCCCGGGTCCCAGTCCCCTTTCCCTGCACCTGCCGTCATACTTGGGCTTGAGTCCCCTGGCCATGGCCTCCTTTCTTCGCCTTTCAAGGTCTTCAGGAGAGCAGTCACAGTAATAGGCCCTTCCGGAAACGATAAGCCGCTCGATCATCTCGTTATACAGAGGATACCGCCTTGACTGGAAAAAAGGCCCCTGGTCCCAGTCAAGTCCGAGCCATTTCATTGACTCAATTATAGCCTCCGTGGCCTCATTCGAAGACCTCTCACGGTCGGTATCCTCTATACGCAGTATAAAAACGCCTCCACGCCGTCTGGCAAAAAGCCAGTTAAAAAGCGCGGTCCGCGCCCCGCCTATGTGCAGATATCCCGTGGGGCTCGGCGGAAATCTCGTAACTACCTTTTCAGAACTCACCACTATCACCTCTCTCAATGGATGTTATCGTATTACCTCGTCAAAAAAGGGCTGGAGCGTATCAACGGCGGCCTTCTCCTCAACGTTCCGGGATCGGGGCCGCAATTAAAATCCTTATTGAAATCGAAATGCGCAACGAAGAGTTTATCATGTCTGAAATCAATTTTTTCTGTTTCGATCCCCATCCCAATTTTGATCTAGTGTCCATCCGGAAATGAGATAGTATCGTCGAGTTCAAGGCGGGCTGTAATTTTAACCACAGGAATACATTGACGTATTTCGAGGATTAAAATTTGAGTCCAACGCCGAAATCGGTGAAAATAGCCATTTCCGGATGGACACTATCTAAAAATCCGGGGTAGGTGCAGCTTCAGCCGCACAGGTACCGTGCGAAGTGTTCCTGAAGGCACACCTACAGTAGATGTTTTCCGGTCAGCTTGCCCTGATAAGCGTTAGAGCCATCTCCCCTATTTATTGATAATGATACGATCTCGACACCGATTCGATTGTGCCGACAAGGCGGCTGATCGAGTCACCCGGGCTCCTTACAATGCCTTCAAAGAAAAAGAAGTATAGGTTGACCGACAAGGGGTGTCAAAGAAAAAGGCCTTGCATATAAGTCGCGCGCAGTTCGTTGACACATGAGGCCTCATGGGCAATAATCCCAAAAAAGATTGCGGCGGTCATTATGAACAAGAAACATGTCATTGCCATAACCATGGGAGATCCTTCCGGCATAGGACCGGAGGTGATCATCAAGGCCCTTTCCGACGAGGCGATCGGAAGAATATGCCTGCCTATTGTCATAGGAGATATATCTGTTCTAGAAGCAGCCAAGAACATCTCAAAGAGTTCATTGAAGCTCCTAAAGGTGCATCAAGACAACATAGGCGAGTCTGACTCCGGGGCAATAGAAGTGATTTCGCTAAGCGATATCAAACCCGATTCCTTATGCCCGGGCACGGCCTGCCCTGAAGGCGGGAAGGCTATGGTGTCATATATATACAAGGCAGTTGAGATGTGTCTCTCAGGGAAAGCCGACGCCATGGTAACATGCCCAATAAACAAATCCCTCATGCAGGGGGTCGGGTGTCTCTTTGAGGGGCATACCCAACTTATAGCACACCTTACCGGAACAGAGAAATTTGTCATGATGCTCGCAGGGGAAAAATTGAAGGTCTCCCTGGTCTCCATTCATTGCGCCCTGAGGGATGTTGCTCCCCTTATCCGGCGTGAGCGGATCATGACGGTAGCAGAAATCACATGGCGCGCGCTCGTAGATGATTTCGGCATTGAGCAGCCCAGGATAGCAATTGCAGCCCTTAATCCGCACGCGGGTGAGGAATGCCTGTTCGGTTCAGAGGAAAAAGATGAGATAGCTCCCGCGATTGTAGGGCTTCAAGACAGAGGAATGCAGGTCTCAGGGCCTTTCCCCGCGGACACCCTTTTTTACAGGGCTTACAGGGGGGAATTTGATGCCGTGGTGGCGATGTACCACGACCAGGGGCTAATACCGCTGAAGCTTCTTCATTTCTCGGACGGCGTCAATGTCACCCTCGGTCTTCCCATTGTCAGAACATCCGTTGATCACGGCACCGCCTACGACATCGCAGGCAGAGGCATTGCAGATTCATCGAGCCTCAGGGCCGCGATCAAGATGGCCGCCCTCATGGCTGTAAACAGAAGGAAGAGGCCCATCCTCTAGAAAATCTCTTGTGATGAAGACATGTTGAGGAGAGTAATATGACGATTTTAAAAAAAGATGTACACTGTGAATTTTCCTGCCTGCGGGATGCGCACAGAAAAAAGGCCTAACGTGTATCTTCATTTCATCATTTTAATAGCGGCTGAGCCTTGTTCATCGGAATTTTCCCGGTTTCGTCGGGACGCTTGGCTCACCGAAAGGCTCATGATATGTGGGCGCCCTGCAAAAGCCTCTCTGTGCGGCGCCCGGGTTTTGGCCTTTTGCGAGCTTATCAGAAATGGATGATGGTATTATCCGCATAAGGGGAGCAAGGCAGCATAATCTCAAGGACATCTCCCTTGATATCCCCAGAAACAGACTGATCGTAATAACCGGGCCTTCAGGTTCAGGCAAGTCATCCCTTGCCTTCGACACAATATACGCCGAGGGGCAGAGGCGTTATGTGGAATCCCTCTCAGCCTATGCCAGACAGTTCCTTGAGCAGATGGAAAAACCCGACGTTGATCTGATAGAGGGTCTGTCTCCCGCGATTGCCATCGAACAGCGAACCGCAAGCCGCAATCCCCGATCAACCGTGGGAACTATCACAGAGATTTCCGATTACCTGAGGGTGCTTTTTGCACGCGCGGGAAGGCCCTTCTGCCCGGAATGCGGCCTGGAGATAGGGAGCCAGACCATCCAGGATATCGTAGATCAAACACTCCGGATGAAGGCAGGAACAAGGCTGCAGATACTCTCACCCTTGGTGGTCGAACGTAAGGGCGAATACTCCCAGCTCTTTGATAAACTAAGGAGAGACGGCTACACCAGGGTGAAGGTGGACGGTCGCCATGTTTTCCTGGAGGAGGACATAAGGCTCGAAAAAAACAAACGCCACTCGATAAGTGCCGTAGTTGACCGTATAGCGGTAAAGCCCGATCTGGCAAGACGTTTATCCGACTCCATAGAGCTGGCCGTATCCTTGTCGGACGGATCGGTAGTGCTGGAAGACGGAGATGGAAAAGAGTCTTTTTTCAGCACAAAGGCCGTATGCAGGAACTGCGGCATGGCTATGCGCCCATTGAGTCCTCAGATGTTTTCATTCAATAATCCCGAAGGCGCGTGTCCTGATTGCGGAGGTCTCGGTGAAAAGCGCTATCCGGACCCTGACAGGGTGGCCGCATTTCCTCATCTCTCCATCAGCATGGGGGCATTAGCTCCCAGCCAGTACCAGCCTTCACGACCGGGGCAGGCCTTGCTTCAAGCCCTTTGCAGGCATTATGGATTCGATATGGAAACCGCCTTCAAAGAACTCCCGGATAGTGCAAAGGAAGCGATCCTTTATGGAACAGGATCGGAGAAGATTGATTTTTCCTTCAATGACGGAAAAGACGGATACGGGTTTTCAAGGCCTTTTGAAGGCATCATACCGGCAATTCAAAGGCAATATGACGCAACCGATTCCGAACAGCTCCGCTCGGAGCTTGAAAGATATATGTCCGTGAGAAAATGTCCATCATGCCGTGGGGGAAGGCTCAGCCGCCAAAGCCTAGCGGTACGTCTTGGGGGCAAGAACATTGCCGAAATTGCCGGCCTGCCCATAACGGAGGCCCATGCCTTTTTCAGGTCTCTGAACCTCTCGCTCAAAGAAAGAATGATCGCTTCAAGGCTCCTTAAGCAGATAGAGGAAAGGCTCTCTTTCCTGATAAGCGTCGGAGTGGGTTATCTGAGCCTTGACAGATCTTCTGCCACACTCTCAGGCGGAGAATCTCAGAGAATAAGGCTGGCGACCCAGATCGGTTCCGGGCTCGCAGGGGTGCTTTACGTGTTGGATGAACCCAGCATAGGACTGCACCAGAGGGACAATATAAGGCTTCTTGAAAACCTGAGAAGACTCAAGGAACTGGGAAACACGGTGCTTGTAGTGGAACACGACCAGGAGACGATCATGGCGGCCGATCTTGTAATTGACATGGGACCAGGGGCCGGCGAGCTTGGCGGCCGAGTCGTGTTCCTGGGAAAACCCGCCGAGCTGGCCACAAGCCTGGAATCCGTCACAGGAAGATATATTTCAGGAAAGGCCCGCATTACCGTCCCGGCCACAAGGAGAAAAGGGACCGGGGAAAGGCTCTTCATACACGGGGCAAGGGAAAATAATCTCAAGGACATTCGTGTTGACATCCCTCTGGGCACCCTGACCTGCATAACCGGAGTCTCAGGATCAGGCAAGAGCACTCTTATAAACGGGATACTCCTCCCGTTTTTAAGTAACGCCATCTACGCCTCCAGAAAGAGGGTCGGAGAAGTGGACGGCATAACGGGTATCGAGGCCATTTCGAGGATAATTAGTGTTGATCAGAGCCCCATTGGAAGGACACCCAGGAGCAATCCTGCTACCTATACCGGCATATTTGGCCATATAAGGGATCTTTTCGCCATGCTTCCGGAATCGAGGGCCAGGGGATACAAGACCGGCAGATTCAGCTTCAATATCGAAGGAGGCCGCTGCGAGGTCTGCAAAGGCGACGGAATAATAAAGATAGAGATGCTCTTCCTGCCCGACGCCTATGTCACCTGCGATGCATGCAGAGGGTTGAGATACAACAGAGACACCCTTGAGATCCGCTACAGGGGCTTGAGCATAGCCGATGTTCTGAACATGACGGTCAATGAGGCGCTGAGTTTTTTTGACAGGATACCTGCCTTGAGGTCCAAGCTCACTACGCTTGCGGATGTAGGCCTTGGTTACGTGAGGCTGGGCCAACAGGCAAACACCCTATCGGGCGGAGAGGCTCAGAGGATAAAGCTTGCAAGAGAACTGAGCAAAAAGACTCGAGGAGGGGTGATTTACCTTCTGGATGAGCCCACAACCGGCCTTCATTTTGTGGACATCCAGAAGCTTTTGGAGGTACTCGATCGCCTGGTCGCCATGAAGAATACCGTTGTAATTATCGAACATAACCTGGATATCATAAAGACCGCAGACTACATTATTGATCTCGGGCCCGAGGGCGGCGATGAGGGTGGCTATGTGGTAGCCTCAGGAACTCCGGAGCAGATTGCGGCAAACGAGGCATCTTTTACCGGCCGTTATCTGGCCGATAAACTTAACCCAAATTCATGAAAGCAAAACACTTCTTATGGAATAACAGCATGTTAAAGACAGGATACTTCGTTTTCTGGCACTACATCTTTGCGCGATCAGAGAATCTTTTTCACCACCCGCCCTGGCGCCGAAGCAATGTTCAAGGCGGGTGATAATTTTAACCACATTAATACATTGACGTATTTCGAGGATTAAAATTTGGACTCAACGCCGAAATCGGTGAAAATAGCCATTTACGGATGGGCACTAAATAAGGAATCAGGGACTACGGGTCAGGTTGACGGCAGCATAGACACAAACAATGCGCCGCTGGCTCTGCTGCATTCATCATTCCATATTCATCATGCTCAGCCCCGTACCCTGCGGCCGGCAATTTTTATTTTGTCGCCCTCGCCCCCCTTATCCTTGTAAGGTGATAGGCCAAGTTTTCCAGTTTTAGACCGATATCCTCGTTCTCCAAGAAACACGATGATGATATCCTTACCTGGGCGGGGGTGAAATTAAGCACGGACCTGACCCCTGCGTCAATGAGGAGGTCCGCCGCACGCTGCGCGCCCTTCTGGGACGTAGTGATAACCCCAATATCCACATGAAGTTTTGAAACAATATCTTTTATTCCGGCGACAGGCTCTATCGTGAGACCGCATGCAAGTCTTTCCCCCACCTTTCGGTTGTCAGCGTCAAAGGCAGCGACAAATATATAGCCCCTTCTCTTGAAGTTTTCATTTTCAACAAGGGCCCTGCCTAGGTTTCCCATGCCTAATATGCAGAGACTCCAGCGGCGGTCAGTGGCAAGTATTGCCCTGATGGCCTTCAGCAGTTCCTTCACTTCGTAGCCTAGACCCCTTATTCCGAACTCCCCGAAATAAGCCAGATCTTTCCTTACCTGGGCAGGGTTGACTCCGCAGAGAATTGCAAGCCGTTCCGAAGAAACTACAGGCGAACCAGCCTCCAGAAGGTCCTCAAGCGGTCTTGAATAGATGGCCAGCCTTTCAATTGTGGGCTTTGGAACCTTTGGGGATTCGCTCATGATCTCACTAACCGCCATGCCCTGAAAGGGGCAGAACGAAGCATGAAAATCACCCCCACCCCTCCCTCCCCCGTCGATGGGGAGGGATTAAAGGAAGGGGACATTTTCATATAAAAAAACATTATAGACTAATACGGCTCACACACATTGTGAAAAAAAGCACATTCAATCCAAAAAAAATGGCCTCCCGGAGGAGGCCCATTTTCAAAGTCTCCTTTAACGGCTGCCCATTTACTTAATAATCTGCTGAAATAAGGCGCCCATGTCGGGGATCTTGAAGACAAGAATGAAGCAGATAACCAGTGCATAGATACAAAGTGACTCAATCAGAGCAAGACCGATGATCATGGTGGTCATGATCTTGCCACCGGCTTCAGGATTCCTTGCAGTTCCCTGAAGCGCGCCGTTGATTGCGTTACCCATGCCGAGGCCGGTACCGAGGGCCGCGACTCCAATGCCGAAGCCGCAGGCTATCGCAATACCGAAGAAAACCCAAAGTCCGGCAGACTGGACCTGGGGATCGCCGGCAGCAAACGCCATGGTAGCCGAACTCAACAAAAGCGCCGCAGAAAAAATACCAATCAACCTTTTCCTAGACATAAAAAAACTCCTCCTTTTTTAGATATTATGGCCTTCCTCCATAAACTCGTTTTTCAAAAATCCTGAAATCCGGAACTCTTCCCTGCCGGTTATATGAAAATGCCCCTTCCCTTTATCCCTCCCCCTCGCCGAGGGGCGGGGGTGATTTCCATCCTTCGTTCTGCCCTGCCCGGGCGTGACCGTTAGTGGGCGTGCTCCATAGAGCCCACAAAGTACATTATGGAAAGCAGCATAAAAACCAGCGCCTGAATAAAACTGACAAGGATACCCAGAAAAAGTATGGGCAGAGGCGCCAGGTAGAGCCCGGCAAGTCCGAAAAGGATGGAGAGAACCATCTCTTTTCCGAATATGTTTCCAAAAAGCCTGACGCTCAGCGACATGATACGCGCAAAGTGCCCGATAAGCTCTATCGGAAGCATAAGGGGCGCAAGCCACCACACGGGTCCCAGAAAATGCTTTATGTATTTTACGCCGTGAAACTTGAATCCTATAATATGAGTATAAACAAACGTGCAAAGGGCCATGGACAGTGTCGTGTTCAGGTTTGCCGTCGGCGAGTTGAGGCCCGGTATGAGTCCGATAAGGTTTGAAACCAGGATATAGAGGAAGACAGTACCGATGAAAGGAAAGAAGAACCGCCCCTCAGGCCCGGTAATCTCAACCATGAACTTCTCGAGGCCTTCAACCAGCACTTCAAAGAAATTCTGCCCCTTGGTCGGGATAAGCTGGATGCCTTTTACAAACAATACCGCGCTGATTATAAGGATCAGCATGACAAGCCATGAATGGGTGACATGCGAATAGGCCGCGGCGTTTTCGAATCCTATAGCCTTCAGAAATGAATCAATAAAGAAAATAGGGTGATGCATGTGTTAAATTGCCTCCCGCGATGAAAAATTGCAAGCCCTGACAATTCCTAAAACTATAATATTTATTACCACTATGGAAAGACCGATGGCAAGTCCTATCGGATTGACAAGGGAAGTGCCCACAAGTATGAATATGAGAATGCCCACCAAGGCAAGCCTCATATAAAATTTAAAGATAATGCTTACCTTCCCCGCCTTGTCGGCACCATAAATACCGAAAGCCGAAACCACGCTCCGTCCAAGGGCCGAAAAGTTGGCTATGCTGAGTAGTCCGCCTGCCGCAAGCCCTGCGGTAAACGCGGGGAACATGGAAAGAGAGCTTGCCGCTACAAGGATAAGGAGCAATCCCCAGTTAACTATTCTAAGCCTCTTAGAAAGTTTCTCCCAGTCGTTCAAAGGTTTTTCGCCTTCTTGTAAAGGATATACAGGTTTCTAAAGGCCGCTGCTATCCCGAGCCCAAGAAATATAAATGTAAGCCACGGGCCGGTCTCGAAATATTTGTCGAGGTAATAACCTACAGCAGCACCGATGGCCACCGACAAGGCCATGGCCATTCCCACTGTGCTAAAATAGCCCAGCGTCTTAATATTTTTCTTAAGGTCTTCGTCCATAAAGCAAAGGGCCGTATCCGGCATGAAAACCAGCATGTGTCTCTACCACATGGCCTCGGATCAAGTCAACAGATTTCTGACGCAAGTTTCCGGAAGGCCTCCCTGGCAGAACAGATTGTTTTATCGAGTAATTCTTCCGTATGCTGCAGTGAAATAAAAGCGGCCTCGAAAGCGGATGGAGCCAGATAGATGCCACTACCGAGCATTATATGATAAAATTTCTTGAAGAGCCCCATGTCGGACTTGGAGGCCGACGCAAAATCACGGACTGGCGCGGATGTAAAGAAGAACGAACCCATTGAGCCCGAGCTGTTCACCTGAATATCAATTCCTTCAGAGGAAGCAGCCTTCCTGATTCCGGTAAAAAGCATGTCCCCCTTTTCCTTTAGTATTCTATAGATACCCACTTTCTTGAGGATGCGCAGAGTTGCAAGGCCCGCAGCCATGGCGATGGGATTTCCGGATAGGGTCCCGGCCTGATAGATGTCACCCTGAGGTGCCACCCTCTCCATTATCTCGCGTCTTCCACCGTAGGCACCTACAGGCAGCCCTCCCCCTATGATCTTCCCGAGACATGTGAGGTCCGGACTCACCGAATAAAGCTCCTGGGCGCCTCCCGCAGAAAGCCTGAAGCCTGTCATGACCTCGTCGAATATCAGGATTGACCCGTATTGACGGGTTATATCGCGAAGCCCCGAGAGAAATCCTTCTTCCGGCAGCACCACCCCCATATTCCCCGCAACCGGTTCAACTATTACGGCAGCTATTTCAGATCCATATCTTTCAAAGGCAGTTTTAACCGATTCCAAATCATTGTAAGGGACAGAGATAGTATGCCTCGCGAGATCAGACGGAACCCCTGGGCTGCCCGGAATACCCAGGGTGGCCACCCCTGACCCGGCGGACACGAGCAGGCTGTCCGCGTGGCCGTGATAGCATCCGTCAAACTTGACTATCTTGTCCCTGCCGGTGAAGCCTCTTGCCAGCCTTATAGCGCTCATGGTTGCCTCCGTGCCGGAGTTTACCATCCTCACCATCTCGATAGACGGCACCATTGCGCAGATGGTCTCCGCCATCTCCACTTCAAGCTCTGTAGGGGCGCCGTAGCTGGTTCCTCTTGCGGCATATAGTCTTACAGCCTCAATGACTTCCTCCCGGGCATGGCCAAGTATCATCGGCCCCCAGGAGCATACATAATCAATATATTCCCTGCCGTCCGCGTCCCGGAGAAACGGCCCTGACGCAGAAGCTATGAAAAGAGGATTCAAACCCACGGCCCTTGCAGCCCTTACAGGGCTGTTAACCCCTCCCGGTATTCTTTTTAGAGCCCTGTCAAAGAGGGCTTCTGATCTCTCAGCCATATCAAAAATACTCCATGCTCGTCTTCTTGAATTCCTCTGTGCTGAAAAGAAGTATATAGTTGTCAATGCCTACCGCCCTCGACATCTTACCGGCCAATTGCCTGCACTGCTCCTCGCTTTTACCGTGCAGCATGGTGTAGAGGTTGTAAGGCCATTTCTGATGCATGACCCTCTGGTAACAGTGAGTGACCTCACGGAAGCCCGCAAGCCTTTCTCCCACCTCCGTGATCCGCTCATCGGGGACACGCCACGCGACCATCGCGTTTGCGCTGAAGCCCGCCTCCTGGTGGCGCAGCGTAGCTCCAAAACGCCTGATTATACCCTCATCCTTGAGCCTCTTTATTCGAGCAATGACATCTGCCTCATCCATCCCGGCCGTCTCTGCCAGGTCCAAAAACGGCGTTCTTGAAAGGGGGATATCTCCCTGAATATGTCCTATGATCCTTCTGTCGTTATCATCAAGCATAATCGAACATCCATCACTTATATGGAATATCCCCTTTTTCTTTTTGGGAATATCGGATGCCCATCGCTTTGTCAAGTCTATAGATAGTGTCCATCCGTAAATGGCTATTTTCACCAATTTCGGCGTTGGGCTCAAATTTTAATCCTCGAAATACGTCAATGTATTCATGTGGTTAAAATTATCGCCCGCCTTGAACTCGACGAAACTATCTCATTTCCGGATGGACACTAGTGAACTATTGCTCTCAGAATTTCATAAGGTGCGTCCCGCACCCTTCTTTACTGTGCCTCACCTGCTGCATCCAGCGGCAGCCGAATTCTTGTTTGCCTCTGTCAGCCTT
>MNYJ01000102.1 GCA_001874005.1 Desulfobacteraceae bacterium CG2_30_51_40
GAGACCGGCAGCTCCTACGGAAGCCGCAAAGTTAGTGTCTATCTTCCCGGTTCCTTTACCGAACTCCCATTCAACGCCTAGCTGCGTGGAATCATCAAGGGTTATCTCCGCAATAACAACCTCGATCAGAACCTGTCTTGGAAGCACATCCAGGCGCGCAAGGACCTTTTCGATTATCTGATAGTCCCTGGGGCTTGCCTTTATTATGAGCGCGTTTCTGACCTCATCTGCGGTTATCTTGACATCACCTTTAAGCCAGCCGGTCGGCCCGCCTTCCTCCGACTTTCCGGAGCCGGCTGCTGGAGAAGTCTTTTCAGGAGTCTTTTCGGCGGTCTTGGGTTCTTCCTTTCCCTTGTCCGTATAGCCAAGAAGCAGAGGATTTTTAGGCCTCCCCGACTCTTTCGTGGTGCTTTTGCTCTTGGATGCCTCATCCTTAAAAACGGAATCGAGAAGTTCGGCAAGCTGCTTGGCCTCCCCGTTTTTGACAAAGTAAACAAATATCTGGGGCTCGACCTGTTCGCTTGGCACATCAACCAACTTTATGGCCTCCTCCACCCTGTCAAAGACCCTGGGGTTGGAGCTTACGGCCAGCACAATATTAAGGCGTTTGATCGCTATAAATTTGAGGTCGGCCTTGCCGGCACCGGCAGGGGCCGGGAATATCTCGGTCAAGACCTTGGCAAGCTCTTCCGCCTCCAGATTGCTGACCTGGTAAAACCGGTATTTGATTCTTTCAAATACGTCTATATCGAAGGCCTCTATAAGTTTGAGGGTCTTGATCACATTTGTGCCTTTATCCACCAGCACCAGGGTGTTCGTATCCCCGTGGGTGACGACGGTCCCGTCTGCCGATACAAACGGCGTTATGATCTTTGCAAGCTCGGCTGCGGATATGAAGGTCAAGGGTATTATCTGGATTATGACGCGTTCTTCGGGAGGTATCATCGCTCCCTGCTTTCCGACACTCGATATGAGCGGAAGCCTTGGCGCGTCCTTCATCTTCATTA
Source organism: Desulfobacteraceae bacterium CG2_30_51_40 (assembly GCA_001874005.1). GTDB lineage: Bacteria > Desulfobacterota > DSM-4660 > Desulfatiglandales > Desulfatiglandaceae > CG2-30-51-40. Next base: position 1,008 of record MNYJ01000102.1, read on the forward strand.
TCCTGTAAAGGCTTCCCTCCCGTACGGCGGTAAGCCCGTTCACCTCAAGGATCTGGAAGAAAATCGGGAAAAGATCCTTCTCTTTGAGCTTCCCTGCCGTATGGATGGTCACGCTCCCCTTGATCCCGGGCTCAGCTATGTAGTTTATCTGAAGGATCTCAGCCATGGTCCTTATGACTTCATAGAGATCCGCCTCATCAAAATTAAAATCCACGCCTCCGGTCTCTTCTTCTTTTGCGTATGCCTTCTTGCCTTCTTTTTCTCTTTCATCACCGGCACCAGTACCTACCGCTGCCCCGGCAGGAATGCCCGTGGCAAATCCGGCTGCAGGAGTGGAGGGCACTTTGGACTGGATTGGGGGCGAAGTCTTTATGGCCTGCTCTACGCTCTTTTGCTTTACATAGCCAAGCGGTGTCTTTTCAACAATAACGACCTGTTCCTGCCTGGCGGCATCTTTTTTGTCTGCCTTGTCAGAAGGCATTAATGCCCGGGTAGCTGATGACTTAAGCTCGTCATCTGCGTTCTTGCCGGTATCCTTCGCGGGCAAAGTAGCGCAGCCGGTCATACCAAGAAAAGATGCCGCCACTACGCAGCAAAAAAGAAAAAGAAAAAAGCTTTTCATCTTCTTCAGGGTCATCTTGACCTCATAAATGTCGGGGTTCTGGAAGTGGAGTAGGAGCTGCTGGAGCTGCTTCCCTCCCTGCTGGTTCTTGTTGATAATCCGGTCCCCAGGCGGCTTGATATGGAGCCTGGCTGCCTCTTTGTTTCGACGACACGCTTTTCCTCAACCCGCTGGGATGCGACAGGTTCAGTATCTGATCCTTTCCCTGGTAGCCTTTCGCCAACTACCGCAGCCTTTGCCGGAGCGGCTGCCTGCGTGGCTATGGTTACAACCGTAGGCCCCTGGCTCTTCGCAGCCATTGCAGTCCTCTGCTTAGGCTTTTCCTTGTCATAGAGAAGTACCTCTGTAGATGCTCCGCCCACGGAAATTAGAACCTTTTCCTTTTCGATAGATGCAATCTTCCAATCGCCTTCCCCCTCCCCTGTCTCATACCATCCGGGTCCCCCATCCTGCTTGGTCTGCCCGGGTTGCGGTCTTCTCCTTTGCCCCTGCTCTTCAGCAAAGGACAGGAGCGCTCCTTTATAAGACCTGGTTATAAGCACCCCATAAAGGGTAAAAGTCAATTTGGGCGGTTCAGGCTCCTTTTTTGCCTGATTCTTCGCAGGCGGAGGCGGCGGTGGCTTTACCTCCTCTTTTATCTCCTCTCTTTCAGCGGCAAAAAGATTCTTTTCAACCACCACATTGAAGGCCTCCTGCGGAGGAATGGATCCGGCGGCCGGCTGAGCCACCTTCGGCAAGGCGGGTTTTGCCTTCTCGGTTGTTGCCGCCGGAGTCTGATCCACCGCGGAAACCCGGCTCTCCTTCCCGGACCATTCCCTCACCGCGTTAACGCCCAGAAAAGCCACAAGACCCGCAATCGCCAGATTTATAATCCACAACTTTGAAAACATCCTAAAACCTACACGCCCTCTTTTCTCATAATGCCTGCAACGGTTATCTGTGATTGGATGGTGGCGGAAGAACCCCTCGCCCTTGCCACATCAATCCTCATCTGCTGTATGCATAAATACTTGGGCGATGTCTCAATCTTATAAATGATCTCCTTCAACTGTCTTATCGTTGAGGTAAGGGTGAACTCGACCGGCACCATCACGTAAGGCTCCTTCTGCACGTCTTCTGTCTTCAGTATCCTAAGGGTCTTTATATCACCCTTTGCCGTCTTTGCTATACCGTCTAATATGTTCTGGATCTCAACGGCTGCCAGAGCCGGAGTCTTTCCTGTCAAAAGGCCGTTTTCCGCAGCGGCTATCGTCTTAGCAAGGAAGCTCTTCCGAGCTTCAACCGCCCCCTTTTCCCTTAAAGCCCCCCTGTATTTTTGTATCTGTTTTGTTTTTATCTCCATCTCGACTATCGAGGAGCCGAAGATTTCAGTATCCGGCCAGAACCTGTAAGCAATCGCCAAGGCAAGAAGAAAGGCCCCTATGATAACAATGGAAGTTCTTGTCTTAAATGGAAGTTTCATGACACCAAATTTCAACCCTTTTTCTTGGCGGATGCTGGTTTCTCAGCCTTCTCATCTTGTTTGGTATCCTGGGCAGGAGCCGCCAGCTTGAGGCCTATGCGGAATCGCTCCTTTCCCTCGCGGGATTTGGTTATGGAGGAGAGGAAACCGACATCCTTGAACATCGGAGATCTATCCAGAAGAGGTATCAGTTCTGAAGCTGAATCGGCGTATCCCTCTATCTCAACCCCCTTATCGGAAATGGTCATGTTGCTTATCCATGCGCTCTTGGGAATTCTGTCAGTAAGCTCTCTCAATAACTCTACTACCGATCCCCTCCTGGCCCTTAAGTCCTCAAGATATGTTAGTCTCGCTTCAAGTGAGGAGGCCTCATCTCTTATCTTTTGCACCATCGCAGCCTCTGCCGCAAGCCCTTTAAGCTCAAGATTGAGTCTCCTGAGTTCAGCCCTCTGGGTGACCATGTAACCTGCGCCCCATGCGGCGCCGCTCAAAATGAGAAGAAGTAGTAGGGCATACATTGAATATAGTCCAGCCTTGCTTGCCTTTTTTCGCATCTCCTTCGGGAGCAGGTTGCAATCAAGGGGAACCTTTCTTACCCCTCTCATCGCAAGGCCATAGGCAGGAGCCAGTTCGATGTCAACGGTCGGATCGGCCGCATCCCTTATGTCCGCTACCTCCCCTTCATCCTTGAGTCTCCTGAGTGCCTCAGCCATCTCATTATCTCCCAGGAAAAAGGCATCAAGCTCCCTGTCTGAAACGCCCGAAGCCTCCCTGGCGGTCTTAAGCTCTCTCGAAAGAACCTCGTAGAGGTTTGCGTCTATGGAGGAGACAGATCTTGCAAAGAGGAGAGTATTACCATCCATAATCTGGATTTCCAGGATCTCTTTTCTCAGATAGAAAAATATGCTTGGTCTATCGGCCTTTGGTCCGCGAACCCAGAGCAGATAGTTGGCGAGCGCAGATGAAGTAGTCTCAAGGCCGAAGATCGCTCTTCGAGGGCCGCCCTGGAAGCCGAAGAAGGGCATCATTGCCGCCTTCCTTAAGGCTGTGAGATGGATTCTTATTGTTCCGGCCTCATTGTCTTCCT
>MNYJ01000048.1 GCA_001874005.1 Desulfobacteraceae bacterium CG2_30_51_40
GCGCGAAATTCGCAGGTCTTAGAGGCCGTCACCACCTGCCAGTTTTATAGGTCCGTAGCAGGCACTAGCTTCTGCTCCCGTGTTGTCCGTATCCGTCATGATGGCTATCGCTCCAGCCTCAGGCGGCTCTGAACCGAAGTAGCGTCTAAAATCATCCAGGATGTTTCTGCGTTCTTCCATCCACTTTCCTGAGTGGTCGTTTCCGCTCTGAACCGCTATCATGATGGCATTTGCGGTGAAGGGGTTCGCTACTGCCTCACCCCTGGGGAGCCTGTTAGCCCCGATGTAGTTCAACGCCCTCGTCTTCCGGAAGAAAAGCGAGGGGAATACAACGTAAACCCTTGCGGCATAGTCGTCACCCTTCTTTTTTCTTGCATCCCCCGGGGATATAATCCCGTCTATTTTCCAGCCCCATCTGATGACAGGATATTCTCTGGGATCAAATTTCAGGCGATAATACAGGGCGGAGGCCGACGCCCTGCTCTGGGCTCTTATGCACCTTCTACCACCGTCCTCATTAATGCTGTAGAGGGTCATGCCCTTGAAGGACTTTGATTCCCAATGGGCTCCGATTCCCATCGAGTAGTCGTCAATTACAAGCTCCGCTCCTTTTGCCTCAACTGTCTGAAGTATAAGAAGAATCAACAGGATGAGAGATGGTAAATTCATGGCTTCATTCTACGCTCCTCTACGAAAATGGCGCATCAGGATGCCCGTCTGTTTCCAGGCATTAATTTTTTGATATCATGCTCTAGGAGAGATTAATATTTCAAGATGTTCTTTCAGGGGAGCTTCCAGCTGGACAACTGTTAAGCTGGAATAAAATGTGTTGACACGATTTATATCCGAAAGATAGACTAATTCGCTAATCGACTGCGGGGGCCCGTTATCGGGCATGGGCCGATGCAGGATATCACACCTATACTATAAGGAGGCATTTATGAAGAGGTTTTCAGTAATGATTATGGCATTGGTCTTTGCGTCTTGTCTGTTGTTCTCACCTTTATTTGCATCCGCTGCTGAAAAGATCAAATTCGGACACGTGGCCCCTCCATTTCATGGGCAGTCAAAGGGCGCTGATGCCTTTGCAGCCTACGTGAAGGAAAAGACAAACGGCCGCATTGACATAGCAACATTTCCCATGGGCCAACTGGGTGGGGAAAGGTCAATGGCTGAACAGGTTCAGGCAGGAACACTCCAGATAGCATCCATCACGACAGCGGTGATGCAGAACTTTGTCCCTCAGACGGGAATAATGGATCTCCCCTATCTGTTTCCCAACAGGGAGACCGCTTACGCCGTCATAGGCGATCCCAAGGTGCAGGAGAAACTCTTTTCCTATCTCCCTAAAAAGGGGTTCATAGGTATCGGATGGACTGAAAACGAATTGAGGGATTTCACAAACACCAAGAGGCCGATCAGAAAGCCTGAGGACATAAAGGGCCTCAAGATCAGAGTTATGGAGGCGGCCGTTTTCATGGACACCTTTAAGCAACTCGGGGCCTCTCCTGTCGGTATCCCCTTCCCTGAAATCTACAACGCGCTTCAGACCGGGGTTATTGATGCCCAGGAAAACCCGCTTCTCACCTCCATCCTTATGAAGTTCACCGAGGTGACAAAATTTGTGACCCTCACACAGCATACGATTACCGAATGCATTATTATAGTTAACCCCGACTACTGGGCATCCCTGTCAAAGGCAGATCAGAAGGTATTTAAGGACGCCGCAGCAGTAGCAATAAAGACCAATAGGCAGGTCAATGCGGAACTCCAGAACAAACTGCCCAAACTGGGGATATCCATTGACGAATACTGCAAGAAAAACGGCGTCGAGATTATCCGCCTCACAGACGCTGAAAAGGAGGAATTCCGTAAGGCCGTCCTTCCTGTCTATGACATATACAGGGAGAAGATAGGAAATGATCTCATGGACTTTTTCCTTGCAAAGGTAAAGGAGCACCGACGCTAGCCCAGGGTATCCTTGTAAGTATTTGAATAGATCGTCGCGGCCCGGGATCTTCCGTGGGTCACAGGGCCGCCACGGCTGATTTTTTTTTATACTTTAAGCGTGGAGCCAATGGTGGCAAGACTATCGCAGTTTATTGACCACGTTGAAAAGCAGGTTCTAGTCTGGACTATTCTAGGGCTTGCAATAATAGGCTTTGTGCAGGTGGTGTCCCGCTATATGTTTAATTACAGCTTCACATGGTATGAGGAGCTGAGCCGCTACATAGGAGTCTTCGTCGCATTCCTTGGGGCTGCCACCGGAGTTAAATACGGGATGCACTTTTCCATGGACGCCCTTTCCAGGAAGCTCAAAAAACCATGGAAAAACATCTTGGCTGTTTTTTCTAATGTCATCTGTGCCCTCTTCTTTGCCGTGGTGGTTTATTTTTCCTGGAAGGTGGTAGGGAAGAATTTTGCCTATGAAACTACATCCGCTGCAATGGGCATGCCGATGTACCTGGCTTACCTGCCGATACCCTTCTTCTCGCTGGTTATGGCATTCCGACATCTTAAGGTTGCCGTCGCGGAGGCAAGGGATCTAAGAAAATGACCCTTACCATAGCGATATGCTTCGTAGCTTTGCTCCTGGCGGGCGTCCCAATTGCCGCCTTACTCGGCATCACTACAATGGCCGCCCTTATAATCCATACCTCAACCCCTCTTCATATCATCGCTCAGCAGTTTTTTAATGCCCTTGATAAATTCGTTCTCCTGGCCATACCGTTTTTCATCCTGGCCGGCGCAATAATGACTCGGGGAGGGATTGCCAGGAGGCTCATCAATTTCGTTAACGCCCTTGTAGGATGGTTTCCGGGAGGTCTCTCCATCGCGGGAGTCGTGGTCTGTATCTTCTTTGCCGCTATTTCAGGCTCATCTCCGGCCACCGTGGTAGCCATAGGCTCTATTATGGTACCTGCCCTCCTAGAGGCGGGATACGGAAGACGTTTTTCTTTCGGCATAATTACAGTTTCAGGTTCTCTCGGTATAGTTATCCCCCCTTCCATACCTATGATCCTATACTGTCTGGTGATGAATACGTCGGTAGCGGAACTGTTTTTGGCAGGGATCCTGCCGGGCCTGATCATAGGTTTTTCCCTGATGGTTTACGCCTACCTTCAGGCGAGAAGAAAGGGATGGAAGACAAGGAAAAAGCCGTCTCTTAAAGAGCTTTTCGTTTCGGCCAAAGAAGGAATATGGGCGCTTTTGCTACCCGTTATAGTGCTTGGCGGTATTTATTCGGGCGTTTTCACCCCAACCGAGGCTGCCGCCGTAAGTGTGGTCTATGCCCTCTTTGTAGAAATGTTCATATATAGGGAATTCGGTTTAGGAGAACTTGGAGGTGTCTGTGAGCAGGCAGCCATCCTTTCAGCCTGTCTTCTTTTTATTCTTTCATGCGCCATGACGTTTGTATGGCTTCTTACCGCCGAACAGATCCCGGTGCAGTTGGCCGATTTCATAATGGAGCACATCCAAAGCCCCTGGATGTTTCTGCTTGCGATAAATCTGCTCTTTCTTGTAATGGGCTGTTTTATGGATGACGTGAGCGCCATGCTGGTACTGGCGCCTTTGTTTGTTGAGACTTTGAACCGCTTCGGTATTGACCTTGTTCACTTTGGAATAGTGATGGTGCTGAATATCCAGTTCGGTATGCTCACGCCTCCTTTCGGTCTTAATCTCTTTGTAGCGATGGGCATCACCAGGGCATCGCTCATGGATATTGCCCAGGGGGTATTTCCGCTTCTAATCATCCTTCTTGCGTGTCTATTCCTTGTGACCTATGTGCCCTCGATCTCCATGTTCCTTCCCAATTTATTACTGAAATAGGAGAAGTAACACCCCGAATTATCATGGAGGAAAATATGTTTAAAGAACTTCTTGCAAAACGAAGAAGCATAAGAAGATATGAAAACAGGGAAATAGAACCTGATAAGATAGCCGCTCTGGTGGAAGCCGCCTTAAGGGCGCCTTCCTCAATGGGCACAAACCCGTGGCGATTTATCCTGGTAAGCGACCGTGAGATGCTAAAGATGCTTTCACGCTCAAAAGAACACGGCTCATCATTCCTTGAAGGCGCTCCTTTAGGAATCGTGATATGCGCAGATCCGTCAAAAAGCACGGTCTGGATTGAGGATGCCTCCATTGCGTCCATCATCATTCAACTTCAGGCTGAAGACATCGGCCTTGCCAGTTGCTGGATACAGATCAGGGACCGCATGCACAGAAAGGATAAGACCTCAAACCAGTACATATCCGAGCTTCTCGATATTCCGGAAGACGTAAGAGTTGAAGCGATTCTCGCCGTGGGATATCCGGCGGAAAAGAAGGCTCCTCATCCAAAGGAATCCCTTGACTGCGAAAAGGTATTTTCCGGCAAATACAACAGGCCTTTCAAGATGGAATAGAGATTTTTGATGCGGCAGAGGAGCTGCGGCGTTTTGATAGAACCGGGTGACGCTAACGCTGTAATGAGATTTCTGGAAACCCGTTTGGGTGGGAAGAGATGGGTTGAAGGCTCACGAGTAATCATTTCATAACGAGCTTCAGCATTGACCTTGACAGGAAATTGCGGCTATGCTGTATAAGGCCTTAACAGAAAAATAACTTCAACCGGATAAGGAGGGAAAAGATGAGACAATTTCGTTTGTTAACTTTATTGGCAGGACTTCTGACCCTCGCGGCCGCTTTCACCATAAGCGGCTGCGCAACAGGATACACACCCAAAAACGCGCCGCCTTCCTTCGCCTGCGTGGCAGAGGCCAATCTTGAGAAGATTGTCTGCCCGGAGGCTGAGCTTACCGAGTTTAGCTGTTCGTTTAAAAGATATGAAGGAGTTGACACCCTTCATTTCAAGGTTGGCCTGAAAAACAAGAGCAACAAGGATCAACGCTACAGGGTACATATATTTCTCGATAACGGAAAGGCAGTAGGAGGCCTTATCCCTGACCTGATCAAGAAAGGACTTGTCAAACCAGGACAAACGGCCACCTTCGTATATCCTGTCATGGATATGCCGATGCAGCCCAAATCAGTCATTCTGCGCGTGAGCGCTTTGACGGACTAACATTTCGATCAACAGGAGGAAGTTTATGAAACGAACCGGTCTTTTTCTGGCATGTTGTTTGGTAATTGCTATGTCTGCCCCTGTCATGGGTAAGACAACCTTCATAAGCATCGGAACCGGCGGCACCGGAGGCATCTATTATCCCTACGGCGGAGGAGTAGCTGAAGTATGGTCAAAACACGTCCCCGACGTAAAGGCAGTGGCCGAGGTGACAGGCGCGAGTGTGGAAAACGTCAAGCTCGCACACAAGGGAGAGACAGTTGTGGGAGAGGTCATGGGTGATGTGGCCGTTGCCGGATATTCCGGAGAGGGAAAATTCAAGGGAAAGAAGCACGATATACTTTCCCTGGCCATCATGTATCCAAATCTCCTGCAGATAGTAACCCTTAAGAGTAGCGGAATAACAAACATAGAGCAGATCAAGGGAAGAAAAATAAGCTCGGGAAGCCCTGGAAGCGGAACCAACTTCATGGCGGAAGCAGTCTTTAAGGCCGTCGGAATACCTCTTGATTCCTATAAGGACAGCCGTCTCTCCTTTACCGAGACAGCCAATGCCCTCCGGGACGGCACCATTGACGTGGGAGTCTGGTCAGTGGGACCCGGCACAAGTTCCATCCTTGATCTAGCCACCACTCATGATATCCACATAATCACTTTTACACCCGAGCAGATACAGAAGGTAGTAGGGGCCTACCCGACATACTCCTCCGTGGAACTGGCCGGAGGCGTTTATCGAGGCGTTGATAAGGCAGTGCCCACCATAGGTGTTTGGAATGTAATGATATGTCAGAAGTCGCTGGACGAGGCCCTGGTTTATAAGCTTGCAAAGGCCCTCTTTGAAAACAAGGGTTATCTCATGAAGATCCATCCTTCCGCCTCTTATACGACTGCGGAAAATACAGTAAAGTATTCTCCGATTCCTCTGCATCCGGGAACCATTAAGTACATCAAGGAAAAGGGCCTTGAAATACCAAAAAACCTGATGCCCTGAGGTTTTTTAATAATGCGGCCGGGCCTTAGGTATGCCTTTTTAGGAATCACCGGCCCGGTCATTTTAGGAATTCTGGCTCTGGGATTTTTGCCGGGCGGCCTTGAATTGAAAATTACCCGTGTAAAAGGGGAAGCTACCCTTTTTGAAGTGCTCCTCAAGCCTGGAGAGCTTTTCACGATAAGGTATAACCACTCTGTTGAGGATTCTCCTATCTGGGAGAGCCATTCAGCGGACAAAAAAGGGAATATCTTCATCGAGGAAGAGAAATACCTCAAGTTCGGAGCAGGAATGGGCAAGATGCCCGGCGTGGGGAGGATGGTCACACGAGGCCCGTTTGAGGTAATAGAAGGGATGCATCTGCCTGTTGGCGATTTTATCCTCAGAATAGGCAGCCCGGGTGTTGATCATACCCTTATATTTAGGGATACGGAGATCAACCTGAGCGCTTGCGCTCCCCACGAAGCAGTGCAGTTCAAGGCTACTCCCGTATCGCTTGCCTACAGCCTTTACAAGAAATTACTTCCCCTGATCAGGCCAGAGATGCATTCTCGGTAAGAAGAGGCGGTTATTGAAATGGCAGAAGCAGAAACCAAGGGCTCAAAACCGAATATCGCGGCAGTGACAGCAAGGATCGTGACTGTACTTGCCATCCTTTTAAGCCTTTATCAGCTCTATACGGCGGGCATCACCGCTCTCACGGCCCTTGTTCAAAGAAGTATCCACCTGGGCGCGATACTTTGCCTTGCCTTTTTCCTCACCGTCCCTTTCAAAAACGCCCGCAAGGATCGCTTGACGGTGTGGCTCATCCTCGACTGGTTAATGATTGCGGCATCCGTAGCATGTACCGTTTATATCTGCTACAACCTCGATGCGCTTTTTGAACGCCAGGGAGACTGGCTTTTCTCGGACACCCTGGTTAGTATCGTTGGAACCCTGCTCGTGATTGAGGCCTGCCGCCGAGTCATAGGACCAGCAATGGCCCTTATATGCTGTCTCGGCATACTATACGCCCTTTTCGGTCCCTATATGCCCGAATTGTTCGAACATAAAGGGTACACAATCGAAAGGATAGCCACCACCCTGTGGCTTACCACGGAAGGTGTATTCGGTTTACCCATAGGGGTTGCCGCGACCTTTGTATTCGTGTTCGTCCTTTTCGGCGCATTTCTTGAAGTGATGGGCGGAGGGGCATTTTTCATTGATCTTGCTTACGCACTGACAGGACGCTTCTCCGGAGGGCCTGCAAAGACTTCTGTACTCGCCTCTGGCTTTATGGGCTCGGTTTCAGGGTCAGCCGTGGGCAATGTTGTTGCTACCGGCTCATTTACCATTCCGATGATGAAGAAGGTGGGTTACAAACCTCACGTTGCCGGGGCCATTGAGGCGGCAGCCTCTACAGGCGGGCAGTTGATGCCGCCCATAATGGGAGCGGGCGCCTTTCTGATGGCCGAATTTACCAATATAAGCTATCTTACTATTATCAAGGTAGCTCTTATGCCCGCCATCATGTACTATTTGACGGTACTTCTTTTTGTTCATATCGAAGCTCAGAAGCTCGGTCTCAAGGGAGAGGCCAAGGAGAACCTTCCCAAAGCCTTTAAGGTCATCCGTGAAGGGCTTCCGTTTCTTGTACCTGTAGGAATTCTCATTTATGTTCTGGTCTCCAACTATTCACCCATGATGGCAGGCTTTGTCGCGGTAATAAGCACAGTGTTCGCAAGCCTTATCGCAAGAGTAATCAAGCTGCTTGTGCATTCTGACGGCGGGTTGCGAGAGTCTATTGCATCACCTTATTTCATAGTCAAACAGGCGCGCGATATCCTGGACGCCCTTGAAAGGGGCGCAAAGAATGCCATAATGGTTTCCGTAGCCTGTGCGGCAGCAGGCATAATCGTGGGGATGGTTACTCTCACAGGCATGGGGCTTAAATTCTCCAGTATGGTACTCGATCTAAGTCTAGGGATAGAACTACTGGCTCTTTTACTCATAGCCGTGGCATCCCTCGTACTGGGAATGGGGCTTCCGGTTACGGCGAGCTATATCGTGCTTGCAACCCTTACCGGACCGGCTCTCCTCGATATGGGCGTTCCTCTGATGGTCTCACACATGATCGTTTTCTGGTATTCGCAGGACTCAAACGTGACTCCTCCGGTAAGTCTTGCCAGCTTTGCCGCTGCCGGGGTTGCAGGCGCAAATCCCATGAAGACCGCCCTGACATCTTGGAAGCTGGCCAAGGGACTCTACATAATCCCCATAGTAATGGCCTACCGTCCCCTGCTGGGAGTCGGCGAAAACTTCGAGATCAACCATTTGGAGGTTTATCTGACTGCAGCGGCAACTACCCTCGGCCTCGTTGCCTTTGCGGCCGCCCTGGAGCGTTATTTTTTCAGGAAAGCTACATGGTTTGAAACCCTGCTCTTTGTTGCAGCGGCGCTGGGACTTTTCTGGCCTTCCTACTGGACCGACATTGCAGGAGCTATGTGCCTAGGAGCGGTACTTGTCCTTCAAAAGTTAAAATAATATTAAACTGTTGAGCGAATTGCAAAACTATGATTACTCGTCATTCCAGCGAAAGCCGGAATCCATAACGCATTGATTCAAGGATAGACTTGATTTCCCGTTCAAGTCGGATAATGAAGAAACTGTGAATTTTGCAATTGCCTCTTTCATAATTTTATTTTTTAATGCATTATCGACACACTAGTAAAAAGTCACCAGGAGCACCACCCAGGCGAAAGCCGGGCCCAGAACTAGCTGATATCCCTAGCTTCAGGCTTTTGCCGGACTGACGACAATTGGCAATTTTAGACTTTTTACGAGACCATCATTATTGATAAGAAACCCATCTTAAAAGAAAGGACTGAGCAGACGTCTATGAAGCGCATCTTGATACCAATAATCATTTTCGCCATGTCTTTTCCAGCAGGTTCTTTCGCGTTTGATTACAAGTCCTGGGTTCCGTTTATTCCCTCCGAACTGGGCGGCCTCAAAAAAAACGGCAAACCGGAGGGTATGAACATGGAGATGAACAATGAGAAGTGGTCGAGCCTCACCCAGACTTACGGCGGTGAAGACTCAGACAAAGAGACCACCCTCACCATCGTATGCGGAACCAACGCGCCCCAGATGCAGCATTTCAAGGGCATTCCTAAGATGAAGATCGAAACGGAAGACCAGATAATGACCGACGTTACTATCTCCGGACGCGGAGGTTTTCTCATCCTGGATAAAGAAGAGAAGAGCGGCTACCTGATGATCCTGCTCGATGACAGGCTTCTTGTAACCGTTGAGATGCAGGACTGCGACGATAAGGATAAGCTTCTCTCGACAGCAAAACAGATACCCTTTGATAAATTCAAATGCTCGGACAAATAATCAGTTTTTTGCCTGACGACATTTTGTTTCTTTGCTGAACAGGATCAAAACGGTTGCCCCCAGGGAACAGGCTATCATTATGCCGAACCCCGCCCGGTATGCCTCCAGAGAATATATCCTGACTCCGTTGGCAACTTCACCAGCCCAGTTAAGGTCAAGCATCCACCCCAGGAGTGGCTGGAGGACCATCGGGCCAATCATGACACCCATGTTACATACCCCTGAAACCGTACCCGCAAGGGTCGGAGGGACAGACTCCTTTACAAAGGCAAAACCTATTATCATGACACTTGATGACAGACCTGTAGCAGCCATCAGGCAGAAAAGGACCCACACGGGCAATTCGTTGAAGAAAAGGGCTAAAAACCAAAAAAGACAAGAAAATCCCGCTCCCAGGGCATAGACAGGCTTTCTTACCCTTATCCTGTCCGATAACCAACCCGCCAGAGGTCCTCCAAGCGCCCAGGCAACAAGCAAGGTTGAGGTAACTACGGATGCTGCCGCAGGGGCCATGCCATGGTGGGTTGTCAGAAAAGGCACTCCCCAGAGGCCTGAAAAGGTCAATATGGGGCCCACAATGCCTGCCGGCGCAAGGGATATGATCCAGGTATTTCTGTAATGAAGGACTCGCGCAAGTCCCGAAAGAACTCCCCTGAGACCTGATCCGCCTTTTTCGTGTCCCATGGGGGAAAAGCTGCGGTAACCTTTTTCTGAGGGGTCATCTCTTACTACCGTCCACATAAGCGCCGCGAGCAGAAGCGCGAAGCCTGCGGTTGCGCCCATTACCTCACGCCAGCCGAAGATATCAACAAGGATCCTGAGGGGGGGACCGGCGGATACCGCCCCGGCAACACCGCACATCAAGAGCACTCCGCTAAGCGTAGCGAAACGCTCCAGCGAAAACCAGCAACTGGAGAGCTTGAGAAGGGCCACAAAGGCAACCGATGATCCCGCCCCGATCAAGAGTCTTCCTATCCCCCCTTCAAGAGGGCCGGGAGCGATAGCGAATAGAGCGGTCCCGACAGATACCGCTATCCCCCCACTTGCAAGGAGGCGCCTTGTGCCCCAATGATCGGCAAGGATGCCTGTAGGTATCTGCATTATGACATAGGAGTAGAAATAAAGGGCCGAAAGATTCCCCAGGCCTGCGGCGGTGATGCGCAAATCTCTCATCAGCTCTGTTGTCAGGACTGCCGGCGCAATCCTTAGATAAAATCCTATGAAATAGAAAAGGGCGCCAAGGCCCCACATCAAGGCCGCAAGACCGCCGGGTGGATAGTCCGCGTACTCTTTTTCAGTTTGACTTTTCATCCCGAACAAAGCTAAAGGCCTCAAGTATTTTTTCTTTAAGATAGACAATAAGCCTTTCGTCATACTCCGTAACGTGAAAACAATAGCCGTCTTCCCCCAGGAGGCCTTGAGGAATCTTCTCCCCCAAATCCATTGAATCTGTGATCATCTCCTCATAGAAACAAACGGAAAGCCATTTCCCTGATGCGTCCTCAACGATGTCAACAAAGGAAAAAAGCCTGAGGGGCTTATCCTTTTTGTCAAAAAGCGCTGCCCTGAGGGAATAGCTTATCCCGGCTCTGGGGTGAAAGCTCAGGACAGCTCCCTCAATCCCTTCGAGGGTATCTTTGAGGGAAATGAATGCATCCTTCGCCCCGCAGGTATCCTGAGTCCATGATTTAAGAAGCGCTTCAATAGCCATTGAATCCTGCTCATTCTCAAACATCGTGCCCTCTCCCGGGACCTTTGCCCTGTGGTTTCTCTCTATTTCTCATCAAGGCTTCTTTGAAGGGATTATTGAATCTGGTATCTTCTCTAACGGAACGTAAGGAAGGGGCTTTTGCCGGCGCGGCCGCCTTATTATTTTCGACTTCCTGAGTGCCGGATTTCATGGAAAGGGAGATACGGTGCCTCTCAATATCCACGGAAAGCACATGCACCATTACCCTCTGGCCCACCTTTACCACCTCTTTTGGATCTTTAACAAATCTATCTGCAAGCTCACTTATATGCACAAGCCCGTCCTGATGCACTCCTATGTCAACGAATGCCCCGAATGCGGTTATATTTGTAACCACACCGGGGAGCTTCATTCCCTGCGTCAAATCTTCTATCTTATTTATCCCATCGGCAAATTTGACGGCCTCGAAGGTCTTTCTTGGATCTCGACCAGGCTTGGCAAGCTCGCTTAAGATATCGTCAAGGGTTGGGATCCCGACGGTATCTGTGACATAACGCTCTTTATTGATAGATCGCCTGAGTTCATCACTCCGGATAAGCTCTCTCACGCTGCATCCGAGGTCCTTGGCCATTGCCTCGACTACCAAATAGCTCTCAGGATGGACGGCGCTTTCATCGAGGGGGTTATCCGCCCCTCTTATCCTTAGAAATCCCGCCGCCTGCTCAAATGCCTTGGGCCCAAGCCGGGAAACCGATTTGAGTTCCTTGCGTGAACTGAAGGGCCCGTTTTGATCTCTGTGAACAACAATGTTTTTAGCAAGCTGCGGCCCAAGGCCCGACACGTAAGAGAGGAGCTGCTTGCTTGCGGTATTTACCTCAACTCCAACTGCATTTACGCAGCTTATCACAACATCATCCAGGCCTCTTTTTAGTGCCTTCTGGTCAACATCGTGCTGATATTGGCCAACGCCTATGGACTTAGGCTCAATTTTGACAAGTTCGGCCAGAGGATCAATGAGCCTCCTTCCAATGGAGACAGCCCCCCTGACGGTAACGTCCTTGTCCGGAAATTCTTCTCTTGCTGCCTCTGAAGCGGAATATATTGATGCCCCGCTTTCATTGGCCATAACTATCAATACGTCGCTCCCAAGTGAAAGCTCTCTTAGAAAGGCATCGGTCTCCCTGCCGCCTGTTCCGTTTCCCACCGCTATCGCTTCTATTTTATAATTGTCGCAGAGTTCTCTGACACGCCTACCCGCCTCATCCCTTCCCTTGTCGGTAAGAAGAGGATAAATGGTCTCACTGTGGATGAGCTTCCCCTGAGGATCAAGGCATACCAACTTGCATCCGGTCCTGAAGCCGGGGTCTATCCCCATCAAACGCTTACTGCCGAGGGGCGGCGCAAGCAGGAGTTCCCTCAGATTATCTGAGAAGACATTGATGGCCTCCTGATCTGCCCTTTTTTTTGTCTCAGCCCTAATCTCCGTTTCCATTGAGCTTGCAAGCAGGCGCCTGTAGGCGTCGTGGACCGCCTCTCTAACCTGTTCTGCGGCAGGCAGTCCCTCTCTAACGAATAGCCCCTCCAGAAGGGAAATAGCCTTTTCTTCAGGAGGCGCAATCTTGAGCGAGAGGATACCTTCCTTTTCCCCCCTCCTTACGGCAAGGATACGATGTGACGGAGCGCTGATAACGTTCTCCTGCCACTCGAAATAATCCCTGTACTTTGCGCCTTCGACCTCCTTTCCCTCAAGCACCCGGCAAAGAAATACGCCCTCCTCCTGGAAGAGCCGTCTGAGACGCGATCTGGTCTCCTGATCTTCGCTCACCTTCTCAGCGATAATATCCCTCGCCCCGGAGAGGGCTTCCTCCACACTCAGCAACTCTTTCTCAGGATTTATGAAACCCTGAGCGGCCGCAAGCGGGTCTTCGCATTCATAGGAAAAGATACTTTCGGCAAATGGACCGAGGCCCTTTTCTTTTGCAATGGTAGCCCTGGTTCTTCTCTTAGGCCTGAAAGGAAGATATATATCCTCAAGAACCGACATTGTAGGGGCTTCAAGCACCTGTTTTTCAATATCGGCGTTAAGAAGCCCCTGATCCTTGATGGACTTGAGGGCAGCTTCGCGTCTCTTGTCAAGCTCCTCAAGCTGCTCAAGCCTGTCGCGGATCGCTGCCACGGCCACTTCATCAAGGCTCCCTGTGGCCTCCTTTCTGTAGCGTGAAATAAAGGGCACTGTAGCTCCATCTGATAACAGCATGGCTGTTGATTCAACGCCCCTGATACCGAGGGAAAGCTCAGAGGCTATTATCTCAAGGTGTTTCTGATTCATATTTGTCACCGGTATGATTTCAAAAGGATATTGTCAGAGGTAATAAGGAAGGAACTCTTTATTCGCTTGGGCAAATAGAAAGACTCAACCTGTCTTAGACAGACCGGCAGAGGTTTTTCACTGGGGAGCTCTGATTCACTAAAGCAGTTGTCTCCGGAGTAGGGCAGAGCATCTCCCCAGTTGGTATTGTAATTGGACCAGGCTACTTAACAGCGTCCCTGAGGGCCTTACCTGGGACAAACTTGGCAACCTTCTTTGCTTTTATCTTGATGGGTTGCCCGGTCTTGGGGTTTCTCCCGGTTCTTGCCTTTCTCTTGTCCACCTTAAAGGTGCCAAAACCAACGAGAGTAACCGATTCCTTCTTGAGTGCGCCCTTGATTGTGTCAATAACGCAATCAACCGCTGCCTGTGCAGCCTTCTTGGTCCCAACCAGTTTAGAAACTTCATTAACGAGATCACTTTTGTTCATAACCTACTCCTTTCTCCTATAAAATGGTTTTTGTTTATGAACATGAGCACCTAACACAGCTTTAGTTATTTTTCAACAAAAAATAGCATGAATTAAGGATTTTGTTTGATTATATTGTTCATCGCTTAAGGCCATGGAACCATCCGTGCCCATAAGAGGCTCTTTTTCGATGCTGTAGATACGTTCTGGTAGATCCCGCTGAATTACCATTCTCTTTGGCATTTCAGGCTCAATTCCTATTGCTGACTTCACGTCATCCGGGAATTTTCCGGGATCTGCTGTTTCATATATCACTGCAGGCCGCTCATGTCTTCCACCAAGAAATGTATCAAGTACCCTCCATCCAACCGCGCCATGAGGCTCAATCATCACTCCGAAACGCTCATATACCTCCCTCATGGCCCTATAGTGGTCATTGTTTGAAACCGAAAGGGAATAAAGGTCTTTTCTCATAGCTTCCAGGTCGGGCAGGACGTCTATTACTCCCTGCTCGATGACCTGCCCCTTGGAATCACGCCTGTCATAGACATGCCCACCATATAAATCCACAAGCCTTGCAAAATTGCTCGGGTTGGAAACTATCATGGCGGATGAGGGCGATTTTCTGGAGGGCTTTACCACATATCTGCCAATCCGCAAAAATTCGGGAAATTCATCATTTTCATTGACCCCGCAGATTACCTTTGAGACAGGAAGTCCCATCTCCCGTGCAATGACCGTCCCCATCATGTCGCCGAAGTTTCCTGAAGGAACGCTCGCAATCATGGGCTCACCGCAGAAGGCCATGCGGGAATAGGCAAAAAAAGGATAAACAGCCTGCGGCAGAAGCCTCGCCAGGCTTATGGAGTTTGCGGATGTAAAGCGGCTGGGATCCGCAAATATCTCTTCTGCGAAATTCCTGTCCCCCAGAAGCCGCTTGGCAAGGGCCTGGCATACGTCAAAATCGCCGTTTACCTCAAAGGCGTAAACATTTCCACCAAGGGTCGTCATCTGCCTCCTCTGTCTCTCTGTGATGGAGCCCCTCGGAAAAAATACAAGATTATCAACTGTCTCAAGTCCGTGAAGGGCATCAGCAACCGCCCCTCCAGTATCCCCGCTTGTGGCCACCGCCACAACGCGCCTCAGTCCCCTTTTCTCTAGAAAATAATTGAGCACCCGCGCAAAGAACCTTGCCGCGTAGTCCTTAAAGGAATATGTAGGTCCGGCCGTAAGCCACATGATATGGGTCTTGCCTGTAAGATGCTGGGTGCTCGTGGGGATATTTCTATCGTCGTATGCGTCATCAAGCATTTCCCTGAGATTCCCGGCAGGTATCTCTTCACCCAGGAACGGAAAGAGAACCTCATAGGCAATCTGCGCGTATGACATGGAACTCATCGCCTTGATGACAGTGTCCGATAGACGGGGTATATCATCCCTCGATAACATGTAGAGACCATAATTTGATGCGAGCCCTGCCATGAGTGCCGTCTCAAAGGATGCCCTCTCGGCCTTGTTGTTGGTACTGTAATATCTGATTTGTTTCATTTAGCTTTATCCTTCTTGCTCAACTGTCTACCGTATGAACTTTAGAATCTGGGGTAGGTGCGGCTTAAGCCGCACGGAAACCATGCGCCCTGCGCCGCACACCTACAAAACCTGATTGCTGGTATGCATGTCATGGTCTGCGCAAAGCCATCCCCCCAATTATTGAGCTGATACTGTCTTCCGACTATACGAAAGTTTTAACAACATGTTGAAAAACAGCTTTTTGCAGGCCGAGAGAAAATGCCAATATGCTAGTCTTGCCTGAAATGGTTCCACCCGGGCGGTGGGAGCGCCCTTCTCATTCCGTCTTCTTCCCTTACCTCAATTCCTTCCCTTGATTTCATCACCCCGATCGGGAATATCTGAGCGCCAAAGGCCTTTTCAAAATCAACGCTAAGTTGATCTGCCCTCTGAGGATCAACCGTAAACAGGAGCACATAGTCCTCTCCTCCCTGAAGGGCAAATTCCACAGGATCAAGGCCGCAAAGGCCGCAGTACTTCCTCAGGGCATCAGTAATGGGTATGTAAGAGCTATCAAGCAGCGCTCCCAAACCGCTGGCCTTAGTCATATGGCAAAGATCAGAGGTTATGCCGTCGCTAACATCCATTGCGGAAGTAACTCCGCCGTGATGGGCCAGAAAGCACCCTTCCCTCAGATGAGGCCGGGGCCGCATGTGGGCCAGCAGAAGGGACTCAAAGGCTTCGCTCCTGTCATGATCTCTGTCAAGGATTATATGGAGTCCTGCCCTGCTCTCCCCCAAGAATCCGGATACAAAGATGATATCCCCTTCCCTTGCCCCTCCTCTAAAAAGAACCTCATCCCGGGGCGCGGAACCAACTACCGCAATGTTTATAACAAGGTCTCTTTTGGAGGCGGTTGTGTCTCCTCCCAGTATGTTTACCGAAAATTCCCCGGCAAGTCCCTTCATACCGTCATAGATACCGTCAAGATATTCCAGGGAAACCGTTGGCGGGATTGCAAGGCTGATAAATGCCTCCCGGGCATTACCGCCCATGGCGGCTATATCGCTCAAGTTTGCGGCAATTGCCTTGTATCCCAGATCGAATCCGCATATCGAATCCCTGAGAAAATGGATGCCCTCAACGAGAAGATCTGTTGTGACGAGCGCTGCCTCTTTTTCCTCTAGGGTAAAAACGGCGGCGTCATCGCCGATTCCCTTTATAACTCCTTCGGCTCTCACGATGCAGCCCCGCGAGATTCTGCGGATAAAACCGAATTCACCCATCTCCTCAAGGTTCATAATGTTCTCTCTCCACCATATTCCCATGGCCTCATCCGGATCACCTGATTCACAGAGCTTCCACGGTTATCAATCTTCTCACATTTGCGCAGCCCACGCCCGGGCGTTGTAAATAGCAGTATCCCATTCAATACCAACTTTCACGCCGCTTCAAGACATCTTAACAGCGAGCGCACAGGAGCTCAAGAGTGACAATGACCTTCGAGGCAAACCCTGGTCTTGACTTATGACCTTAAATCCGTGCAATCTGATCCTGTTTAAAGGAACTGCTCCCAATAAGCTTTTCTACTAACCGTCATGCCCTGATAGGGCACAACGAAGGATGAAAATGCCGCATGTCATTCCGGACTTGATCCGGAATCCAGGTATAAAAGCCTGGATACCAGCCTCCGCCGGTATGACGATGTATTTTCATATAAACCCCCATGCCTTTTGGGGCACAACGAAGGATGAAAATAGCCATTTACTGATTGAGACCAGTTATATGGAAATCTCACTGTAACGAGTATGTAAAAAGCCGGGCGAAAATCTACCGCGCATTCTTCCATGTAAATCCCTACTATGCATATTGGTACGGATGGGCCATAATGGTTAAGGATCTGGGCGAGATAAAGGAACTTTCCGATACAATGAGAAAGACACACAAGAAGGAAAAGAAATCCAAATAACAAGAGGAGGATGATTGAATGAAGAGATTGCCAGCAGTAGCCGTATGTCTTGTTGTTTTGCTGTGCGCCGCTTTGGCGCCGGCGGCAGATGAAGTCGTGGTCGGTTCAATAACGCCGCTGAGCGGCAAACTTGCCGTTTATGGAGAGGGCTTTCAGCAGGCCATGCTCCTGGCCCTTGATGAGGTCAATGCCGCAGAAGGAATAAACGGCAAGCCCATGAGGATTCATTACGAGGACAATAACTCAACGGCCAAGGACTCTGTATCAGCCATCCAGAAACTCATCACGGTCAACAAGCTCCCGGTCATTTTCGGCCCTGCGGCAAGCTCCAATTTCCTTGCCGTGTGCCCCATCGCCCAGGAGAACAAGACCATCCTTATAGGGGCCGAAAGCGCGGCAGCAGATATAACCAAGTGCGGAGATTATGTCTTCAGACTTTTCCCCTCAGACGAGCTGCAGGGAAAGGGCGCGGCGGAACTGGCCGTTTCCCTGGGATACAAGGAGGTAGTCCTGACCTACATCAACAATGACTGGGGAGTAGGCCTCGGAAGGGTCTTTAAGGATAATTTCGTAAAGGCCGGGGGAAAGATCATTGATGAGTTCAGCCACGACGAAGGAAAAACCGACTACCGAACAGAGATACTCAGGATCAAGAAGCACTCGCCCAGGGCAGCCGTAAATCTCACCTATATAAAGGAAGGGGCAACCATGCTGAAGCAATCCTATGAGACGGGGCTTAAGACCCAGTGGCTCATGGGCTCCGCTTCCAAATCACCAAAGCTGGTTGAGCTCGCCGGTGAAGCCGCGGAGGGAGTTATTGGAACCTATCCCACCTTCTCCCAGGAAACCCCTCAGTACAAGCACTTCAAGGAAGTATGGGCCAAAAAGTATCCCGAAAAGAAAGTTCCCGTCTTCGGGGAATACAACTATGACATGGTGCATATTACCGCTAAGGCCCTCCGCGCGTCCAAATCATATACCTCACAGGACATCCGCGCCGCGCTCATAGAGGCGGCCAAGGGTTATATGGGTGTTACAGGAGACAAGACCTTTGATGAAAACGGCGATGTTGGAGCCGTTTACGGGAAATGGACGGTCAAGGCGGGTATTATAACAGACTACAGGCCATAGGATCGGCCTTGCGCGTGGAAAGAAAACCAAGCCTGTCATGCCCGGGTGAGGCTATCCCTTGAGCGGCTACTACCTGCAGCTCATGACCAACGGTATTATTGCCGGAGCGGTCTATGCGCTTTTTGCCGTGGGCCTCACCCTGGTTTACGGGGTTTTTCGCTTCATCAATTTCGCCCACGGAGAACTCATCGCCTGGGGCGCTTATCTTACGCTCGCCTTCTCCGCACTTATTCCATTTGGCGCTGCCATTTTTCCAGCCGTGGCCTTGACCGTCCTGATAGCACTCACCCAGGAACGCTATGTCTATGCGCCTTTAAGGAAGAAAACCGGAATAACGCTCCTTATCGCCTCCATAGGCCTTTCCTATTTTTTGAGAAACGGCCTCAGGCTCCTTTGGGGCTCAGACCTTCAGAGCTTCGGATTCGAGGCAGCGAGGGGGCTTGTTTTCTTTGGTATAACAGTAAGCCGGACCCAGATCGCCATGTTCTTAGCCGCTGTTATATTCCTCGGCTTTGTCTGGGGCCTCCTCAGGTTCACCATGCTCGGAAAAGGCCTAAGGGCTGCGGCGGACAGCCTTGAACTCGCCGAGATAGTGGGAATAGACATGAAGAAGATCAGAAGAGCGGTCTGGATCATCTCCGCGGTATTTGCCGCATCCGGAGGCATTCTTATAGCCATAGACACGAACCTTGAGCCCATGATGGGGATAGCAAACCTCCTGAAGGCATTTGCGGCCGTGCTCCTCGGCGGAGCCGGAAACGTATGGGGGGCGCTTTTGGGCGGTCTTTTTATCGGCATAGCCGAAAACCTCGGGGTGGCCTTTTTCTCTCCCGGATACAAGGATGCTATATCATTTGCCCTTATCATAGCCATACTGCTTTTCAAGCCTACCGGGATTTTTGCAATCATGAAGGGGATGCGCTAGGAACATGGACTATTTATACCACATCCTGGTGATCGCCCTCATCTATGTCATCTTCGCCTCCTCGCTCAACCTGGAACTCGGATACGCAGGCCTCTACAATTTCGGGCATGTGGCGTTCTTCGCGATAGGAGCATACACATCGGCACTTTTGAGCCTGGCGGGCTTTTCTCCTGCGGCGAGCATGGCTATTGCGGTACTGTGCTCTGCCGCCTCAGGCGCCCTTCTCGCAGTGCCGGCGCTACGTCTGAGCGGCGACTATTTCGGCATTGCGACCCTGGCCTTCGGCGAGCTTGCAAGGCTTTTTGCCCTTAACGAGAGATGGCTGACAAAGGGGCCGATGGGTCTTCCCGGTATTCCAAGGCCGCTGGGGATAGAGGCCGGAATTTCAGGCATACCGGTCTATTTCTTCTTTACCGTAACCATCACGGCTGCGGTTTTGCTAATATTGCGAAAGACTACAATGTCGCCATTCGGCAGGGCACTCAAGGTGGTCAGAGAAGATGAGTTCGTTGCCAGGGCCTTCGGAAAGAACGTCTTTTCTCTCAAGGTGAGGGCCGTTGCCATGGGATCGCTCTTTGCGGGCCTTGCCGGAGCCCTCTACGCCCACTTCGTGACATATATCAGTCCCTATGATTTCAGCCTGAACGAGACCATCCTGGTTCTTCTCTGCGTGGTGCTGGGCGGCAAGGGGACCCTTAGCGGTCCTGTGCTGGGGGCTTTTGTCATCATCCTCTTTCAGGAACTCTTGCGATTTCTTCCCATCCCGACAGACTGGGGAAGGTTTGTTTCACCTATACAGGGGATGATCTACGGCGCAGTCCTTGTGATCCTCATGCTTAAAAGACCAGAGGGAATCATACCGGAGCACAGGACCTGACAATGTTAACAATTGAAAACGTCACAAAGAGCTTCGGGGGACTTAGCGCCGTATGCGGAGTAAGCCTTCAATTGGGAAAGACGCCGATAACCGGCCTTGTAGGCCCGAACGGAAGCGGGAAGACGACTCTCTTCCACATGATCACGGGATTTTATTCCGTGGACAAGGGAAGGGTCTTTCTGGAGGACAGGGAGATAACGAATCTAAAGCCGCATCTCATAAGCAGGATGGGTCTTTTAAGGACATTCCAGCACACAAGGGTCTTGCCCTTTCTCTCCACCCTGGAAAACCTTATCGCCGCGGCACCCCTTCAGAGGGGAGAAAGCCTCGTGCAGTTATTCCTAAGACCCGGTGCAGTCAGAAAGGACGAGAGGAAAAACGCCCAAAAGGCTCGCGAGGTGCTTGATACAATTAAGCTGCAACCCCTGGCAGGAGAACTCGCTGGAAGGCTCAGCTACGGTCAGCAGAGGCTCCTTGAACTTGGAAGGATACTTATGGCAGATCCCAGGGTCATAATGCTGGATGAACCGACAGCAGGCATTAATCCATCTCTAGTCAGAGATCTCGTTCGGGTTATAAGAGGCCTTACAGGCGTGGGGATTCAGGTATTCTTGATAGAACACAACATGCCGCTGGTCATGGAACTCTGCGACAGGGTGCTTGTTATGGATGCGGGGGGGCTTATTTTTGAGGGATCTCCTCATGAGGCGGTAAAGGACAAAGCAGTCATAGAGGCCTATCTGGGAAAGGCAAGAGATGCTTCTAAGAGTTGAGGCTATAACCGCAGGATACGGCGGAACGGATATCCTTCAGGGCGTTGGCATGTCTCAGGAAGGCGGAACAGTTTCATGTGTCATAGGGCCGAACGGAGCCGGAAAGTCAACCCTACTTCGCGTAATAGTCGGTCAGATTTCCCCCTCCGGAGGCCGCGTCTTTTTTGATAGAAGAGATGTCACGGGCACATCCATGCTTGAGCGGGCAAGGATGGGTTTGGTATTTGTGCCGCAGGGGACCAACATCTTTCCAAACCTCACGGTTCTGGAGAATCTTGAGATAGGCTCCTCGCTCATGGAAAATACAGCAGAACGGGATAAAGGCATCAAGGAAGTCCTCGAAAGATTCCCCTTTATCAGGGTCAAGCGCAGCAGGCCTGCCGGGATACTCTCCGGCGGAGAAAGGCAGATCCTGGCCTTAAGCAGGATCATCGTTCTAAAGCCCCTTCTCGGCCTTCTGGATGAGCCTTCACTCGGTCTTTCCCCGATAATGGTGGAGATGATATTCGATGAGATCCTTACGATGAACCGATCCGGCACATCCATGCTCCTGGTAGAGCAAAACGCAAGAAAGGCCCTTTCCATATCGCACAGAGGTTATGTGCTCGAACTGGGGCGAAACAGGATAACAGGCACCGGAGCCGAACTCCTTTCAAACCCTGAGGTAAAAACGCTTTACCTGGGAGGATGATGCTATCTCTGAATGATTTTGATAGAGGTTCCCGCCGTTACCATGTCTTCCGGATGCTTACCATTCAACAGGGATATCTCACTGGCTCTGCCCTGGGGAACACCGAGGGAGGTTAACACCTGCTTTAAACTCCCTGAGGTTTTTGCTGAGACCACCCTGATCCTTTCAGGTCTCGCATCGAGCTTTTTTGGATCTGAAAGGCCCTTGAAGCCGCCAATGGATGATTCAAACAACGGCATATAACCCTTGAACCTTCCAGCGGCGGAGAAGCCTATCAATTCATAGACCCGTCCGTCCTTTTCTATGAAATAAGCCCTTATTCCGAGGACTCCCTTTTCCGCTCTTATGCTGCACGTAATGGCGAAGGCCGCCATTCCATTTACTCTCTCGGCACCGGAGGAATAGACCTCAGCGCCGGTTTTTTTCACGAAGATTTCCGCAGCCTCTCGAGAATCCTTCACAGATGAGATCCCCATAATCACTGCGGCGTCGTTTTGCGGGCTTGTGATCCTCAGAGAATCCTTCGTATTGGCGAGACGCCATTTCTCAGGCAAAGGGAACTGAAATCGAAGAACGGGATGATAGAATACCCCATCCTCCACATACCCTTCCCTGGGATCATCTCCGTATATCAGCCCATCAATCCGCTTGAGATATGTTTCCTCCCCGACAGTATATGGGGAATGGGTCAGGTTTTCCCTCCATTCGGCGGCCTTTCTCCGGACCGCGCCTATCCGGTCTTCTGGATTGGGATGCGTTGAAAACCAATCTGGAAGGCCGCCCTTTTCGCTATCAGGGTGCATCCTTTCAAGTGTCTCAAAAAAGGAGCCCATTCGGGCCGCATCATATCCCGCCCTGCTCGCGTATTCGACTCCCAGGTCATCCGCCTCCCGTTCATTGTCGCGGCTGAAGCGCAAAAAAAGCATCTGAACGCCAAGCTGCGCAACATCCCCGAGCCTAGCGAAGGTGGGCGATATGATCATCCCTGCGGCAAGGCCTATCTGGGCGAGCTGACCCCGGCTATATTGCTCGGCCGAGTGCCTTGCCGTGATATGTCCGATCTCGTGCCCCATTACGCAGGCAAGCTCCGCTTCGCTGTTGAGATAGGCAAGTATCCCGCGGGTCATGTAAACAAATCCCCCCGGAACCGCAAATGCGTTGACGGTCGAGGTATCCAGTATCTTGAATTCATAAGGAAGCTGAGGCCGGTGTGAGACTGCTCCCAGCCTATGCCCCATATCCGCAATGTATTGAGTCAAGACCCTGTCATCATATAGGCCGTATTCCTTCGTTATCTCCTGGTCTGTTTTTGTCCCGAGCTGTATCTCCTCATTTTCGCTCATGAGCATAAGACCGGTACGGCCAGTGACCGGATCAACGGCACAGTTAGAAAGAAAAGTTACCGCAGTTAGAAGTGTCGTTAGCATGACCAGATTTTTCCATGAGAGTGTAACGGATCGAAGAAGACCCGCGCGGAACCACCTGTGCTTGCAACTGTGATTGAATATGCTGTTGATATTCTGAACCACCATTCAATTCTCCTTTTTTGTGTGGTGCTTGATTATCCAATATAAATCCAAGAGGTTCAAGATCAGGAAAGTAGCGCTAAATCGTCACTGAGGTAAGCGTCTTCGCAGCCCTTCAGACACTATCGCCCACAGGCACGGAACTGCAATCCTTACGCCTTCAGGATGACGTTTCACCTCAGGCAATACAAACTCCAGATTATAAGCAGGCTATTAATAACTTGACTTGCCCTCGCTTCTATATTTCACTACCCCATCAAATATCAAAACCTGACGGAGATAAAAAAAGCTATGACGGATGAGATATACCGCAAACTTGCTAAGGTCCTTGATACCCTTCCAAACGGATTCCCGGCCACGGAAAGCGGCATCGAGATCAAGATATTGAAGAAAATCTTCAGGCCGGAGGATGCGGAGCTTTTCTGCGAACTCAGACTCACATTCGAGACGCCAGAACAGATATCCGAGCGCACCGGGAGGCCTCTTCCCGACATCAAAGACAGGCTTTTCGAGAT
Organism: Desulfobacteraceae bacterium CG2_30_51_40; assembly: GCA_001874005.1. Classification (GTDB taxonomy): domain Bacteria; phylum Desulfobacterota; class DSM-4660; order Desulfatiglandales; family Desulfatiglandaceae; genus CG2-30-51-40. The sequence goes on from MNYJ01000048.1 coordinate 23,818, forward strand.
GTGGAAGAGGGGGCAGATATTCGGCATATCCTACGGCGGAATGAAGCTCTTCAAGATGATGCCCTGGGCCTTCGGCATTTATGAATTCCAGCTTAATCACATGGACAGGGAGTTTGCCGAGATGTCCGAGGAGTTCATGGAGGCCTACGGCAGGCAGTTTTTTGATAAGAGCCCGCAGCTCATGCAGGTCGTTCCCATAGAAAGGCAGATCAAGGCATCCCACGAGTCAGTGACCTATGAGCGCGTTTCATCAATAATCGAGGAGGGGCAATCCTTTCTTGTTCAGGAGTGTATCTGCAAGAAGGAAAAAGGGCTTCTTGGAAGCCCATGCGGGAAGCCCACAGAGGTCTGTATGGCAATAGCCCCTGTCCCAGGAGTATTTGAGAAATACAAGGTCGGCAGAGTTCTTTCCAAAGACGAGGCTTATGCCCTTCTAAACAAATGCGAAGATGCAGGCCTTGTGCATCTTACCTTCAATGTGGAAAATGGCCACTTTTTCATCTGCAATTGCTGCGGCTGCTGCTGCGGGGTCTTAAGGAGCATAAACGACCTTGGGATTCCTGCATCAAAGGTCGTCAACTCTTACTACTTCGCTCAGATAGATCCCGAAAAATGCATATCATGCGGCCTTTGCGCAGAGGAGCGCTGCCAGGTAAAGGCGATTGAGGAGGGAGAGGATGCCTATAGAGTAATCAAGGACAGATGCATCGGATGCGGCCTGTGCATCGGGACATGCCCCTCAGAGGCTATAACGCTTGTAAGAAAGGCACCCGAAGAGATTGTAACCCCTCCCTCTGATGAGATGGCCTGGTTTGACGAGCGGGCAAGACAAAGGGGAGTTGACTACAGCGCGTTCAGATAATCGCTCTTAAATTTCGCGGTCTTTCAGCAAAGCCAAGTCCCTCAAGAAGGCATCAAGTCTGCCACAGGGCACCAACAGGCAATGCGGACATTGTCTTTCTCCCAGAGGAACCGCGAGTAATTTTTTTTCACAACCATCCCTTTAAGTCTTACTTCGGGCGTATCAGCTCAATAATTGGGGGATGGCTTTGCTCAGATCAGCACATGCTGGCCAGCAATCAGCTTCTGCACGTGCGTCTTCAGGCGCTGGGCGCAAGGTTCCCGTGAGGCTGAAGCCGCACCTACCCCGGATTTTTAAACTCATACCTTCGGGCATAAATAGACTACCGTAAAATAACTAGTGTCCATCCGGAAATGAGATAGTTTTGTCGAGTTCAAGGCGGGCGATAATTTTAACCACAGGAATACATTGACGTATTTCGAGGATTAAAATTTGAGCCCAACGCCGAAATCGGT
>MNYJ01000117.1 GCA_001874005.1 Desulfobacteraceae bacterium CG2_30_51_40
CAGTAAGCAACACCCATCGCGGAATAGGCCCCGTAAACCATGTAGGTCAATTCAAAGGCCCAGTAAGTGGGCTTGCTGAAGACATAACGCATGAAGACATCGTAGCAGATGGCAAAAACAAGCCCTGCCATCATGAAGCTTGCGAGCTTCCCCATCCACTCGCTGATTCTGTCAATTACTGCGAAGAACTTTTCCATCTCGTTTCTGTCCTTAGCCTGATTCCGCCCCTTCCCTTTACCCCTCCTCCCCCTTTACCATCGAGACTTCGGGATGCGCCGGGATTATTCCCTCCCCCTCGACGGGGGAGGGAGGGGTGGGGGTGATTTTCATGCTTCGTTGTGCCCCAAAAGGCATGACCGAAAAGAAAACCTTTAGCGCGGCAGAGAGAATGCCTTGCTGTAGGGGAACCACTTTTGACCGAAGGCCTTCTGGGAGTTCCAGACCTTTCCGAAGAATTCGTCCTTTGCGGATTTCTCATCCAGATATTCATTGGCCCACTTCATCATGGTCTTTGAGGTCTCTTCCTCAAGCTGCACGATGGTTATGCCCTTCTCCTTAAAGAAGTCCATCGCCTCTATGTTCTTTGATTCCATCCAGAGCCAGTCCCTGAGCCTGCTCTTCCAGATGGCCGCCTCAACAAGGATCTTTAGATCATCAGGGACCTTCTCCCATGACTTCTTGCCCACTACCAGCTCTATATGTGATGTTGGCTGGTGGATGCCGGGAAGGTGCATATATTTGCAGATCTCCCAGATGCCGAGGGTCTTGTCGAATGCAGGGATGCTGTATTCGGCTGCGTCCAGAACACCCCTTTGAAGATTAGGCATGATCTCTCCAGCAGGCATGAATACTACTGACAACCCGTTCTTTGAGAGTACATCTCCCATGAGAGGCATCATACGGATCTTCATGCCCTTCCAGTCATCCAGCTTGGCCATGGGCTTTTTGGCCCACATATAAATCTCCATGGAGATCGGAGCGCATTCGAACGCCTTTACCTTGTAGCCGGTGCGATCATACATCTCCTGATGAAGTTCGTGTCCTCCTCCATGCTCAAGCCACATCTGCATGTCAAATGGAGCTAGACCGCCCGGGGCGGAAGTGAAAAGAGGGGCTACGGGAATCTTTCCTACCCACTGGCCAGTGTATCCGTAATTAGCATCATAGACGCCGTCACTTACCGCCTTCAGCCCTTCGAACGGAGGCACCAGGGCGCCTGCCGGAAAGACATCCCATACCATGCGACCGCCTGTGACTTCCTTTACCGTATCAGCGAGCCTGACGAGAGACTCATGGAAGAGCATACCTGCCGGAACAAAACCCTGCACCTTCCATTTCACCACCTTGTCTGCCGCCATACCCGGAGCAGCCAGGCATAGAGCCATAACCACTACTGCGATAATCAACAATACTTTCTTGCCCATTTGAGTGATCTCCTTATCTATTGGGGTTAGGTTTTGTGTGACGAAAAAGCAAATACAGCCGCTTTGCCGGTTTCACCTCCTTTCAAGTCCCTATACCATATTTCCCAGCCGCTATACCGGCTTTTGGCCGGCGCCTTGTCTTTTTGCCAACTCGACAAAATAACCCATTGCCGCTGGATTGCTCATGGAGTCAATGTTGACTGCCTTTTCAACCGGTATGCCGGAAAGTATCTTTTTTACGGGTACCTCCAGTTTTTTTGCATTAAGTGTCTTTGGAATCTCAGCCACCTGGTGTATATCGTCGGGAACGTGTCTTGGCGAAAGCGCGGACCTGATCTTTTTCCGGATCTTCTCCTTCATCCCTTCATCCAATACGGCTCCGGCCTTCAAAACGACAAACAGCGGCATCCTGTAATCCCCGTTGGGGAGATTATAACCTACTATCAGGCTGTCGGCTATCTCAGGGAGTTCTTCAACTGCTGCGTAGATCTCGCTGCTTCCCATGCGCACTCCCATGCGCTTGAGGGTTGAATCGGATCTTCCAAGGACCACGGCGCCTCCCCTTTCGGTTATCTTGACCCAGTCCCCGTGCCTCCATACGCCCGGATACATCTCAAAGTAGCTTTCAATATATCTCTTGTTATCATTATCGTTCCAGAGATAAAGGGGCATGGAGGGGAGAGGCTCAGTGATCACAAGCTCGCCTACCTCCCCGATTAGGGCATTTCCGGCTTCGTCGAATGCCTGGGCCTTTACCCCCAGACACCTGCATTGGAGTTCTCCCGCGTACACTGGAAGGGTGGGGCATGAGCCGAGAAAGGCCGAGCATGGGTCCGTGCCGCCGCTTACCGACGCAAGCAGCAAGTCGTCTTTAACCTTCTCATAAACCCACCGGAAACCCTCCGGTGAAAGAGGTGACCCGGTTGACCCGATGGTCTTCAAGTTCGTCAGCTTGTATTTCTTCCCTGGTTCGAGACCGGAGTTCATGCAGGCGGTTATGAAGGCGGCGCTTGTTCCGAAGACATTTATACGCGCCTTCTCGGCCATGTCCCAGAGCACATCCATGTTTGGATAACCAGGACTTCCATCATATAGTACCGGTGTTGCTCCCACCAGAAGCCCTCCCTGAAGGATGTTCCACATGACCCAGCCGGTGGTGCTGAACCAGAAGAACCTGTCGCCGGGCTTTATATCAACGTGGAGGGAAAGAAACTTCATGAATTCAAGGAGAATGCCGCCCTGCCCGTGTACTAGTCCCTTTGGAAGCCCTGTTGTTCCTGATGAATAGACTACCCAGATGGGATGGTTGAATGGGACATGTTCGTATTCAAGCTCGGCCTTCTTTCCCAGGATATCCTGCCAGGCGACCAAACCCTCCTTAAGCCCTTCGGCAGATGGCTTACTTACGTATGGAACCAGTACCGTCACTTTGAGGCTTGGGATGCCTTTTCTTATCTCGGTTATTGCCGGAAGACAGTCAAAGGTCTTTCCTCCGTACTGATATCCGTCCACGGCAAATAAGACCTTGGGTTCAATCTGTTTGAAGCGGTCTGTTACGCTCCTTATTCCAAAGTCAGGCGAGCAGCTCGACCAGACCGCTCCGATGGAGGCGCAGGCGAGGAAGGCCTTTATGGTTTCAGGGATATTGGGCATGTAGGCGACCACCCTGTCGCCTTTCCCGACCCCCATGGATCGAAGCGATGCGGCTATCGAGGCCGTGTCGCTGTAGAGTTCCTGCCAAGAAACTTCCGTCAGGGGCCTTATCTCGGATTGGAAAAGGAGCGCGGGCCGTGCGGAAGTCATGTTCCGGAATACATGCTCGGCGTAGTTTATCTTGGAGCCTTCGAAAAACCGAGCGCCCGGCATGCTTCGGCTTGAGAGGACCTTTTCATAGCTTCTGGCTGCGGCTATATTGAAATACTCCCACAGGCAGGCCCAGAACTCCTCAATACCTGTAACGGACCAGTTCCACAGTTCTTCGTATTTATCAAAATCAAGCCCTTTGTTATCTTTGAGCCATGTGATAAAGGCTGTCACATTAGCCTCTTTGCTGCGATTTTCAGACGGCTTCCAGAGAAGTGTTCCTTCAGAGATAGGCTGTTGTTCCATTATGAAGATTCCTTTATGAAAAGCTGGCTATTGCTTAACCAATGTCCATGACAGAAATATTTTGTCGCCCTCGCTAATGAAAATCCTCCCCGGCTCTATACTCTAGGAGGTTGAGGATTTCCCTCCCCCGCGCGGGGGAGGGCGCGGTCATCCCCTCTGTGAACTCGGCGTCCATGATTTCCCCCTCCCCCCGGCGCGGGGGAGGGTCGGGGTGGGGGGTGTATTTTCACGGTAAATGTTTATATGAAAATCCCCCTTCGCTTCACTCCTCCCCCTCGACGGGGGAGGGAGGGGTGGGGGTGATTTTCATCTTTCGTTGTGCCCCATTTGGGCATGGCTGTTAGTGCCTTATTCCAAAGCTTTCTGTAACAAAAAACAAGAAAAGTTCGACATCTTTATCTGCAATTTCAACCTG
>MNYJ01000013.1 GCA_001874005.1 Desulfobacteraceae bacterium CG2_30_51_40
TCAACGGGAAGGTAGTCGGCCCTGACATTATGGAGGGCGTGGAAGACATTTCCCTTTGCTTTCCTGCTTGTCCTGTAGATCCCAGCCAGCATGTCTTTGATCTCTTTTCTTTTGGAGTGAGGAGAGGTCGGGCATCCCAGATCAAGGCCGGACCAGCCCATATCACATGCAAATCCTTCTATCAGATGCTCATCCACCATATAGAAAGGCCTTATGACGCTCAGTTTCCCGTCAAAAAAATCCTGAACCGGCATCATGGTGCTTAAGGAGCCCCCGTAAAGGACATTCAGGAAAAATGTTTCTATAACGTCGTCTTTGTGGTGGCCGAAGGCTATCTTGTTGCATCCCAGTTCCTCTGCCGTTTCAAACAAAAGCTTTCTTCTAAGTCTTGAGCACAAAAAGCAGGGGTTCTCCCTGTTGCTGCTGCTGTGCGCCATCGGGCCTATCCCTGTTCTGAGAACCCTGTAATGTGCAATCTGCCCTGAGAAAAAGCGCTCCATCCTGCCGGCCGAATCCACCCCAAATCCCGGATCGACATGAACTGCGCTTATCGTATAATTTATTGGTACCCTTGCCTGATGCTGAATTAATAGATACAAGAGGGCTACGCTGTCTTTGCCCCCGGATACCGCGACAAGCACGTGATCGCCGTTAGCGAGCATGTTGTATCTGCGCGCGGCTTTTCCCAGAAGCTGTGAGATTTTCTTTGAGGCATGGGACATTTCGGTCAGGCCTTATCTGGGGGATATCCTCTCGCCGAAGATACATGTCCCCAGCCTTACCATGTTTGCACCTTCATCTATTGCCACCCTGTAGCTGTCGGACATGCCCATGGAGAGAAATTTCATCTCCACATTGTCAATCCCGCTCCTGTCCACCTCTTCATATAGGCGTCTGGTAATGCGAAAAAACGGCCTGGAATCCTCCGGCTTATCCGAAAGCGGCCCCATGGTCATAAGACCGCTTATCTTGACATTGGGAAGAGCAGCTATGTCGTTTATGAGCTTAAAAAGATCACCCGGCATTGCCCCTGCCTTCTGAGCCTCTTCTCCACTGTTGACTTCTATGAGTATGGGCATCCTTTTCCCAGCCTCTTTGCAGGCCTGATTAATGGCCGAGGCCAGTTTAAGGGTATCAACGGTCTGAACCATATCAAAAATCCTTGCGGCCTTCCTGGCCTTGTTCGTCTGAAGATGGCCGATCAGGTGCCAGTTTGCCTTTGAGCCGATTTGGAGATAGGCCCTTTCTGCCTCTTGCACGTAATTTTGTCCTATCGCCGTTATACCCGCCTCAATCGCCTCTGAAATATCTTCCGGTGTGCGGGTCTTTGCAGCAGCCACCACCATGACCGATGCAGGGATATCGGAGAGGATCTTTTGTATGTTGGCTTTAATCATATCGTTCCTCCTGTCGGCCTAATTATTAACGCATGGGATTGCAAGTGTAAAGCCCAATCAGGGAAGAGCCGGGTTGACACCTGAAGGAAAGTCTTCCATAATTTCTGTTAATTAGTGTCCAGGAACAAGTTCCCATGCAGAGCTGCTCCAACTTTTACACCTGGATTCCGTATCAAGTCCGGAATGACGTGCGCCATCTTCATGTTTCGTTGTGTCCCATTAGGGAATGGGGGTTTATGGAAAATGCCCCTTCCATGTACCCCTCCCCTTTTACCATTGAGACTGCGGGATGTGCCGGGATTATTCCCTCCCCCTCGACGGGGGAGGGCGGGGTGGGGGTGATTTTCATCTTTCGTTGAGCCCCTTTCAGGGCATGACCGTTAGTATCAACATCGGAGGTTACGAAGTGATGAAGGATAAAAAGAAGAGTTTTGCGGAGAAACATGGGCCTGAAATGCGCGCCGGCAAAGAGGCGATAGAGGCGGTCTTGAGAGAGGCAAAAGACGGTAAACTCACTTGTGCCAAGGCCTTCAAACTGGCCGAGGAGATCGGAGTTCCGCCTTCAGAGTTGGGATTGGCAGCGGATCTTAAAGATATCTCCATAGTAAAATGCCAGTTAGGCCTTTATGGTTATGGACCGAAGGGGAAAAAGGTAAGCCCCGCCTCTTCAGTAGCACCAAACATCAAGGAGGCAATAAAGGCAGGACTTTTGGAGGGCAGGCTGCCTTGCAAGAAAGCCTGGGATATCGCCTCCGAAAATGGGGTCGGCAAAATGGATATTTCTTCCGCCTGCGAGGCCCTTGGGATAAAGATATCCAGGTGTCAGCTTGGAGCCTTCTAATAGAAAGGCCCTCGAAAGAGGGCCTTTCTCACCATATCAGACAAGCCTGATTTAGCAGCTGCAAGAACTTCCGCAGCTGCTTCCGGCCTTCATACTGGAGCCTATTGAAAATCCTGAACCGAAGGGCGACTCAACATAGTCAACTTTTACGGGCTTGACCTGGTTTAAGAGGTCCTTGTCTATCACGTAAGTAATTCCCCTGTCATCAAATTTCTCATCACTCTCTTTTGGCTCAGCCAGAGCCATTCCCAAGGAGGGACCCGATCAGCCACCTTGAGAAAGCATTATTCTGATAGGCGGGATCGTCGTCCTGTCTTTTAGGAAATCTTTTATCATTTCGCTTGCTTTTTGTGTTACCTCAAACATCACTTACTCCTTGATCATCTGAAATATTTTCGTCTAGAAAACTCTAAGGCCTCTGTCGTGGAATCACCGCCCGAAAAATTGTTTCAAAAGCTCTCTTAACATGATAAGTTCTTTTTATTCAGCTAAAATCAAGCCCCATGATTCCATAGTCTCATGCTATACATTAATGCTTAAAAGTCAAACACTCATCGCAAAATTTTTCACCCAACTCTCCACTCGGGGGGCTCCACAATCCTTCTCACTCCGGGTATGGAAAGGCCGGCAACTTCCAATACTCCAGGCGAGGAACGCCTCGCAATTTCCCTCACCCCTGTGCAGGGGAGGTCGGGGTGGACGTTGTATTTTCACAGCACTAGACAACTTGGCACCCATACCATAGAAAATGGAAATTCAAACCCAAAAATCTTACTTTGAATTTTGATCCTCTGCAAGCAAGAAAAGGCGAAACCGTCAAACAGGCTCCTCAGCCATCCTGAGATCAAGCCATTTAATCACCTTAGCCCCTTCTGCCTTTAACTCAGCCATGGCCTTTCCTCTATGACTGACTTTGTTTTTCTCCTCCAGACTCATCTGGGCAAATGTCTTCCGAGCAGGCGGATACCAAAAAACGGGGTCATAACCGAAGCCGTTTGTTCCGGCCGGCGTTTCAGCGATAAATCCATCGCATCTTCCCTCATAGATAAGAGCAGGCCCCCTGGGAACGGCTATGGCAATTACGCAGACAAATGCCGCCTCTCTATCGCCTTCCCCTTTAAGTGCCTCCATGAGCTTGCGGTTATTATCCTCGTCGGTAGCCTTTTCTCCGGCATACCTTGCGGAATAAATGCCCGGCAAGCCCTTGAGGGCCTTTACTGTCAATCCCGAATCGTCAGCCAGGGCCGGCAGGCCAAGCACCTTTGCTGTAAATCCGGCCTTTTTCAAAGCATTTTCCTCAAATGTCTTTCCGTCCTCTATGACATTCGGAATGGGACCGAAGTCATCAAGACCGCAAACATTAAGCCCTGATTCGGAAAATAGACCGGAAAATTCTCTTATCTTTCCCTTATTTCTAGTGGCTATGACGAGGGTTCGGTACATATCTGAAAAAACGCTTCTGAATTAGTCTCCATCCGGAAATGAGATAGTTTCGTCGAGTTCAAGGCGGGCGATAATTTTAACCACAGGAATACATAGACGTATTTCGAGGATTAAAATTTGAGCCCAACGCCTAAATCGGTGAAAATAGCCATTTCAGGATGGACACTAACTAATCTTTCTCGATTCGAAGGCGTGCCCCGAAAGGGGCATGC
>MNYJ01000109.1 GCA_001874005.1 Desulfobacteraceae bacterium CG2_30_51_40
GGATTATCCAATCCGCCTCTCCTCCATCAACTCTTGCCTCCTGCCAAGGCAAAGGCAGACCTGCGCCTTTTCCCCAACCCCGGGAGCAATGACAACTCTCAGCAGCGCTTCTTCTTACCCCAGAGCTGATAAAATTCTCCTCCCGCCAGCCAAAAAATACCCCCAAACCTGTTTCTGCTCGTCTATTCCCCCTGCGCTAACCCCCCAAGTTTCCCCTAAGGAGCTAGAACAAATTTACCGTGGAATTTTGGTTCATATCCGTTGACAGAGTTCTCCCCATTTTGTATCATAGTAATATGAAAAAGAAATCCTTGATCGAAACCAACCCCTACTTGAAAGACCCAGTCAAATGTGAAGCCGCTCTTATCAGATTTGTGGTTTCCTCTTCGGCTATCGAGGGTGTCCGCTGCAAAGGCATGGAAGGTTCCACTACGGCTACAGGGAAGTTCGTTGTCAAGAATCCTTCCTCTGTTCGGCGACCTTCAAAGCAAAAGAAAGCAAACCATTAAAAATCTCGCTCATTGGATCATAATTTCGGTAAATGCATGCCCGTATTGCGGCGAAGTATTCATTTTTTTTATTTCCTTTGATCTTGCTGAAGTCAAGATACGGCATTCCGGCCTGAAGGGCCATCAACACGGCCAGTAGCCGTGCAATCCTTCCATTGCCCTCCCGAAAAGGGTGGATCAGCAGCAATTCCACATGCACAACTGCCAATACCTCCGCCAAGGCCGCAAGTGCGCCTGCGCGACAGGGAGTGTGGCGACTCAAGAGCTTATTTTCCAACTCCGCCATAAATCTTGGGATTTGCGCCGGGAACGCGAAAGTGAAATCGCCTTTGCTCATGATCACTTGACGATATTGTCCTGCCCAGACGTAGTTGCTTTCCAGCCAGATCCGATGCAACGTGCAAATATCGTCTGCCGTGAAAACATGATCCCGGTCAAAGTTCCGCATTGCCCATCTCGTGGCCCGTTTGAGTTCCTCCGATTCCACGTCGTCCATCATGCGCTTCGTTTTGATCCCCAACAAATTCTTCAGAATGTAACCACGCGACCCAGGTTCATATTGGTCTTCAATAAGTGAGGAAGTATCATATCGTCGCGTTTTTTTTCATTTTGCCTCTTTCTTCCGGGCCAGTGTGAGATGAACATTGTTCCAGCGATTGCCGATAAATTCCTTGCCACCGGCAGGGTTAGTCCCGGGTTCATCTTCGCACCAGAACCAGGGATAATCGGATTTTGGGCCGGTTGGTTCGGCGCTTCTGTCTTTGTCTTTGAGAGCAAGGGGGATAGCACTGAATAGGCCCGCACCTCGCTTGCCGACGTCACCTGCCAACAGGAAGGGTCGGATGTTTTGGCGGACGCCATCGTTGAGGTCGGGATGCCAGCCCTGGACCTGGTCTTTGAGGGGCTTCCAGCGGACGAAGATGCCGAGTGGGGCTTCTCCTTCGAGGATGGCGGCGAGCTTGGTCTGAAGGGCACGAGCGGCGCCGAGACGTTCGGCGGCGCCAGGTTTGTCGGCTTTCGCATCATCCGACTGATGCTGTATCCAGTTGCCCAGGTAGCTGCAGGTCAACTTTTGCAAGGCAGCGTGGTCGAGCTTGTGATAGTTAATCAAAGTATGGAAGCCATCGGAGCGGCCGTCCCAGATGTGCCAAACTGGCGTCCTGGCGATCCCATCCATTTTCCCCTTATCTATTTATAAAGATATCCCATCTTCACCGATTAGGTCTAGTAGATAGTGAAGAGCGTCTATTCTTATCTTTCTAGGGCAGGAGCAGTCTCTCAGGATTTCCGACAAACAAAAACTGTTGATTTATGTCTTGGTGGTGGGAGTTGAGGTAGGGGAAGAAAACTAAATAATGACAAAAAAGCTATTCTCTTAAATGTAACTCCTTGTTTTTCTTTTTGGTAGTCCCAACGGGAATCGAACCCGTGTCTCCGGCGTGAGAGGCCGATATCCTAGACCGCTAGACGATGGGACCAAAATGTGGCTGGGGGAGAAGGACTCGAACCCTCGTTAACGGGGCCAGAACCCGTCGTCCTACCGCTGAACGATCCCCCAGTGAGTTGCTAATTACGCCTTATCCTCGCTGAAAAGTCAAGAAAAAAAGTTCCATCACACCTTCCAGCAGCGCACCAGATGACATTCCCCGGCTTCATGAAGGTCTATTTCATGTTTTCTGCAGCGCTCCTCCACCATGGGGCATCTGCCCTGGAATCTGCAGCCCGGGGGAGGATTCAGGGGGCTGGGGACATCTCCCTCAAGCGGAATGGGAAGCCCTTTTCCAGGTTCCCTGGCCGGCACGGAAGCAAGCAGGGCTTTTGTGTAGGGATGCATGTGTCTTTCAAAGATCATGTCTGTTGATCCGTACTCCATGACCTGCCCCAGATACATAACCGCGCACCAGTCACACAGATAGCCAACGACATTTAGATCATGAGAGATAAAAAGATATGAGAGAGATAGCCTTTCCTGAAGCTCTTTGAGGAGATTTATTATCTGGGCCTGGATCGAAACATCCAGGGCCGATATCGGCTCGTCGCACACAAGAAGCGAAGGCTCAACACTTAATGCCCTGGCAATCCCTATCCTTTGTCTCTGGCCTCCGCTGAACTCATGGGGGTACATCCGGGCTGCTTCATCAGGAAGCCCCACCAGATAAAGGAGCTGCGCTACCCTTTCTCTTCTCTTTTTATTCTCAAGGCCGAGCACCATAAGCCCTTCCTGGAGGACCGAGCCTACCGTCATCCTCGGATTGAGCGCGCCCATGGGATCTTGAAAGATAATCTGCATCTCTCTCCTTATGGGCCTCATCTGCCGTTCCGTAAGTCTTGTAATTTCTTTTTGATTATAAAGGATTCTTCCCGAATCGGGTTCAAGGAGCTTTAAGATCAGCCTTGCGACGGTGGATTTTCCGCAGCCGCTCTCGCCTACAAGCCCGAGGGTTTTTCCTTTTTGAATCTCCAGATCAACTCCGTCAACCGCCTTGATGCGGCCCCTGACCCTCTGAAAAAAACCTCCCCTTACCGGAAAGTATTTCTTTATGGCCTCGACTTTGAGAAGCACATTTTCATCTGCTCCGGGAAGCGTCATCTTCTCTTCTCCCTGGAATAGAGAACCGGGCAGCGCGCCATGTGCCCTTTACCCCAGTCCAGAAACTGAGGAAATTCAATATGACATTCTTTTTCGGCCTCCGAGCATCTCGGTTCAAATGGGCAGCCAACGGGCCTTCCGAAACGCCCCGGCACATATCCGGGAATCCCCGTAAGAGGCATGCCCCTCCGAGCCCTGTCCGGAAGGGACGCAAGGAGGCCCTTTGTATAGGGATGGCGAGGCTCCAGAAATACGTCCCCCACCTCTCCCTGTTCTACCACGCACCCCGCATACATCACATAGACCCTGTCTGCGATAGACGCCACGACACCGAGATCGTGGGTGATATAGAGAAGGGATAATCCTCTATCTTCCTTGATTGATTTAAGAAGGTTCAGTATCTGGGCCTGTATGGTCACATCCAAAGCCGTAGTCGGCTCATCGGCGATTATGAGATCCGGTTCACACGCAAGGGCCATTGCGATCATGACCCTCTGCCTCTGGCCTCCGCTCAGTTGGTGAGGATAACTCCCGAGGCGTTCATCAGGAGATGGAATCCCGACCGCCCGGAGGAGTTCCAGAACCCTTGCGCGCAGGGCTTCCGGAGCAAGTTTTTCATGCACCGTTATTGCTTCCGAGATTTGGTCTCCGATAGTGAAGACCGGGTTGAGCGACGCAAGCGGCTCCTGAAAGACCATGGCTATACGCCTTCCTCTTATCTGCTGCATCTCAGCGTCGTTCAGGGAGAGAAGGTTTTTTCCCTCGAACATGATTTTTCCCGCAGCGATTCTACCTGGAGGGGTCTTCACAAGCCCCATTATGGAGAGGGCCGACACGGTCTTTCCACACCCTGATTCGCCCACAATGCAGACAGTTTCACCGCGGCCCACGGAAAAAGACGCCCCGTTTACCGCCCAGGACCTCTCTCCATCTGCCTGGAACCATACGGTAAGTCCTGCCACATTCAACAATGTATTAGAATCCCCCATTACAGTTTCAGCCTCTTTCCTTCAGGCGCGGATTGAGCGCGTCCTTAATGCCTTCGCCGAAGAGGTTAAAGGACAGAACCACAATGAGTATGGCAAGCCCCGGGATGAAGGTGAGCCATGGCGCATCGAATATAAATCTCTTGCCGTCCGACAGTATGTTACCCCATGTGGCGTAGGGCGGTGGAACGCCGAAGCCCAGAAAGCTCAATCCCGCCTCTGTCAATATGGCCGAGGCTATGCCGATTGTTGTTGAAACCAGCACCGGTGCTAGGGCGTTGGGCATCATGTGCCTGAAGATGATCCTGGCAAAGCCC
>MNYJ01000042.1:0-702 GCA_001874005.1 Desulfobacteraceae bacterium CG2_30_51_40
TTGGCTTAAGGGGATTACTATGCGCAATTGTTAACTGTTTGGGGCAACTCAGTCCTTAAACTCATATTTTGCCGCCATGTCGTGCTATAAGGGCCTGCCCCCGCATTCCTCCGCCGCCCCGGTTGACTGCCGAGCCTGGCAAAAAATGGCGCAACGCAAATCCCTCAAACCTGCCGAGCGTTTGACTATAGGCTCCAACCTGTTATAATCATTTTTGAAGGATTTGGAGATAGACAGGAAGCAGCGGTTCGCCTTTCCCGGGAACTTATAAAACCTGGAAAGAAAACATCCTGAATTAGCTGGAGCGGCAGAATTTGATTCTCCTTAACCCTTCATCTGATCACGGATTTTCCTCCTGTGTAGATAGGCGGGCGGGGCGTGCGAGATTCGAAACTGCGCCAGGTACATCTCAGCGCAATAAAGGAGGGAAATGATGAGGCAGGTGGCCGGTCTGATCGCGGAGTTCCTTTTTAGAAGGGGGGTTGACCGTGTTTTCAGCTTGTGCGGAGGTCATATTCTTCCGATCTGGGATCAGTTGCGGGAACTGGGGATAAGGATAATAGACGTTAGGGACGAGCGTGCCGCAGTGCACATGGCCCAGGCACACAGGGAACTGACAGGATCCCCCGGTGTTGCAATGGTAACGGCAGGCCCTGGGATGACCAATTCACTGACGGGAATAGCAAATGCCCATGTGTGCCG
>MNYJ01000042.1:709-4470 GCA_001874005.1 Desulfobacteraceae bacterium CG2_30_51_40
GGTTCCCCTGCTTATAATTTCAGGTGTTCCTCCAAGACCTCAACAGTATATGCCCGCGCTCCAGTCCGTCCCGCATGTGGACATAGTGAGGCCTGTTACTAGATATGCGAGGACCGTCTGGAGGGCAGAGCATGTCTTGCGGGAGCTGGATGAGGCAATGGCTTGCGCGGAGGGACACTTTCAGGAACCGGGGCCGGCATTCATTGACTTTCCGACAGATCTTCTGCGCGAAGAGGTACCGGAGGCATTTATTGAAAATGTTCGCTTCAAACCTCGCGGACCACTTGTCTTTCCTCCTTTGCAGGCCGATGTGGAGGCTGCTGTCAATGCTCTGTGGGGAAGCAGGCGCCCTCTCATAATCGCGGGACGAGGAGCGCGAGGGGCAGGGGAGCAGATTATCAGACTGCTGAACGCTCTGGATTGTGTTTACCTGGATACCGCCGAAAGCAGGGGCCTGGTACCGGAAGACCATCCCTCCCTGATGCCTGCGATGCGGGCAAGAGCAATGAATGAAGCTGATGTCGTGATGACGGTTGGACGCAGTCTCGACTTTCAGCTTGGATACGGTTCGGCTGCGGTTTTTCCAAACTCGCTTTTCATCAGGACCGGTACTACACCGCTGGAGCTGCGGGATTCAAGGAGGGCTGACATAGAAGTTGCCGGATCGGCAGCCGAGGTTCTGACCGCATTGTGCGAAGCCGCCTTGGAGATGAATCCAGCGACAGATCACACCTGGGTTGAATTCATGCGCGTGGAAGACCGGGAGCGCAGGGAGAAACTGGCTCGCAGCATGAGTGCTGTCCCACCGGGGAGAGACGGTTATATGCACCCTTATCGTCTTCTTTCCTGCCTCAAGGAGAACTTGAATAGTGATGCTGTCGTTGTTGCGGATGGAGGGGATCTGCTTTCCTTTGCGCGTGTGGCGATGAGCGGCACGGCATACCTTGACTGCGGGCCGTTCGGGTGCCTTGGCGTGGGAGTGCCTTACGGTATTGCGGCAGCCCTCGCGTTTCCAGGAAGGCAGGTGGCCGTGGTCAGCGGAGACGGGTCTTTTGGTTTCAATGCGATAGAGCTTGATTCGTGCAGGCGCCACGGAGCAAAGGTCATTTTTGTGGTCGCCAATAACTCAGCATGGAACATAGAGAGAAATGATCAGATTGAAAACTACGGTGCGCGCATTTTCGGGACTGAACTGGAGGGATGTGATTATGCTGCTTTAGCCCGGTCTCTGGGGGTTTGCGGTGAAAGGGTAGTTAATCCGGATGAGCTGCCGGATGCCATACAGCGGGGGTTAGAAAATGCCCCGGCCCTTCTTGACGTTACGGTAACGCGGGACGCCTTCTCCCCCGACTTCCTTTCCGGCCTTGCCGGAATACCTGAGAAGCAAGCCTTAAGCAAGTGGGATAAACTTGAGTCCGAACGCCTTAAAAGGACAAATGACTGACAGTCCCAGACAGTAAGGCGGGCTTGGTGCGATGAACTCTAATGTTTTCTGCGACCGGCAGCCTCATGGGAGAAGGAATTCCGGCCTGAATGGATATTTGCGTTGAGTTATTTGCGCAAGAAACGTATCAGCTCAAAAATTCGGGGTAGGTGCGGCTTCAGCCCCATGGGAACCATGCACCCTGCGCCTGAAGGCGCACCTACAGAAGCTGATTCCTAGGCTGCGCAAAGTCATCCCGCCAATTGTTGAGCTGATACCAAGAAACTGGTAAGATATTTGAGAAATAATTTCATTCATGAGGTAAGAAAGCGATGAGTAACAAGCATCGAGACAGAACAACCCGTGAAATACTAAAGGAAAACCTTCCTGAATCACCGAGGGTTCCGCTTTACAATCCTGAGGCCCTCTCAATAATGAAGAAACGGTTTGATGACTGGATGAAATCCTCAGTAAAGGATGCCGATAGAGCCGCGTGGCAAAAGACGCCATGTACCATCCTTGGCTCCGACATCCCAAGGGAGATGTTATACACACCCCTTTCCAACATGGATATGGATTACGGGCTGGACCTGGGGTACCCCGGACAGGAGCCTTTCACCAGGGGAATCCACGCCAATATGTATCGCGGCAAGGATTTCACGATGCGGCAGTTGACCGGTTTTGGATCTCCGGAGGACACAAACGCCAGGATGAAGTTCATGCTCGATCACGGGGCAACCGGCCTTAATGTCCTTTTTGATCTACCCACCATCCAGATGTATGACTCTGATGACCCGATGTCCGAAGGACAGGTCGGCATGTCCGGGGTCTGCATAGATTCCGTGGAGGATGTGGCTATTCTTTTCAGGGATATAGCTCTTGAAGAGGTGACGGTTTCCATAGTCACTCATTATCCATCCAACACGGCGATCCTCTTCCCCATGTTTCTTGTGATGGCCGAAGAAAGAGGCATTCCGTGGAACAAACTGAGGGGAAGCGTCCAAAACGACATGACCCTTGAAGAGATTGTCAGAAGCGGCCCTGAATACATACCTCCCAGGGACTGCTTCAGGATCCAGTGCGACAACATAGAGTTCATAAGAACCAACGTCCCTAAATGGAACTTCATAACCCTCAACGGATACAACCTTAGAGAGTTCGGAACATCTGCGGTAACAGAGATGGCCGTCGCTGTTGTTAACGGGATGGAAACTCTGGAAGAGCTTACAGGCAGGGGACATGATGTGGATTCCGTCGCGGACAGGCTTGCATTCTTCTGGTCTCCGGCCAGCGACTTCTTTGAGGAGATAGCAAGACTCAGGGCCGTGAGGAGGCTGTGGTACAAGATCATGAAGTACCGATTCAAAGCCAGGAACCCCAGATCATGCTGGATGCGATGCCACGCCCAGACATCAGGGGTTACCCTGGTTCAGCAGGAACCGCTCAACAACATAATAAGGGCAGCCTATCAGGCATTGGCCGCTGTTCTTGGAGGTGCGCAGTCCCTTCACGTTGACTCCTATGATGAGGCCTATTCGGTTCCAACCGAAGAGGCGGCACTTCTCTCTCTTAGAACTCAGCAGATACTCCAGTCCGAGACAGGCATAACCGACGTGGTTGATCCGCTCGGCGGCTCTTTTTATATCGAGGCCCTGACAGGAGAGCTTGAAAAGAGAATACTCGATGAGATTGATGAGATCGAAAGGGCCGGAGGCTATGTGGCATCTGTGGAGAAGGGAGAGATCCACAAGCGCATAACCGGATATTTTACAGATCAGCAGAGGAAGATAGAAGAAGGCCAATTGAAGATTGTGGGGTACAACGCCTACAGATCTCAGGTGGAGCCCCCTCCCATAAACGTATTCAGATACCCCGAGGGCGTCGAGCTGAAGCAGAAAAAACGTCTGGAGGAATTGAGACTCAGGCGGGACAACAATAGTGTTGAAGCCGCCCTCAAGGCCTTGGCTGATGCGTGCAGAAAGGGAAAAAACATCTTTCCTTTCACTTTGGATTGCGCCAGGGCGCGGTGCACCGAGGGAGAGCTTTTCAAGGTCTTCAAAGAGGCATTCGGTGTCTGGAAACCGCCTTCGATGTGGTAGATGGCGGCATCAATTCCCTGGTCCGGCAGGGGCCTTGACAGGTAGCAGCCCGTTCAGTGCCATTATGGAGGGATTATCATAAAATGAAAAGACGCATTAAAGTAATTTTGGCCAAATTAGGCTTGGATGTTCATAATAGAGGCGTAATAACGGTTGCGAGGCAGTTAAGAGATGCCGGCATGGAGGTTGTCTATATAGGAAACGCGCTTCCGGGACAGATAGCAAGGTCTGCCCTTGAA
>MNYJ01000069.1 GCA_001874005.1 Desulfobacteraceae bacterium CG2_30_51_40
GAAATCGAGGGGCCGGAAAAGGCGTGTACACTGAGGCATCCGGGAAAGATGGAAGGGGTATAAAGCCGGAAACCCCGGCTGAAGCGGCAACGTCCCTGGAAATAAGCGTTCAGGAAGCAATCATGCTTTCCATTTCAAACAACCGCTCAATAAAGGTTGAAAAATACATAACCCCCATTCAGATCACATTTGAAGAAGAGCAAGAGGCCGCCTTTGATCCGGAGCTGAGCACATCCGCAGGCTACGCGAGACAAAACCAGTTGGTAAGATCAAGAAGTTCGACAGGCCTTCAGGAAGATACCGAAGATCTCATCACCGCGGGCGCAGGTATATCCAAATTCTATTCCACCGGCACAACCGTGGAATTGGGTGTTTCTACCGAGAGGAACTGGTCGGATCTCTATAGCGATCAGTACGCATCCCGCGCAGGTCTTTCCGTGACACAGGCGCTCTTGAGGGGTGCCGGCACCGAGGTCAATCTGGTAAGACTGAGGCAGGCCCGCCTTGCCACAAGCATTACCGAACAGGAGTTTAGCGGGTTTGCCGAGGCGCTCATAGCGGAGGTCGAAGAGACTTACTGGGACTATGCCCTGGCCTTGCAGGAAATCGAGATCTTTGAAAAGTCCCTTCTTGTCGCAGTGGAGCAGTTACAAGAAATTCAAGAGCTTATAGCCGTTGGAAGACTCGCCGAGACGGAGACCATCGCGGCCGAGGCTGAGATCGCAGAGCAGAGGCAGGGCCTTATCGAGGCAAAAGGAAGGGCCGATACGGCAAGACTCAAGCTCCTGAGGCTGATGAATCCCCCGGGGGCCGGCATCTGGGAGAGGAAGGTAGCGCTTAGGGATGCGCCCCGGCTACCCGCAGAAGCCGTACTTGACCCTGTTGACACTCATGTCTCTGTGGCCCTGAAGCACAGACCCGACCTCCGGCAGGCAAGGCTCGGGCTGGAGGCTGATAATCTTGAGATCGTGAGAACCAGAAACGGTCTTCTACCCAAGATGGATTTTTTTATTGCCCTTGGAAAGACTGGATATTCCGATTCCTTCGGGGGATCATTTGGAAATATTGCTGACAAGTACTTTGACCTTTCCGCCGGCATATCCATAAGCTATCCCTTTGGTAACAAAAAGGCTGAGGCGGAGCACAGAAGATCGCTACTCACAAAGGATCAGTCGGTTGAGGCCGTCTCAAATCTCGAGCAGCTCATAGAGCTTGAGGTGCGATCGGCCTACATAGAGGCCACAAGGACAAGGGAGCAGATACTTGCCGGAGCGGCAAGCCGCAGGCTCCAGGAGGAGAAACTCCGCATCGAGACCGAAAAGCTCAGGGTCGGCAGATCAACAGCATTTCTTCTTTCGCAGGCCCAGAGGGACCTTCTCTTGAGCAGGATCAGAGAAATCAAATTCATCGCCGAACACCTCAAGACCATGGTCCGCCTCTACAAACTCGAAGGCTCCCTCCTCTCCCGCCGCCTCGTTTTCCCTTTTTGATATCAGAGCTGGCGACCCTTACTTTCCACACCTCTTTGTTCCAGCCCGGTATGGGATCACCAGCAGATGGGCCTTCCTCTAACTGCCTTACGTGACTAAGAAGATCATCCTTGACGTGAGGATACTTCTTTTTCAGAGCCTTGATCGCTTTCTCGAAGGTATCCGTTAGACGAACATCATAGGTCATCCCAGGCTTCCTTCCATGGCTTCGTTCTCCCCGCTTCGATATCAGCCAGTCCCCTCTTGACCAATTTCTTCAATTCAGCCGACTGAGCGAGAGCATGGGTTTCTTTGCGATCATTTACTTCTTCAAGGGCGGAAAGAATCTTCTTGTAGTCTTTTATTGGAAGGATAACCGCGGTCGGGTTGCCTTTCTCATCTACAATTTAGCAAACTAAAGTTCCGAAAGTGGCGTGGGATAAGGGGATAGAGGTGCGATGGTTGAGTTTAGCCGGGGCAAATCCCGGATATAATTTGGAAAGGTCATGCCTTTCCTTTGCCATCATGGTGCACCTCTATCCCCTTGCCCTACGCCCAGCTTGTGTATGTATGTAGAAAGGACACTGCCCGTGAAGAATTCCTTTAGCTTCTTCAAAAATCCAATGATTTCAAAGACCATGAAAACTGATCTCCTCCAACTGGCTGCGCATCCCTCACAAATCGAAGAAGCCTATGATTTCATCCATAGAAAATTATCTATGCTAATTCAACAACTTGCCATCAATTCTTGACCATTCAAAAACGCGACTTTTCTTACGTTTTTGAAGGGAAAAGCTTACGGCCCGGTGGATAATCAACTGCTTTTCTGATAGCGCTGCTGCGCCTCTATATATCTGCGGAGTGCGACGTTGATGCTACTCTGGTAGCCCCGACCCATTTTTTTGAAAAAATCCACTACGTCAGGATCAAGGCGGAGGGTGATCTGTTTCTTCTTGCCGGGCCAGAGGGTCGCTCCTGCGAAGAAGTCATCATCAAGCTCAGGAGAGTCAGAAAAGTCGATGTCCTTTTCTTTCAGGGCCTCAATCTTTGCCCAGTCGGTCTTTGATTGCTTTTTCATATTTGTTGCGCTCACTTTTTGTTGCCTTCCTCAATGAAATGATGCGGATTGTTTCCGGTTCTCTTTCTGAACAAACAAGAACGATGACGATCCCGTTGGCCATCATGCCAACACCTGTCCAGCGATCTTCCCCATAATCCACACGGTCGTCTACTTTCACAAGGAGCGGATTTTGGAAGACCTGCCACGTGTCGGCAAAGTCAAGACCATGCTTTCGAATATTTTTGCTGTTCTTGTTTTCGTCCCATTCGAATTGCATTGTAGCTACAATAATAACTACATCATGGATAATGTCAACACTGATCTAAGACCCTGAAATCTTCGAGAAGGCATCGCCACATGGTGACTTTAATTCCCCCTGAAACTTGACAGAGGTTAAGCTGGCATCCTCCCCGGCCTTTAGGCCGGGGAGGATGTTAACGAAATGGTTTCTGGATTTGCCTCCAAAAGGGCCATGATCTCGCAACCTAAGTAGGCATCTCCGCTTGTTAGCGACAAAGGCCCCGATCAACTGCGGGCTAATCATCACCTTTAGGAATCTTAAATCTTCCCATCTCCAATCTCTTGAACCAGATGGCAAGGCCGTCTCTATCCCAGTAGAGAAGCTTCACCATGTTTTCTCTCTTGTTAACAAAGACAAACAGGGAACCGGAAAGGGGGTCTTCTCTGAAATGATCCCGGATGATGCCGCAAAGACCGTCAAAGGATTTCCTTAGATCGCATCTCATTCTGTAAAGATAAATCCTGCTGTTTCCCGTTAGCGCGAGCATCTGTCTTCTACCTAAAAAGGAAATATATGGCGCTTGTAAGGGTAGCTGGGTCAAAGCCCCTGTCTATCTCAAGGATGACTCTTTCTCCTATAACTACCCTGACTCCGCTTCCTGATGAGGCTATCTCGATAAAACCGCCGGTTGGACTAATGGATGACACAGGGTTGCATAGATTAACCCCGGGGGAGGATACCGAACGGAGCTTCCTTCTCCAGTAATAGAAACACCGCAGCTTGAGGCCTTCCCTCAAGCAGAACGCAGATACCTTAAGCCCGCTTCGCTCCTGTCTCTTAATTGCTTCTTGCCACAAACCACTCTTGTCTTCTCTTTTCATATTGCCACTTGCCTCCGCCTTATCAATGGATGTGATTAAGCTTACGAGCAGTGGCATTACCACTTATTGGGGTGCTATAAAAGATGGGTAGGTCATACGCTTACGCCCTATCGTTTGTGCCACTGAATACTTCGGCGGTATCGACAGGCATAGATGGATATGATCCGGCATCGCGTGTCCTTCTATGATCTCTATCCCTTTGATCCGCGCCCATTGCTTAATCGTATCCACCACTATCTTTCTCTTTGCTCAGTATAGTTCTTTTCGCCTATACTTCGGTATCCACACTACATGGTACTTACAATCCCAGAGTGAATGTGCTAACCTGCTAAATCGTTC
>MNYJ01000015.1 GCA_001874005.1 Desulfobacteraceae bacterium CG2_30_51_40
AACATCGAAATTGTCCACCTTAAAATGCGCTTTTTTTCATTTTTATCAGTAAATTACCTTTTCCGGATGGACGCTAGCTAGTGTCCATCCGGAAATGAGATAGTTTCGTCGAGTTCAAGGCGGGCGATAATTTTAACCACAGGAATACATTGACGTATTTCGAGGATTAAAATTTGAGCCCAACGCCGAAATCGGTGAAAATAGCCATTTACGGATGGACACTAAGTAGTTACCTGAATGGCAGTATATTCAAAGTCCTCTTTGGGTGTCAAAGGAATAGCCATTCTATCCATTGTATGGAAAATGCTTCGTCCGGCGTTGCTCAGATTAATCTTGACAATAGCAACCTCGGCAATGTTTTATATGCGGCTAAAATGGCTGAGGATTTAACTTACTGGGCAGGAGAGAGAGCCTTATGGAGATTGATGATAAGATAAAGGAACTTGAGAGAAGGAACAAAGAGGCCGAGATGGGTGGAGGCCCAAAGAGAATTGAGGCACAGCACGCCAAAGGGAAGATGACGGCGAGGGAGAGGGTCGCCCATCTCTTTGACGAGGGCAGTTTTGAGGAGATAGACCGTTTCGTGGTGCATCGCTGTCATGATTTCGGGATGGAGAAACAAAAGACCGCCGGAGACGGAGTTGTAACAGGATACGGCAGGATAAACGGAAGAACCACCTTCGTATTCGCCCAGGATTTTACGGTTTTTGGCGGATCTTTGAGCGGCGCGGTGGGCGAGAAGATATGTAAGGTCATGGACCTTGCCCTTAAGAGCGGCTGCCCCATTGTAGGTTTGAACGACTCCGGAGGGGCGAGGATACAGGAAGGGGTAATGAGCCTTGCCGGTTATGGCGAGATATTCAAGCGCAACGTCTGGAGTTCCGGAGTCATACCGCAGATCTCCGTTATAATGGGACCGAGCGCCGGAGGCGCGGTCTATTCTCCTGCCCTCACTGACCTTATTGTCATGGTGAAAAAGACAAGCCACATGTTCATAACAGGGCCTGATGTCATAAAATCGGTGACGGCCGAAGAAGTTACCGCAGAGGCCCTCGGAGGGGCCATGGCCCACAACACCAAGAGCGGGGTTGCCCACTTTGCCGAGAACTCCGATCAGGAGGCCCTTGACAGGGTGAGGCAGATACTTAGCTATCTTCCCCGGAACTACCGCGAAAAGCCTCCGGAGATTCCCTGTTTTGATGATCCCTATCGCTCCGACGCTTCTCTTAATGAAGTGGTTCCCTCAAATCCCAAGAAGCCCTATGACATGAAAAAGATTATCCTCTCAGTCCTGGACGGAGGCGAATTCCTGGAGGTCCACAAGCACTTCGCTCAGAACATGATAGTGGGATTCGGGCGCTTAAACGGTCTTTCCGTGGGTATCATAGCCAATCAGCCAAGGTTCCTGGCAGGGTGCCTCGATATAAACGCCTCAGTAAAATGCGCCCGCTTTGTCAGGCTCTGCGACGCTTTCAATATACCGCTAATAACGTTTGTGGATGTGCCTGGATATCTTCCCGGCGTCAATCAGGAATACGGCGGAATCATAAAACACGGTGCCAAGATACTCTATGCCTATTCGGAGGCGACCGTCCCCAAAATAACCGTGATAACTCGCAAGGCTTATGGAGGGGCCTACATCGCGATGTCGGGTAAGCACCTTGCTGCCGACATAAACTACGCTTATCCGAGTGCTGAGATAGCGGTCATGGGTCCGGATGGAGCGGCCAACATAATATTCAGAAAGGAGATTGCCGAATCACAGGACCCGGAAGCCACGAGGCTGAAGCTTGTGGATGATTACAGAAACAACTTTGCAAGCCCCTTCAAGGCCGCCGAGGTAGGCTTTATAGATCACATCATTTTCCCGGAGTTTACCAGGGCAAGCCTTGTGAAGGCACTCATGATGCTCAAGGACAAGAAGACCGACATCCCAGAGCGACGGCACGGCAACATTCCGCTTTAGGAGGAGTGTTTACAGGAGTGCGGCCGGTAGCGGGGGTCTCTCTACGGGGCCTGGCAACGGAGGAGATCCCAGGAGACCCTTTCGCAATGCTGTAGATAATACAATGGGGGTTCCGTTGCTCATGAAGCCGCAGGGACCCCTCAATTTATATAAAAATGGATAGTCATAGCTGCGTAGCCTGTCCCGAACCCCGATCCGGGAGCAGCTATCGAGTCCCTGTAACCTGGATTCCGGCCTATGCCGGAATGAGTGCGCCTGGGAGCATTCTTTCGTTGTGCCCTATTCGGGCATGGCGGTTTATATGAAAATGCCCCTTTCCTTTACCGTAGAAACGTCGGGGTGCAACGGCATTATTCCCTCCCCCTTGACGGGGGAGGGAGGGGTGGGGGTGATTTTCATGCTTCGTTGTGCCCCATTCGGGCATGGGGGTTAGTATGAATGACTGAGGCTTGGCTACCAGAGGGTCTTGGTCTTTTCTTCCCAGAACTTTTTTTCCTTTTCCCGCCAGTCGGTTCCACCGAATTTCCTGTCGTAGAACCCTCCGAGGCGATCAAAGACCCTTATCCACGGGCTCTTTTTTTTATCTTTTGATTCAATTACGTCTGCTGCGAAAATGGCTATATCGCTCATCTTGTCCTTAGGGGCAAAGTAGGCTGCGCCATCTTCTGCGGATTTTTTGAGGCTTTCGCTTGTAAGAGAGTGGGCGGTCAGCATCAGGGCGGGAATGTTTCTCTTCTTAGCGACCTGGAGAAGATCAAATCCCCTGACTCCCATTATGTCAAGCACGGCAAGATCATAGTCGTTGGACTCCATGAGGGTCTTTGCCTGATCAAAGGAGGCCGCGGTGTCAAGTTTGCACATGTCGAGAAGCCCAACGAGGGTATCCAGCACGTCCTGCTCGTCATCCACAATAAGAACCCGTCTTCCAGTCAAAATCTTATCTGCGTCCATAACGCCATCTCCTTTATATGAAAATGCCCCTTGCCTTTATTCCTCCCCCTCGACGGGGGAGGGAGGGGTGGGGGTGATTTTCATCTTTCGTTGTGTCCCTTTCAGGGCATGAGCTATAGTTTGTTAAATATGATGCGCCTTGGGCTTTATGTCAAATGATATTAAATGTATGACATCAAAAATCCAGGGCAGGTGCGGCTTCAGCCGCACGGGAACCGTGCGCCGTGAGCCCTGCGAATGACGGCGCACCTACACAAGCTGATTGCTGGTCTGCATGTCTTGATCTGCGCATGGCCATCCCCCCAATTATTGAGATGATATTATTAAATGCTCTAAAGCCTGAGATCGCTTCCTGTTAAGCGGTCAAAGCGTGTTGAAAGAACATTGTTTTTTAGACTGGAGAAAAATGCTCAAATGCAAAGCCTGTGAAATCTCGATGAGCGAGGCTTACATGTAAGCACGCCGCAGTGGTTTGTGTGCGGAGCAACGCAGAGGCAGGCGATGGATGAGCAAAACGCATCTGAGGTGCGGCATTTTTCCTTCCCCCTCGACGGGGGAGGGAGGGGTGGGGGTGATTTTCATCTTTCGTTGTGCCTATTCGCGCATGGCTGCTGGTATAAGAATTAGTAGCCTCCGCTGGCAAAAATGATATTATGGCAATAAAGAGCGGAGCGCGGAAGTTCACGCCAATAAAGGAACCGCTAGAGGCTGTCAGGTTCTGGCCATTCGTGGGGGAGTCATTACATCTCGATGGGCAGTTATGAGTCAGGATTCAAGATCATTGGATGGGTCTTCACCCTTGTTGCCATTGGACTTCTTGCTGCCGGGGCTATTGTTTATCGGCACACGGAGCGATTCATCGAAAGGGCCTTGGTCGCTGAAGGTAGCGTTGTGGAACTTGAGCGCAGGGAATCAGTTTATCATCCAGTGGTGAGCTTCAGAGCCAACGATGGAAAGACCGTAACATTTTCTTCCTCAATTGGCAGCAGGCCGCCATCTTACCGAAAGGGGGAGAAGGTTCGCGTATTGTACGATTCCTTAAATCCTGAAGATGCTACAATAGCTGGAGTATTTTCCCTCTGGTTTCCGGTCATGATCCTGGGAGGCATTGGGGCTGTTTTTTTTCTAATAGGGGGTTCCTTTATTGGCTTTTCCTTGCGGAGAAAGAGGATCGAAGCCTGGCTGAGGCAGAGCGGACAGATCGTAACAGCCAGGTTTCACTCCGTAGTCCCTGCAACACATATCAGAACTATGAGGGGAGGAATCTATCATGTAGTCCGTGCGATGTGGAATGACCCCGTCAGCGGCAGGGAATATATCTTTCAAAGCAAACCCATCCCTTGGGATCCGACTGATTTTGCGAAAGGAAAGGATATCCCGGTTTTCATAGATCCCCAGAGGCCCGAAAGACACCTTGTTGATACGTCATTTCTTCCTGTAGGCCCTGAATCCTGATGGCTTCATAGAAAGTTAGTCTGACTCGCCACCCTTCATCATCTGTCGTTGAAGCGTGGTCTTGATTTCTTGAGCGCCTCCTAAGCGACATCCAGCTCTTTTTTGAGCCAGGCCTTTAGGTCATCATCAAGGGGGTAAACGCCCTTTAGGGCGCACACCGGCTTTTCAAATCTCTCAGGCAGATCAAACCTGGCAAGCTCGATGGCCTCCTGGGAATTCCTCTTGAGAAGGTAGATGTAAAAAGGCCTGCTCCAGCAGTTGACGACGAAATAGACCGTGTTATCATCTTTGGAGCGAACTACCGATCTGTCTCCTCTCGCATATATATTGCCCCATTCCAGATAGACCCTTACGGCGTTCTCAGGCGTCATCTCCCAATCAATGGAGTCAACCATATCTCTTTCCTTTTTCAGCTCAGATAGAACGGTTATCATGCTTCCTCCTGTCTCTAACCCTCATGCCCTTTTGGGGCACAAAGAAGGATTAAAATGCCCTAAGTCATTCCTGACGCGATCCGGAATCCAGGTGTGAAAGACTTGATGTCGTCACACTCCGGAATGAGCGTATCTCCATAAAAAATATTATCATTGTGCAAAACCAGATCTGCGCCGCAATCCTGTGTCATGCTCTCCGATATCCCGGGCTCAACAATACATACAAATATACCTTAGAGCGGCGATTCACAAGTTGTATCTTGATGATAAGTGATTATCCTTTTCCCTGAAATCTGTCAAAAATAATGTGCTGAAAGGGATAGTTATGAGCAACAATTTAGACAATCAGAAGGCTGAAGGCAAGTCAAACAGACTGATAAACGAAAAGAGCCCGTATCTGCTTCAGCATGCGCATAATCCCGTTGACTGGTATGCCTGGCGTGATGACGCCTTTGAAAAGGCAAGAGCCGAGGATAAGCCAATCTTTCTATCCATAGGTTATTCCACATGCCACTGGTGTCATGTAATGGAAAAGGAGTCCTTTGAAGATCCGGAGGTGGCAGCCCTGATGAATGAGGCCTTTGTGTCCATTAAGGTTGACCGAGAGGAAAGGCCCGACCTTGACCATATCTACATGACCGTTTGCAACATGATGACAGGAAGCGGAGGCTGGCCCCTGACCATCATCATGACTCCTGAGAAGGAACCCTTCTTTGCCGCTACCTATATTCCCAAGGACAATCGTTACGGCCGGATGGGCATGATGGACCTTGTTCCAAGGATCAGCCAGGTGTGGAGGGAAAGGAGAGAGGATGTCCTAAAGAACGTAGCGGGTATCATGCAGGCACTCTTGGGCCTTGAAAAGGCAGAGAAGGCGCAGACCCTTGACGGTGCTGTTCTTGACGCGGCCTACAATGAACTGCAGGGACGATTCGACGCGAGCTGGGGCGGATTTGGAGACTCACCCAAATTCCCTACTCCCCACAATTTGAACTTTCTTCTCAGGTACTGGAAGAGGACCGGCACGTCCCAGGCGCTTATGATGGTTGAGAAGACCCTGAAGGAGATGCGGCAGGGGGGAATCTTCGATCATCTGGGATACGGTTTTCACAGGTACTCAACAGACAAGAGGTGGCTTGTTCCCCACTTTGAAAAGATGCTCTACGATCAGGCGTTGCTCGCAATCGTATATATCGAGGCATATCAGGCGACAAAAGACGACTTCTACGCGGATACGGCAAGGGAGATATTTACCTATGTCCTTAGGGACATGAGGTCTCCTGAGGGGGGGTTTTTCTCTGCTGAAGACGCCGACAGCGAAGGTG
Source organism: Desulfobacteraceae bacterium CG2_30_51_40 (assembly GCA_001874005.1). GTDB lineage: Bacteria > Desulfobacterota > DSM-4660 > Desulfatiglandales > Desulfatiglandaceae > CG2-30-51-40. Next base: position 6,132 of record MNYJ01000015.1, read on the forward strand.
TTGAGGGGAAGTTCTATGTATGGAAGGCCGCGGAGATAATGGATGCCCTCTCAGGTGAGGAGGCCCGGCTTGCAATGAAGGTCTTTAACTGCAAAGAGGAGGGTAATTTCACCGATGAGGCTACCGGAACGGATAAGGGGGCCAATATCCTGCATCTTTCCAAACCGGTCTCGGATAATGCCGGAGAGCCTGGCATGGGGGATATTGTCCGGCGGATGGAGGTTATCAGGGAAAGGCTCTTTGCTATCCGCGAAAAGAGGGTACATCCTCACAAGGACGACAAGGTCCTGACAGACTGGAACGGACTGATGATAGCGGCCATGGCGCTAGGGGCACAGGTGCTGGGCGATGAGGCCTGCGGGAAGGCTGCAAGGGAGGCCGCGGATTTCCTGCTCAAGAAAATGAAAAGAAAAGACGGAAGGCTTCTTCATCGCTTTCGTGACGGGGATGCTGATATTGATGCCAATCTGGATGATTACGCCTTCCTGCAGTGGGGGCTCCTGGAGCTGTACGAAGCAGGATTTGACCCTCGGTATCTCACAGCCGCGATTGAGCTGTCGCAGGACATGTTAAGGCATTTCGAGGATCAGTCGGGTAAAGGTTTTTATTTCGCTCCCGATGACGCAAGGGATCTGATTTTGAGGAAGAAGGAGATCTATGATGGAGCGACACCTGCGGGGAACTCTGTAGCACTGATGAACATGCTCAGACTTTCAAGGCTTACGGGAAAAGCGGAATACGAGGATGGAGCAGCAGGCATTATAAAAACCTTTTCAGGACAGGTTGCGCAGGTGCCCTCAGGATACACGCAGTTTCTCTGCGGGCTAAATTTCGCCCTTGGGCCCTCCCATGAGATAGTTATAGTCGGGAAGAAGGGCGATCTTGGGACGATTGATATGCTTAAATCCGTAAGAAAGAGGTTCATCCCGAACAGGGTTCTGGTCTTTAGGCCCTCGGATGAAGAAAGCCCCGCTATTGATGCGGTTATTGAGTTTGTCCGCGGATATAATGCCATAGAGGGAAAGCCCACGGCCTATATCTGCAGCGGTTATTCCTGCAAGCGGCCTGTGACCGAGCTAAGCGATATGATGGAGGCCCTGCCCTGAATCAAGAGACAATCTCGATCAAGGTAAGCAAGCTCTATTCTCCTGTAAATACCGGTTTTCTTTTCTCCATAAAGGCCGTGAATGCCTCCATAAGATCCTTCGAGGGGAGCATGGCCGCGTTTTTCTGGGCCACATAGGAAAGACCCGCATGGATGCCGTTATCCCTGCTGTAATTAATCACATCCTTTACGCCCTGAACCGTTGTGGGAGGCAGGGCCGCGATCTCCTCGGCCAGGCCGGCAGCCTGTGAAAGCAGCGCGTCCCTGCTGTCGGCCAATCTGGTTATAAATCCCATCTTGAGTGCCTCCTCCGCTGTAAAATCTCTTCCCGTGAGGGCAAGGTCCCTGAACCAGCCCTGCCCTATGATGGTCGGAAGCCTCTGAAGGGTGCCGAGATCAGCTACAATTGCAACCCTTGTCTCGCGAACCGAAAAGACGGCTTCGCGGCTTGCCATCCTTATGTCGCAGACGCACAATAGATCAATTCCCCCTCCGATGCAGTGGCCATGCACGGCCGCGATTATAGGCTTTGGGCATCTCTCAAGGGTGTTGAGGCACTCCTGGAAGCTGAGTATCTCTTTTCTGAGGTCCTCCCGAAAACCCACTCCTTCGCCCTGTAGCATGGAGCCCATGGAAACAAGATCAAGACCTGCGGTAAAGCTCTTTCCCTCGGCCTTGATAACTATGACGCGCACATCCCGATCTATGCCCAGCTCCTTGAATATCTTGTCTATTCCTTCAAAGAAGGCGTAATCCATTGTGTTTCTTTTTTCAGGCCTGTTGAGTGTAACCCAGGCGATATGATCTCTTTTTTCAACCTTGAAAGGTGTATCTTCTTTCATGGCAATTCCTCCTCACTTTTATATGAAAATGTCCCTTCCCTTTACCCCTCCCCTTTTACCTTCGAGGCGTCGGGATATGTCGGCATTATTCCCTCCCCCTCGACGGGGGAGGGAGGGGTGGGGGTGATTTTCATCCTTCGTTGTGCCCCATTCAGGCATGGGGGTTAGTTGAATCGGCTATCCTTCGCGCAATCCCTGCTGCCTCAGAGATTATCCTGTCAAAAAGCTCTTTCAAGGTCGGGATGTCGTGGGCTAGTCCCACTCCCTGACCGCATGAGACGATCCCCGCGTCAAGCTCCCCCTTTGTATATAGAATTTTTGCCTTTTCACCCGATACCACCTGCAGGATATCATGAAGCTCAGCCTTCTGCTGCTCAAGCTCTGCGCATTTTTTTGCCGCGGCGTTGGCCCAGACTCTGTGCGTCGCTCCAATTGTACGCATAATGAGCATGGTGTCTAGTTCCGATGCGTTGACCAGGGCCTGCTTGAGGTTTTCATGGATCGGGGCCTCCTTTGTGGTAAGGAGCCTTGTTCCGATTATCACGCCCTGTGCCCCCAGCGCCAGAAGGGCGAGGAAACTCCTCCCGTCCGTGACCCCTCCGCCCCCTATGACCGGTATGGAGAGGCTTTCAACCACCCGCGGAACCAGCACCAGCGTCCCTATATCGAGGGTGCCGGTAGCTCCTCCGTTTTCATATCCCACAACCGTAACCATGTCGGCTCCCATGCTCTGGACCTTGAGGGCATAGCGCACGCCCACGCACTTATGAATCCAGGTCATGCCGGCCTGCTTGAAGCGGCCAACAAGATCCTCGGGGGCTGAATGGCCTGAGGTCTCAACGATCTTGACCCCTCTTGAGACAAGCACATCCAGGTACTCGCTGTTGTCTATGGGCCTCATCATGGGAAAGAGGTTGAGGTTTACCGCAAAGGGTTTCTTTGTAAGCTCAAAGAGCCTGTCCACTGCCTTTGCAAAATCCTCTTTGGTCTGATACATGGCGGAGGCAAGGATGCCAAGCCCGCCCGCGTTGGATATTGCGGCCACAAATTCCGGATCGCTTATCCACATCATGGTCCCGCCCACGATAGGGTATTCTATGCCCAGTTTTCGTGTAAGTTGGGTCTGAAACATAAAGGGTCTCCTTCTATCAGGTTTTTTATCCCAATTAAGGCCACATTCCTATCAGAGGGGCCGCCTGTGTCAAGGGAAATAAGTATATCAATAGCCTGTTGACACTTTTGTTTATTCTTCTGAATTAGTGATCTTATTGAAACGGGTTCAAAATGTAATACCGCCTTACGCTATAGGTCATTGACTTGTTTCCTCAACTGTGGCAGTAAATTACGAAAGTTGCTTTGATGCAAGCCCTGATTTTTTTCACCGGTGCTCTAATAATGATGACTGCTGCTGAAAAGGAAGAGGTTCTTAAATCCATCGCCTGGGACTATGATGTCAAGGGTGATCGGCTCCTGGAGGTATTGCTGGGGTTGCGGGAAAAGGAGGGGCCCTTCAATCAAGACAAAATCCTCCTGAGGGTATTGGAGAGGCTTCCCTGGCACGACGTGTTGGGGCTTGTCGGGAAAGAACTTTTGACGCAGCTTTTGACTGAGGAGCGGATCGCTAAGCTTCGATTCCCCGAGCAAAGAAAGCGCTATGACCGAATACGGAAAATTTTACAAGGAACGCCTTTACCCTTTGCAGGATGGGATACTTGCCATCGCGAGGCGTATAAACGTTCCCTTCTATCTAACAGGTGGTACCGCAATAAGCAGGCACTATAGCTCTGTCCGGTACTCAGATGACCTTGACCTGTTTGTCAACAGGGACCCGGATTTTTCGAAACTTATTGAAACGTTCTACTCAGAACTGGAAGTGGAAAGCAGACACGGTTCCTTCTCCATCCTTACGGACAGGGTTCTGCGGTTTGACGACTATGCCCAGATATTTATTTCACGTCAGACTTCTGAAAAGGAGATGGTCACGCTGAAGATTGATTTTGTTAATGATGTCGCGCCCCACTATGGCGATATCGAATGGGATGAAACCATTGGCCATGTGGACAGTTGGCGTAATATTCTATCCAACAAAGTTTCTGCCTTGTATAGGGTAGAGGCCAAAGATGTAGTTGATTTATGGACATTGGCAAAGATAAGGCGATTTAACTGGGCCGAAATCTTCCGCGAAGCCTCCTCCAAAGAGGCAGGGCTTGATATGCTTCTCATCTATGACCTGTTGAAATCTTTTCCAAGGGAAGAGCTGGCATCCATTAAATGGATAGAGCCCAAACCTGATGAGCACCTCTTCATGGAGGATTTGAACACAGTGGCATATGAGATGTTCGAAGGAAAAGACAATACGCTTATATCTGGAATCGTAACATCACAATAATTTGGGGTAAACCTACAATATTCCCCGGGAAACAGTCCCTCCGATTTATTGAGAAGATACCTATAATCTTTGGTTAATTATCTAGTGTCCATCAGGAAATGGCTATTTTCACCGATTTCGGCGTTGGGCTCAAATTTTAATCCTCAAAATACGTCCATGTATTCCTGTGGTTAAAATTATCGCCCGCCTTGAACTCGACGAAACTATCTCATTTCCGGATGGACACTATCTAGTGTCCAAATGCCTTGACAAGCGGTGCCATTCTGCGGTATTCTTCTCCATCATTTGATGGAAACGAGCGATGGAGTCCTGATGGCTACACCTCTTGAAAAGGCCCGCATGGCCCCTGATTCCATGAAGGCCAGGATACTTAAGGCCGCCCGAAGGCTCTTCGGCCAATACGGTTTTCACGGCACCACCACCCGCATGATCGCCAAAGACGTGGAGATAGATATATCAACCCTCTATTACCACTGGGGAGAAAAAGGCGATCTCTACGAGGCGGTCATAAGAGACATCTACGAGGACCTGAAATTAAAGCTCTCCGAGGTTGAGAAGGTCATACACGGAAGGCCTCTTTCCGAGCGCATGGAGATATCCATTGACATGATGACTGATTATCTCTTCGATAACCCCGAGATTTCCAACCTCATTCTCTTCCGCTACTTTACCAAGACAAGGCACCCGACCGGCCACGATATACATGTCCCTGAGCTGATCTCAGACGTTGCCCGTTCCATGAATCTATCTGAAGACAAGAGCAGAATCTCAACAAGTGCAAGGATGCAGGTGCTTGCCATAATGAACACCATCCACAATTTCATTTCTGGAGAGGGCTTTTTCAGGCCAATGCTTGGTCTGGAGAAGAAGGAATATGTCGTACGTGTAAGGGAGACGCTCAAATTTATTCTTGTCCCGGCCTTTGCGGGGAAGGCAGCCTTGCGGGCTCGGAGCCCAGCCGGATGAGGCTGCCACGGCACCGGGATAGGAGACCTTGTTTTTTTAACTAACCGCCATGCCCGGATAGGGCACAACGAAACATGAAAATCACCCCCACCCCGCCCTCCCCCGTCAAGGGGGAGGGAATACTGCCGGCGCATCCCGACGTCTCGACGGTAAAGAGAAGGGGCATTTTCATATAAACGGTCATGCCCTGAAAGGGGCACAACGAAAGATGAAAATCACCCCCACCCCGCCCTCCCCCGTCGAGGGGGAGGGAATGAAGGCGAGGGGGAGAGGTAAATTTAATTCATTGATGACGCAGGAAAGTTCCCTGTTTTTATAAACAAGAATAAGTCAAGGAGGAGAAGCAATGGCTCTTAACCTGGATGCGGTCGGCAAGAAGATAGGGCCGATCAGGCGTGACTACACCTGGAAGGATGTGGTCTTGTACTCGCTTGGAGTGGGCGCGGGTTTTGATGAACTCGAATATTGCTATGAAGGGTCTCTCAAGGTCATCCCGAGTTTTTCCATAGCAAGCGTCTTTGACTTTCTCGCTCAGGTGGGGATCAGCTCTGATGCTGATCTATCAGGCATACTCCACGGCGAGCAGGACATCATCTTTCACAATCCCATTCCCACGGAGGGGACGATCACTACTGAGGGAGCAATCACCCACATGTATGACAAGGGGCAGGGAAAAGGCGCCCTTGTGGTAGCTGAGGCTGAAACATTCCACAGCAACGGAAAGAAGCTGTTCACCAACATATTTACTATCTTCTGCCGCAAGGACGGAGGATTCGGAGGGGAGCCCGGGCCGAGCGAATCGGTGGAGATTCCGGATAGGGCGCCTGATTTCGAAGAACATGCCTCCCCGGCACCTGATCAGCCGCTTATCTACAGGCTCTCAGGAGACATCTTCGCTCTTCACGTGGACCCCGATTTTGCCAGGGCAAGCGGCTTTGAAAAGCCCATAATGCACGGGCTTTGCACCCACGGCTATGCTTGCAGGGCGGTAATAAAGCACCTCTTTCCGGGAGAACCCGAACGTATGAGCCGTTTCAGGGTGAGATTTTCAAAGGTGCTCTATCCCGGTGTGCCAATAACCACACAGATATGGAAGGTGGAGGAAGGCAAGGCCTTTTTCCGAACGGTCAACGATCAAACCAGGGATGTGATCATTGACAGGGGCATAGTGGAGTGGATCAGCCGGGCGGAATTGGAGGCCCGAAGCAAGCCGAAGGGGATCCGTTTTGACGGCCGTGTTGCGATAGTTACCGGTGCTGGAGCAGGACTGGGAAAGGCCTACGCCCTTGAGCTTGCAAAAAGAGGCGCAAAGGTGGTGGTAAATGATCTTGGAGGCTCCAGAGACGGGAGAGGCGGCTCCACGATGGCGGCGGACGCGGTTGTGGAGGAGATAAAGAAGGCTGGAGGGGAGGCCGTGGCCGACTACAACTCTGTAGCAACTCCTGAAGGAGGGGAGGGGATAGTTCAAACGGCAATCAAGGCCTTTGGAAGATGCGACATACTGATAAATAACGCAGGGATTTTGAGAGATAAGACCCTTGCCAAAATGGAGCCTGAGACCTGGAATGCGGTGATGGATGTGCATCTTAAAGGCGCTTACAATGTGACAAGACCCGCCTTTGAGAAGATGAGGGAGGGAAGATACGGAAGGATCATATTTACGACATCGGCAGCGGGGCTCTATGGCAATTTCGGGCAGGCGAACTATTCTGCCGCCAAGATGGGGCTTATAGGATTTATGAACACGGTAAAGCTTGAAGGTGAGAGGCACAATATCAAGGTAAACACCGTGGCCCCGATAGCAGGCACGAGGCTGACTGAGGACATACTGCCTCCCGAGATATTTTCCAAGCTCAAACCTGAGTTTGTCGCCCCGATGGTGCTCTTTCTTGCAAGCGAGCAATGCCCGGTCACAGGCCGGATCTACAACGCGGGAATGGGATATTTCAATAGAATTGCCATTGTGACGGGAGACGGAGCTGTTCTTGGAGACGGTGGCGAGATCACAACACCCGAGGCGGTTGCGGCGGCAATGGGAAAGATCAAATCCCTTGATGGGGCTAAGGAGTTCGGAAGCGCCACAGAGGCCTTCGGCCCAATGCTTGAAGCCTTCAACCCGAAAGAGCAGGCCAAGGCAGAGGGAGCTACCCAGGATTTGAGCGTTAAGCGGATATTCGAACGTATCCCTGACGCTTTTCAGGCGGACAAGGCCGCTGGAGTCAGCGTGGTATTTCAGTTTGAGATCTCCGGACCTACGGGAGGCTCGTGGAATGTTACCGTAAAAGATGGGACGTGCAACGTTGCGGAAGGCAAACACCAGTCTCCAACCACCACCATTAAGATGAAGGATGAGGACTTTGTAAAGCTCATCAAGGGGGAGTTGAAGGCCATGGCCGCCTATACAGGAGGAAAGCTCAAGATTGAAGGTGATCTCATGAAATCGCAGCTAGTTGAAAAGCTCTTTAAGTTTTGATGGACTTTTTACGAAACCATCAGTTTTAGCCGCGGCATAAGGAGGAAAGACATGATCGGAATAGTTTCTTACGGGGGCTACATCCCGCGTTTAAGGCTCAACCGTATGAGCATTGTGCAGAACATGGGATGGTTTGCGCCCGCCATTATTATGGTGGCCCAGGGCGAAAGATCCTTCTGCAACTGGGATGAGGACACAATCACGATGGCCGTTGAGGCATCGAGAGACTGCATAAAGGGGTGCGACCGCTCACGGATTGACGGAATGTATCTGTGTTCCACCACTCTTCCCTTTGCGGATCGCTCGTGTGCAGGGCTTGTCAAGACCGCCCTCAACCTCAAGGATGAGATAATGGCGGAGGATTTCACAACTTCACTCAGGGCAGGGACAAGTGCCCTGGTTACGGCCTTTGAGACAGTGAAAAGCGGGGATAGACGTAACGTCCTTGTCACTGCATCGGATAAGCGCGAGGCCAAATCCGCTTACTTCTATGAGATGTGGTTCGGAGACGGCGCAGCCTCCGTTCTTGTGGGGGACACGGATGTGGCTGCGGAATATCTGGGATCATACAGCATCGCCTGCGACTTTGTTGATCACTACCGGGGAGCCCAGAAGATCTATGACTACATGTGGGAGGAAAGGTGGGTGAGGGATGAGGGATATTCCAAGATCATCCCGCAGGCGGTGAATGGACTTTTGAGCAAACTTTCCATCTCCATGGACGATGTAGATAAACTGGTTTTCCCCTGCTTTTTCAAGGCCGAGCATCGCGCCATAGCCAAAAAGCTCGGGGCTGGACCTGAAAAGGTAGCTGATAACCTCCATGAGGTATGCGGAGAAACAGGGGCGGCTCATCCCCTGGTGATGCTGGTCAAGGCACTTGAGGAGGCAAAGCCTGGCGACAGGATTCTTCTTGCGGGCTTTGGGCAGGGCTGCGACGCCCTTTATTTCAGGGCTACTGACAGTATCTCCGGAATCGCTTCTCGAAGGGGTGTAAATGGCTCCCTTGAAAAGAAGCTTGTAACGGACAACTACGCCAAGTTTCTCAAGTTCAGAGGCCTTATCGAAACGGAGATGGGCATAAGGGCCGAGGCCCCGACCCAGACGGCCATGACGGTTTTGTGGCGCAAGAGGAAGATGATCACGGGGCTTGTGGGCGGAAGATGCACGGCCTGCGGAACCCCGCAGTTTCCAAAGATGGATATCTGCGTCAATCCCGACTGCGGGGCAATTCACACACAGGAAGACTACGAGTTTTCGGAACTGGGCGCCTCAGTAAAGAGCTTTACAGGGGATCTTTTGGCAGTGTCGGTTGATCCGCCAGCCATATACGGAATGATTCAGTTTGACGGAGGCGGCCGCTTCATGGCCGATTTTACGGACTGCGAACTCTCCGAGGTAAAGGTGGGCCAGAAGGCAAGGCTGGTTTTCAGAAGACGCTACATTGATAAGGAAAGGGGTTTTACCGGCTATTTCTGGAAGGCGGTTCCTATTCCCGGTACTGCGCCAAAGAAAGCGGATAAGGAATCCATCCGTTTTGACGGCCGTGTTGCGATAGTTACCGGTGCTGGAGCAGGACTGGGAAAGGCCTACGCCCTTGAGCTTGCAAAAAGAGGGGCAAAGGTGGTGGTAAACGATCTGGGAGGCTCCAGAGAGGGGAGAGGCGGCTCCACGATGGCGGCGGACGCGGTGGTGGAGGAGATAAAGAAGACAGGAGGTGAGGCTGTTGCCGACTACAACTCCGTTGCCACCTCCGAAGGAGGGGAGGGGATAGTTCAAACGGCGATCAAGGCCTTTGGAAGATGCGACATACTGATAAATAACGCAGGGATTTTGAGAGATAAGACCCTTGCCAAAATGGAGCCTGAGACCTGGAATGCGTTGATGGATGTGCATCTTAAAGGCGCTTACAATGTGACAAGACCCGCTTTTGAGAAGATGAGGGAGGGAAGATACGGAAGGATCATCTTTACGACATCGGCTGCGGGGCTCTATGGAAACTTTGGTCAGGCGAACTATTCTGCCGCCAAAATGGGGCTCATAGGGTTCATGAATACGGTGAAGCTGGAAGGGGAGAGGCACAATATCAAGGCAAACACCGTGGCCCCTATAGCGGGGACAAGGCTAACGGAGGACATACTACCGCCTGAAATCTTCGCCAAGCTCAAGCCTGAGTTTGTCGCCCCGATAGTCCTCTATATGGCATCGGAGGCCTGTAAAGAAAACGGGATGATCGTTAATGCAGGCATGGGTTATTTCAACCGCGCGGCCGTAGTTACAGGCAAGGGCGCAGCCCTGGGTAAGGGTGATGCAGCTCCGAGCCCGGAGGATATCCTGAAGAACTGGGATGCCGTCAACTCCATTGACGGGGCCGTCGAGTATTCAAACGCGACGGAGTCCTTTGCGCCCCTATTTGAGGCCGGCTCCGGAAGCCAGGAAGCTCCGAAGGCGGAAGGAGGAGAACTTACGGTAACAAAGATATTCGAGGGTCTTCCAAAGGCATTCAGAGCGGAGAAGGCGGCCGGGGTTGATGTGGTGTTTCAGTTCGTCATATCAGGCACGGCAGGCGGATCATGGTTTGCTTCGATCAAGGAAGGGGCCTGCAAGGTAGAAGAAGGCGCACATAAATCGCCAACGACGACCATAAAGATGAAGGATGAGGATTTTGTCAAACTCATCAAAGGCGAACTCAATGCCATGGCTGCCTTTACGGGCGGAAAGCTCAGGGTTGAAGGCGATATCATGAAATCACAGCTTATAGAAAAGCTCTTTAAGTTTTAAAGGAGGTGCGAGCATGGCCACAGGTATCAGAGACAAGGTGGCGATCATCGGAATGGGCTGCAGCCGTTTCGGCGAGCGCTGGGATATGGGTGCCGAGGAACTTATGGTTGAGGCCTTTACCGAGTGCCTCCAGGATGCTGGAATTGAAAAGAAGGAGATCCAGGCGGCATGGCTTGGAACCTGTATTGAAGAGATAAATGTCGGGAAAAGCGCGCTACCACTTTCAACCACCCTGAGGCTTCCGCTTATCCCGGTCACAAGGACTGAGAATTTCTGCGCGAGCGGCACTGAGGCATTCAGGGGCGCGGTATATGCGGTTGCATCCGGGGCCTATGACATAGCCCTTGCCCAGGGGGTGGAAAAGCTTAAAGACACCGGTTACGGAGGACTTCCCAATCCCGGTTCGGGGTGGGGTTCCTTAAGCTGGCTCTGGTGGCCCAATATAACAGCACCGGGGGCATTTGCGCTTCTTGCAAGCGCATACGCCGCCAAGTACGGGGTTTCGGATGAGGATCTCAAGCGGGCCCTTGCGCATGTATCGGCAAAGAGCCACGCAAACGGCGCCATGAATCCAAAGGCCCATCTGAGAAAGGCCGTGGGGATTGATCAGATCATGGCGGCCCCTATCATCGCCCATCCCCTGGGGCTTTTTGACTGCTGTGGGGTGAGTGACGGATCAGCATGCGCCATTGTCACTACTGTTGAGAAGGCAAAGGCCATGGGGAAGAAGGATTTTGTGACGGTAAAGGCCCTGCAGCTTGCCCTCAGTAACGGCACTGAGATGGGATACGACAAGTGGGACGGGGATCATTTCATAACCACGGCAGCCTGCTCCAAAAAGGCCTACGAGGAGGCAGGCATCAAGGACCCCAGAAAAGAGATAAGCATGATGGAGGTCCACGACTGCTTCTCGATCACAGAGCTTGTGACCTATGAAGACCTCTACATATCGGAGCGTGGAAAGGCCTGGAGAGATGCCCTGGACGGCTTTTATGATCTGAGGGGTGGCGGGGTTCCCTGCCAGGTGGACGGGGGGCTCAAGTGTTTCGGACATCCCATCGGGGCATCGGGGCTGCGCATGCTCTATGAGATGTATCTTCAACTGCACGGAAGGGCCGGAGAAAGACAGATAGATAATCCCCGCTTCGGACTAACCCATAACCTGGGGGGCGTGCCATACATGAATGTTTGTAGCGTTGCGATAATTGGTAAATACAATTAACTACCCATCCCCCCCCTGGCCCTAAGCCCCCTATTT
>MNYJ01000147.1 GCA_001874005.1 Desulfobacteraceae bacterium CG2_30_51_40
TCCATCCGGAAATGAGATAGTTTCGTCGAGTTCAAGGCGGGCGATAATTTTAACCACAGGAATACATTGACGTATTTCGAGGATTAAAATTTGAGCCCGACGCCGAAATCGGTGAAAATAGCCATTTACGGATGGGCACTAAATAGAATTTTATAATAACGTAGTAAATATTAGAAGTAAAGCCGCATCCAACAGAAAAAGCGATTTGCTATTAGCTCATCTAAAATTTACATTTTATCCCTGCCGCATAAAATTTGTTTAGTATAATAAACCATCGCAACAATTCAAGAGGCGCTTTTATCCAAGGAAACAAAATCTATACAAATCCTGAATTCTGCAGTCCCCTGATCTTGGCATACCCCTAATCCGAGCTTTTCGGCAAGTGCCAGCATACTTGTGTTTTCCTTTAGCGCTGCCCCTGTCACGGTCGTAAAGCCTCTAGCCTCAGCTATCATTAAACAACGCTTTAAAAGGCTAGAGCCAATTCCCATCCCGTGCCATGGATCGCCGACCAGCACCGAGGCCTCACCCGTCTTGCCGTCCGGATCTCCCGCTATTCTTGAAACCCCAAGCATCTTCTCGGCCCCTGTGCCGTCTTCGATCGCTACAAGGGCTATCTCACGGTCATAGTCTATCTGAGTGAACCGCGCAAGCATCGCAGGAGTCAATTCCTTTATCCTTCCCAGAAATCTATGATACAGGCTTGTGGGCGAAACCGATTTCAGAAATTCCGTAAAAAGAGGATAATCTTCCGGTTTTACCGGACGCACAAATAACCGGAAGCCTTCTTCCGTCGTTACATGGGCCTCATATTCTTGCGGATAGGGGCTTATCACCAAGTGCAGAGGAGAATGAACTGTACCGGCAGCCCTCAGCACGCGTGCATCAACTACAACGGGGCGTCCGTTCTTGATAAGCACAGGATTCATGTCGAGTTCCGCTATTTCCGGAAAATCAATGAGGAGCTGGGAAAGCTGGACAATCATCTCCTCAAGCATCTCAATATCGGCGGGCGCCCTGTTCCTGTAACCCTTTAGAAGCGAGTAAGCCTTTGTCTCCTGCATGAGCCTTGAAGCAAGAAGTCTGTTCATGGGTGGAAGCCCCAATGCCCTGTCCTTCAATACCTCGGTAAAAATTCCTCCCATCCCGAAGAGAATAACGGGGCCAAAGTTGGGATCCCTCTTGGCACCAAGGAGCAGCTCATAATCAGGACTTGAGAAAAACGGCTGCAGTGTTACTCCTTCAATCCTTGCATCCGGCTTGTAGCGACCTGCGGAATCAAGGATGCGTCTGAAGGCCGAGCGCACATCATCATCGGAGCGCAGGTCGAGAGCTACTCCTCCTGCCTCGGTCTTATGGGTGATGTCAGGAGAATTCAGTTTCATGACAAGCGGATATCCCATATCGCGACCGATATTTGAAGCCTCCTCCTCTGTTGCGGCAATCTTCGTCATGATAACAGGAAGCCCATAGGCCGCAAGGACCTCCTTTGAAACCGACTCGGACATGAATTGTCCATCAGTAGCCTTTGCTATGGCGGAGCCAGCCTTCTCCGAGTCAAAGGTTATGTCTGTGGCAAGCTTTGGCGGTATCTCAAGCAGCATCTCCATGTTCCTTGCGTATTCCACCATGTAGAGAAAGGCCCTGACCGCCCTCTCAGGCGTCTCATAGGTGGGAATACCTGCATCGTTTAAGACCTGAAGGGCCTTCACGATGCTCTTTCCCCCCATCCAGCAGGTAAAAACCGGATATCTGCGGCCCTTCATGGCGGCGGCCAGCGCCTCCGCCACCTCCGTAGGCTCTGTGAGGGCCTGAGGTGCCAGGATGACAAGAACGCCATCTGATTCCTTTGACTCAAAACAGATCTCAAGTGTCTTTCTGAAACGCTCAGCCGATGCGTCACCCAGTATATCTATGGGGTTCCCTCGGCTCCAGAAGGGAGGCAGTATCTCATCGAGCTTCCTCATGGTCTCTGGATCAAGGGGCGCCGGTGCATGTCCGAACCTTGCAAGCGTATCAGCCGCCATCACTCCGGGGCCTCCACCGTTGGTCACTATGGAAAGCCTCGGTCCTCTGGGGGCGGGCTGTTTTGCGGTCAATTCCGCACAATCAAAGAGCTGCTGTATGGTCTCAACCCGAACGATTCCGGCCCTCTTGAAAGCCGCGTCATAGACCGCATCCTCGCCCGCCATTGCCCCCGTATGAGAGGCGGCGGCCTTGGCGCCGGCTGGGCTTCGACCGGATTTGAGCACGATGATGGGTTTTACTCGGGATACAGCCCTTGCCGCGCTCATAAACTTTCTGAAGTTGCTCAGGCTCTCTATGTATAGCAGGATGCTCTGGGCCAATGGATCGTTTCCCAGATAATCTATCACGTCGCCGAAATCCACATCCAGCATGGAGCCAATGCTTACAAAGTGGCTGAAGCCTATTTTTTCCTTGAAGGCCAGATCAAGAATGGCTGTGCAGATTGCCCCGCTTTGGGACACAAAGGCAAGGTTACCCTTGACGGGCATCTCGGAGGCAAAGCTTGCGTTAAGGTTTCCGCCCGGTCTGATGATGCCGAGGCAGTTTGGACCCACTATCCTGAGGCCCCCTTCGTAAGATATTTTTCTGATTCTTTCCTCTATCTCCCTACCCTTCTCCCCAACCTCCTTTCCTCCTGCCGATATAACTATGGCCCCGCCGACCTTTCTCTCAACACATTGTTCTACGATCTCCGGCACGGTCCGGATGGGGGTCGCAATCACGGCAAGGTCCACTCCTTTACCAATTTCCGAAACGCTCTTAAACGATGCCCTGCCATAGACCTTTTCGTATTTGGGATTGACGGGCAGCACCTCTCCCCTGAAGCCGCCATCAACCAGGTTCTTCATGATGGCATTGCCTATGCTGCCCTGCTTTTCACTTGCCCCTATAACAACTATCCTCTCGGGCTCAAAGACCCGATCTAAATTGTACTGCCCCATTTCAAACCCTTTCTGGAAGCCACACGCCCATCCGCACCTGCCTGTCTTCTGAAAAACAGGATGCAGTAAAAATTCTCTTGACCCTCATTTAATCCTAACTTGAATGACGTTTTTCATCAAGCCTATTCGGAAAAAGTAGCGCCTAATAACGTGTAAAGAGAGGCACAAAAGAGGCGGGATACTCTCTCACTTGTGCTTCTTACCACGATATGCGATCTTATCCCGTGACAACAATATAACGGTCATGCCCGAATGGGGCACACAACGAAGGATGAAAATCACCCCCAGCCATCCTTCCCCAGCCGAGTGGAAGGGGTAAAGGAAAGGGGCATTTTTATATAAATCTCCAGGCAGGTTCATCATGCGAGTAATGACCTTCAACATCCGTTTCGAAAACACCTCCGACGGAGCCAATGCCTGGCTCCATCGCAAAGATCTCGTAGCCGAGATCATAATGCGCTACAGGCCCGAGGTGGTGGGAACACAGGAAGGCAAGTGGAACCAGCTCGTTGACCTTCAAGATCGTCTTCCCTCATACCTGCTGCACGCGCCGGGCCGCCTTATTGATGATACGTGCCAGTATCCGACGCTTTTTCTCCTCAAAGAGCCCTTCAAAGTGTTGGAAGGTGATGAATTATGGCTTTCCGAGACCCCTCGAGTACATAGGAGCAAGAGTTGGGACAGCGGTTTTCCCAGGATGATGAGCTACGCAAGACTTAAGCGCGCAGGATCAGACAGGACAATTTGGGCCTGCGTCACTCACTTAGACCATCTTGGTCCCGAGGCCAGGATCAGACAGGCCTCCATAGTTTCTGAATGGGCATCCTCTCTTGATGAGCCCTTTATCCTGATGGGTGATTTTAACGACGGACCCGATTCAGAGACGC
>MNYJ01000181.1 GCA_001874005.1 Desulfobacteraceae bacterium CG2_30_51_40
AGACGGGTGAGATTCTAGGCGCGGAGGCCGTGGCCTCTCAAACAACGGGATCTGGCTCCCCTCAGGCACGGCCATGAGCGAGGAGGACATCAAAAGAATCGCGGCGGTTTTGCGGGCTATGCAGCGCTAAGGAGCTTTTGTATTATCCGGCAGCGCGAAATGCGCTGGAAATAGAGATCTGACTCTACAAAAAGGCTTGATATCGTTTGCGGATACTGTATGTGATTGTACAGGTACTAAGAATGAACCCAAATGCCGATACGTTAGGCATTTCAACAAAGTGCTTTTGGTGGATGAATGAGAAGCAGACCTTTTCTCGTTAAAGCTGATATTTGGGCTTGATATTTCATGAATTTATTATTTATGATAAGTTAATGAAATATAATGAACTGACATCCACTATTAAAGCTCCTCTCTTTTCCCGGAACGACCTCGCGTTTTCCGCCTACAAGGTCCACGACTATCAGCTCAGTCTCTGGGTGAAAAAAGGATATCTTATCCGTCTGAAAAATGGGCTCTATGCCTTTCGCCGGGAAATGGAAAAGCTCAGGGCGGAGCAGATCGCCTTTCTCCTCTGTCAGCCAAGTTATCTCAGTCTAGAAAGCGCTCTGGCCTGGTACGGTTTTATTCCGGAAATCGTGTACGCTTTTACCAGCGTGACCTCCCGGATTACCCGGACTTTTGAAAATCCCTTTGGCCGATTTATATACCGCCACGTGAAGAGTGAACTCCTTTGGGGCTACGTTGAGATGAAAGTCGAGCATGGCCCGTACCTTTTGGCCGAACCCGAAAAGGCCCTGCTGGATTATTTCTACCTCAACATGGGCAGGATTAACAACGAAGACGATTTCAAGAGTATCCGCCTGAACCCTGAGGAGATGAAAAAGACCCTCGACAGAAAGAAATTCTTTAAATATTTAGAGGCCTTTGGCGTTAAAAAGATGGAGAAGTTGGCTCGGCAATGCTTACCTTAAGCCAGATTTCAAGCCAATTCCCGCTGTTACTGCGAAAGAGAAGTCCGCGCGGGATGCTGGTTGAATATCTCCAATATGAGCTCTTGGATTCACTTTTCAAGAACGCTGCAGCGGCAGGCCTCAGTTTCATCGGAGGCACTGCAATCCGCATCCTCCACAATAGCGAGCGGTTTTCGGAGGACCTTGACTTTGACAACTTTGACCTGTCTTTCCCGGAGTTCGAGGAGTTGTTGGAAACCGCCTGCCGGGATATGGCCTACAAGGGCTTCATGATTGAATACAGGATGGTCGAAAAGGGCTCGTACCACTGCTACATCCGGTTTCCGAAGATTCTTTATCAATCGGGCCTGAGTCCAGATTCGGGGCAGAAGATTCTTATCCGCATAGACAGCGAAACAAAGGAGAGGCTATACGACCCAGAGCAGGCTTTCCTGAACAAATTCACAGTGTATCGTAGGATACTTGCGGCCCCCAGCCCGATACTCTCCGCCCAAAAGATGATTGCCATTCTGTATAGAAATCGAGAAAAGGGTCGGGATATTTACGATGTTTCTTTCCTGATGGCCTTCGGTGCGCCTGATTTTTCCTATATTGAAAAAATGATCGGCCTTGAGCGGGCAGAATTTTTGCGCCGATTTGAAAAGCGGCTTGAAGAACTGGACCTGGAAGTCCTGGCCCGCGAGGTTGAGCCTTTCTTATTCAGCCCGGAGCAGCAGGAGCGGGTCATCACCTTTCGAGATTTTTGGCATGCCGGCAACCCTCCCGGGCAAACGCCCTGAAATGGCACCATGTTCAACAGGCGCACCTGAGGACAGAAGACGAAGGGCGGCGTTTTAAGGCGAACTTACTCTACATTGAATGTAACGGCTCGGACGCTGTGCTCTAAATCCTGTGGCTGGTTGATTGCGGGGCCTGTGAGGCTGCCGCTTACTGAAGATCAGAAGGATGTCCTCGATAGCATTTCCACATTCAATCTCAGGGCGAGATATGAAGATTATAAAAGAGAGTTTTACCAGAAATGCACACGAGATTTCGCAGAAAAGTGGATTGCAGAAATTAAAGGATTGAGAACATGGATCAAAGATGCGCTCCTGACGTCGTCGTCAAGTACGCCAACTTCTTGAAGCGAAGCATGCCCGGCATCAAGAAGGTTTTCATTTTCGGATCCTATGCCAAAGGGACCTATGGTGAAAACAGTGATATGGACATAGCCGTCGTCTTTGAAAGGGTGCCTGACGCCTTTGAGATGCAGGTTGAATTGATGAAGCTCCGGCGGAAATTTGACACGCGAATCGAGCCCCATCCCATCAGGGAGGCCGATTTCAATTCCTCCAATCCATTTGCGAGAGAGGTTTTGAGCAGCGGCTATGAGGTTTGAATAGAGTCGGGGGGAGTAGGCGAGAACGGGGGGAGGGGGAGTGACCTCCACAAAGGCTAACCCCCTAACCTTCTAATCTTCTGAACTCCTCGCTCTGGCTGGGGTGAATCGGCCGGAGAAGGAGGATAAGTTCCATACGGGGAATACTGGGTCCACGGAAGAGATTTGCAGGAGGTTGAGGGAAATGGGGCGGGCGCCCAAGATTGTGTTGTCGTCTTCGATTCAGGCGGAGCTGGATAATCCGTATGGGGTGAGTAAAAGGAATGCAGAGGAGGTACTGCGGCGGTTTGCGGAGGATACGGCGACAGAGTGCGTGGTATATCGGTGACAGCTACGTTTTGTCATAATATCGCCCATGATCTGCCCATTCAGATATCCGATCCTAAGAAGGAAATAGAGCTTACCTATATTGATGATGTGGTGGAGGCGTTGGTCGGGGAGTTGCGGGGCGTAGCGGAGTCAGGATTTCGGTTTGCAACCCCCCTGCCCTCTTACAAGATAAGCCTTGGAGAGCTGGCCGGCTTGATTCAATCCTTTCGAGAGTTGCGCAGGAGCCTCCTGCTGCCGGATTTTTCGAAGCCCTTTGTAAAGGCTCTTTACGCCACTTATTTGAGCTATCTGGACGGTTCGGATTTCGGGTATGGTCTGGATATTAAGGCCGATGAACGCGGAAGTCTCGCGGAATTTATCAAGGCGCCTGCCTTTGGGCAGATTTTTATTTCAAGAACAAAACCGGGGGTAGTGCGGGGGAATCATTATCACCATACCAAGGCCGAGAAATTTGTGGTAGTGGAGGGCAAGGCCATAATCCGGTTTCGGCACATTGATAGAGGTGAGGTTATTGAACACTGTGTAAGGGGAGAAGAATATCGAGTATTGGATATTCCTCCGGGCTTCACTCATTCCATCGAGAATGTGGGAACAAGCGACTTGGTGACTCTATTTTGGGCGAGCGAGGTATTTGATCCGGAGAGGCCTGATACCACATGGGAAGAGGTACTTAAATGAAAGTCGCCACCATCATCGGCACCCGCCCTGAAATCATCCGCCTGTCGCGGGTTATGGCCGCCCTGGACCGTTACGCCCAGCAGTTGATCGTCCATACCGGCCAGAATTACGACTACGAGCTGAACCAGATCTTCTTTGAAGACCTAGAGATCCGGAAACCCGATCTCTTTCTCGAAGCAGCGGGCAAGACCGCAGCGGAGACGATCGGCATGGTGATTGCCCGCTCCGATGCCGTATTGCGCGAACATAAGCCCGACGCCGTGCTGATCTTGGGCGACACCAACAGTTGCCTCGCAGCCATATCCGCCAAGAGGCTGAAGATTCCCGTCTTCCACATGGAGGCAGGCAACCGATGCTTCGACCAACGAGTCCCCGAGGAGATTAACCGCAAGATCGTGGATCACATCAGCGATATCAACCTGCCCTACTCCCAGATTTCGCGTGAGTATCTGTTGCGGGAAGGGCTGCCCCCGGATCGGGTAATCGTAACCGGCAGCCCCATGTTTGAGGTTTTGCACCACTATCGGCCTAA
>MNYJ01000056.1 GCA_001874005.1 Desulfobacteraceae bacterium CG2_30_51_40
ATCGGAGAGATAGAAAAGGTAATGCATACCAATCTAGGCGAGATCTCACGGCATTTGGCAGGCACTGGCATCGGACACAGGCAGGACGACATCCCTTATTTCGCACAGGACTATCCCATACTGCCTGTAAGACGCAGATTCTGGGAGGTTTCTCTTCGCGTCCTGGATCAGACAGGCACCGACAGCCAGTTGCGCAACCAGTTAGGCATGGTTCACAAGGTAATTCAGAGCAACCTCGACGCCGCTCTCGGATGCGTGATCCCTGCCGATGTCCTTTACTTTGATGCTGTTGACAAGCTTCTCCAGGCACGAATCCTTCCCCGCAAGGTACACGACAAGACCATGCGGTGGATAAAAGGCTCTTTGGAGGAGCAACTTCTGGCAAGGGCCTGCGGTCTGGTGTTTCTGCTCAACAAGATTTCCGCAAGCAATAAGGAAGCAGGTATTCACCCTACGATGGAGACCATCGCCGATCTGATGGTGGAAGACCTTGACGCAGGCAGCAGTGTGCTGCGAAGCAGGCTCCCGGGGCTTCTTGACAAGTGTGAACTCCTCATGAAGGTGGGCGATGAATACCGGATTCAGACCGAGGAGAGCGCAGCCTGGAACGATGAGTTTCTAAGCCAGCGCAGTCAGCTTGCCAACGAAGCCCACCGCGTGGATGCTGAACGGGGTGAGCGAATCCGTTTGAAGTTCAGCCAGGTTGCAAAACAGATATCGCTGGTGCAGGGGAAGGGCCGGGTATCCAGAGAACTCACACTTGTGTTTGACTCCCATCTGCCCGCAGACAGCAACAAAAAAATATGTGTGTGGGTTCGCGACGGATGGGCCATTGATGAGAACTCTGTGCGGGTTGATGCGCGCCAGGCCGGAAATCAATCTCCTGCGATATTTGCTTTTATACCCAAGAGATCGGCTGACGATCTGCGACACCATTTGATTGATTTGAAAGCAGCGGCGGCGACCCTTGATAAGCGGGGCGTGCCCACCTCCCCTGAAGGCATTGAAGCCCGCGCGGCTATGGATACAACACGCCAGAGTGCCGAAAAGAAGATAAACGAATTGACTGAGGAGGCCTTTTCCGAAGCCCTGGTTTTCCAGGGGGGAGGAAGCGAAGTGCCGGGCGGCTCTCTCCAGGAAATGCTTGAGACAGGTGCCGATAGCAGCCTCAAAAGGCTCTATCCCCAGTTTGACATGGCCGACAGCGAATCATGGGATAAGGTCTATACCAGGGCCAGACAGGGCGCGCCGGATGCCCTGAAATCAATCGGATATGATGGCGAACCTGCCAAAAATCCCGTCTGCAAATCAATCATGGCATTCATAGCAGGCGGCAAGAAAGGAGCCGACATAAGAGCTAACTTCGAAGGTCCCCCTTACGGGTGGTCTCGCGACGCTGTTGACGGAGGCATCCAGGTGCTCCTGGTGGCCGGTCTTGTGCGGGCTCAAGATGACAAGGGTCAAAGAGTTGATCCCAGGGAGCTTGAACGCAAAGCCGTAGGAAAGGCGACCTTCAAGGTCGAATCAGCCACAGTCTCCACTTCCCAGCGCATACAGATCAGAAAGGTGTTCCAGCGGATCGGCTTGCAGGCCAAACAGGGAGAAGAACTTTCGGCTGTGCCTGACTTTCTCAAAAAATTAAGCGAACTGGCTGACAGAGCGGGCGGGGATGAACCCAGGCCCGCTCGGCCGGATTTGTCATTCGTTGAAGAGATACGACTTGCATCGGGCAATGAGCAGCTACTTGCCATATATAACCGATGCGATGAGCTGAAGGCTGATATTGATAAATGGGAAGATCAGGCCGACCGAATTGAGAAACGCTTGCCCGCTTGGATGACATTGAAGCGCTTGCTGGGCCATGGCGGCGACATACCTGACGCAGAGGTGGTCCGCGCGCAGGTCACAGCAATAGAACGACAGAGGCAGCTCCTTGAGGAGCCCGATCTAATAACCCCGCTTTTGGCAAACATGACCCAGCTTTTACGCGATGAATTAAACCTGGCCAAGGGCAAATGGGAAAAGGAATGGGCTGCCGGGGAGGCAAGACTGGATGAGGATGAGAATTGGCGCGGGCTTGAGAGAGAACAAAAGCACAATTTGAGAAAGACCCACGGGCTTACCGAACAGGCTAAACCGGACATAAGGGTTGAAAATACCGATGCGGTGCTCAAGACCCTAAGCGCAACGCCCCTTGCAGCTTTGTCCGATCGGGTAGCCGCCATGCCTGGGAGATACAGTCAGATCCTTCTGGATGCCGCAAGATTTCTTGAACCTGAGGTGCAGGATGTACGCCTTCCCAGGCGAACGCTTAAAACCATAACTGAGATTGATGAATGGCTTTCTGATGCGAGGGAGATCCTTGTTGATAAACTTAAGAACGGACCGGTCATGCCTTAAAAAATAATTGATCAGACGGAGCTTCCTGCCGGGGATATATTATGTGTTTCAAGACAAAACCATGAGCAAGCGTCGCTACGGAATGGAGGCTGACCTTAACGCGATTGCCCACGATATTAGAAAAGGCATCCTTCACTTCAAGGGACTAAATGAACGGGGCGATTATTCCCAAGTAATGACCTGGGTAATTAACAGGGAGCTGGCTTGCGCGGCACGTCCCCTTCGGTATCACCACATATATGGTGGGAGTGGACAGGCTTTGCCAAAGGAGGCGAGGCCCGAGCTCGATAAATGGATTGAGCGCGTAAAGAACGAAGGAATTGCAAGCATAATCTGCTTGGTTAGCGAAAAGGAACTGAACCATTACAGCAGGCTATTCCCAGGCGGGATGAATCTCGTTGATTACTATGAAAGTCTAGGTTTCCAGGTGCATCATATACAGTGGAATGACCCTGCTCATAACGGAAAAACCCATTTTAAGTCTGAAGTAGAGGAGAAGAGGACGGTTTTATTGGAGATGTATGATCAATTGCCAAAGCCAGTACTCGTTCATTGTAGTGCAGCTATTGATCGTTCACCGCCAGTTGTCGCATTTGTAGTTCTGAAACGACGCTGTGCCAAGTAGCTTAAGAATGCTTAATAGGCACTTAAATTATTAGACTAGGCAACTTGCTTGTCCGCACTCGCCTTATGTGTAACGATAGATGACAATGCAGCCACTGGAAAAAACACTTAGGAATAAGCTCGAACGAACCGTGACAGAGGCTCGTGACGTCGCCGAGGACGCCGCACGCGCCGCACTGCAACAACTCGGTGTTGGCGAAGCCGCACCCTTTGCCCACCTTAGCGAAAAGGACCGTGATCTGCGCTGCAGACTTAGGGTTCATGGTCGCCAACTGGGTGATTTTCTCAATGGCGACAAGTTTCAAACCATGGAACGATTGATCGAAGAGGTCGCCTACGACCACTGGCACCGCATGCTGTTTGCCCGTTTCCTGGCGGAAAACAATCTGCTGATGTATTGGCCGGAAGGCGATGACGAGCCGATCGATGTCGACCTTGAAACATGCCAGGGGTTACTGGATGATGGAGAAGAGCAGGCGGGCAGTGTTTGGGAGTTGACCGCCCGTTTTGCCGCCCGGATGCTGCCGCAGATCTTCCGGCTCGATTCCCCGGTGTTTCAACTGGTCCTGCCGCCGGAGCATCAGCAGAAACTGGAGCGCCTGGTGGCCGATCTGCCGCTGGAGGTCTTCAGAGCCACGGATAGCCTCGGCTGGGTCTATCAGTTTTGGCAGGCCAAGAAGAAAGAGGAGGTCAACGCCTCCGAGGTCAAGATCGGCGCT
>MNYJ01000161.1 GCA_001874005.1 Desulfobacteraceae bacterium CG2_30_51_40
TTCACGGGCTTTGAGTCTCCGTTTATATGAAAATCACCCCTCCCCTTCTGGGTGAGGGATATAACTAGTGTCCATCCGAAAATGGCTATTTTCACCGATTTCGGCGTTGGGCTCAAATTTTAATCCTCGAAATACGTCAATGTATTCCTGTGGTTAAAATTATCGCCCGCCTTGAACTCGAAGAAACTATCTCATTTCCGGATGGACACTAACTAAATGGGGATATTATTATTCTTTGTTGTACCCCCATTCAGGAAACTTGGGTTTCATACGAAAATGGACGGTCATAGCGGCGTAGCCTATCCCGGACCTCGATCCGGGAGCAGCTACCCAGCCCTTTGCGCACGGATTCCGGCCTATGCCGAAATGACTTGCCGCATTTTCATGCTTCGTTATGCCCCAACATGGCATGGCGGTTAAATTGAGTTCATACGTCGGGGCACCATAAATTGCCTGGCCACAAAGAATTGATCCACTATCTCCTTGGTCCTCAAAAGGGCCGGGACATCTTTGATCTCCAGCACCCACCAGGTGCAACTCGTCCTGCCAAGCCACATGAGTCTTTCTTCGATTTGATCAAGGCTTGAAGGTGGGATATGGCCCTGCCCCTGTATCTCCTTGTGGTAAACATGGGCGTTCATTATTCTGTCGGGGTGAGGAGTGACAAAATCCTTGAAGGAGTAATACCCGCTTGCCACAGACTCGCAGACAAATGCGTGGCCCATATCAAGCGTTACCCATGCTCCGCTCCTTCTGATAAGTTTTTCAAAGAGATTCGGTCTGCTCGTCCATCCCCACGCAAGATTCTCAAGACAAACCCTCACTCGATGCTCAGCACCGTAATGGACAAGATCTCGCAGACTATCTATGGATCGCTCCCAGGAAAGTCCCTCCGTTGAATCCATTCCCAGACCCAGATGTATCGAAAGATAACGGCCTCCGGCCCTCGAAACCAGATTCACAACGCGGCGCAGGAGCTTGCCTGCAGCCTGGGACTGAACAGGATCAATGTGACCAAGGTCTACCCTGCTGAAAGGACAGTGGTAGCGAACCTCAAGAGGTTGGAGCAGGGACTGAGCCTTTACCCATTTCGACTCTCCGAGCGGGGTAACAGGAATCGTCTCAAGCTCAAAAGACCAGTCAATGCCTGAAAAGCCGTGTTCAAGGGCAAACTCCTTGAGCCTTACGACATCTTCATATAGATTCAAAACCGCCAATTTTGGAGTCATGCCGCTAAAGTTTCCAGCAATCATTTACCGCCCTTCTCTAGATAACCTTTTAGAATCCCTCTCTTTTTAAGACATCTGCTGCGATCTTAGCCGGGTCGGGGGACAAGCCTGAGACATATTCTTTGACTGCCCGGCGCGCTACCGGCACCGCAAAGTCCCCTAGAAACCTGCCGACCTGCTCCTCAGAGATATCAAGGCTACCGTCCAGCCTTTTATAGTTACCCGATAACACGCACCCGGGCTGTTCCTTGCCCTGCTCCCATTCGATGCCCAGGATTTCATTTATGATTTTACCGCTGGATATATCCTTGAGGGGAAGGAGAAGTTCTATGCCGAAGTCCTTTGCCAGAGTTTGATACCAGAGAAGGGCAGTCTGAGTCTGGTTTATCTTGATGGAATTTTCATGAAGGAGCCTTTCGCCGGCAATTATGGGCAATGCCCCCATTCGCAAAGACATCGGGATTCGGACTGCATGAAGGTAGAGGTGGCATCCGATACATGGAGAATAAAAACCGTAACGGCTTATAAGCTCAGAGATGAATCTCCCGTTCAGCGCGTGCCAGAGATCCTCATGCCTTAGAAAAACAAGATCGTGGACGCGAACGTCCGGGAGTCTTTCCCTTAGACGGGCAACCGCCCTTTCAATAGAACCACTCTCACCCCATTCAGTACCGGTGTAGGCATAGGTAGGGATCAGCTCGTTGAAACCCCAGTCTTTGCACGACTTGATAGCCGCGGCAATACTGTCCCGGCCTGCCACCTCGACTACGGCAGATTTAAAAGAGACTCCACGCACCGAAGAAACGGCAGATATATCGGACAACCGGCCTACCTCTTAAAAAAATAGACCAACAAAGGACGAGACGAAGATAAATTATGGGACTAAAGGGCTCCACATCCATCATGGTCTTATGAATTCTGACATCTGCCGGCGGCCGTGTCAAGGAGGTGGTGCCGATCCGGTTGCCGCAGCTCACATTACCTGAAGGAAAAAGCAGTCGGTCTTGAGGGGATTTTCTCACTTTACTTCTGTTTTCATGGTTGCGGGGCGGGGGCACTCTGGCTAGAATCAGTGTCAAAAGCCGGCCGCTTGAGTCACGAAGTTATTTTATCCGGAGGATCAAAAAATGAAAAATAAATTATCCCTTAAAGGCTGTTTTCCACCTATCCCCACTCCTTTTGATGCCAAAGGCAGGGTTGACCAGGGGCGATTGACGGAAAATCTTGAAAAATGGCAGAAGACCCCTCTCAGAGGCTTTGTCGTGCTTGGATCAAATGGAGAGGCGGTGCTCCTTAAGGAGAGGGAAAAGCTTGCAATATGGAAGACGGCCGCTGAAGCCATTAGAAAAGACAGGCTTTTTATCGCGGGGACAGGATGTGAGGCAACACTTGAAACAATCGAGCTAACGGAAAAGGCCGCCGCTGTGGGCGCGCATGCCGCCATGATTGTCACGCCTCACTATTACAAAAGCGCAATGGACCACGGGACGCTGGTCGCCCACTACACGGCCATAGCCGAGAAGTCTTCTATTCCTATCATCCTTTATAACGTGCCAGGGTTTACCGGCATTGACATGAGCGCCGAGACCATTATAGAACTCTCCGCGCATCCTAATATCATCGGTCTCAAGGAAAGCTCGGGAAACATCGTGAAGATCTCTCAGGTCGTATCCCGCGCGGAGAAATCCTTCCAGGTACTTGCGGGCTCAGGGAGTTTTCTTGCTCCCAGCCTTGCAATGGGAGCAGTCGGCGGTGTTATGGCTCTGGCAGCGGTCGCCCCCTTTGAGCTTCAGGAAATGATTGAGGCCTACGATAAAGGTAAAATGAACCTCCTGCGCGATATTCAGCACAGGCTCATTGCTCCTAACCAGGCCGTGACATCCAGATTCGGAATAGCAGGGCTTAAGGCCGCCCTTGACTTTCTGGGGATGTACGGAGGACCGGTCAGAAGACCTCTGCCGGCCCTCACTGAAGAAAAGCTCGCAGAGCTTAAAACAATACTCACAGAGGCAAAGCTCGGAAAGCTCCCTCGCAGGTAGTTACTTTATTGGCCGGAGCCGGGGAGCTTGAAACCCTTGGGTAGGTATTTTTTCAGGCTCTCCGATATGCTGCTTTTATCCTCCTCCTTGGAATCCGACTCTTCCTGGCGCATCTTGCGTCTCGGGGTCTCTCCGGATGAGTCGTCAATAAGTTCAAAGATATTGGATACCTGAGTATAACCGGAGGGCAGTTCAAAGAGACTTCCGGGCTGTCTTCCTTCCTTAATGTTTTTGAGTTCTGTGGTGGAGCCGTCTTCATTCTGTATCCTCAAAGGCATGGGAAAATCCTCAGATATCCACTGAACGGATTGAGATTTTTTCTTAAAACCCATTATCTCAACATGGGTAGTGACCTGTCTTTTTGTGCACTTGTATCCCTGAATCTTCTCAGTGCCAAGCACCTTTACTTCGGCCTCCTTTACAAGCCCCGACAATGACTCCATTTCCTTTTCATCTATTCCCCGCTCAAAGTATGCCTTTTTGGTGTTGTTTATCATCCAGTGGACGCCGCGATCCTTT
>MNYJ01000170.1 GCA_001874005.1 Desulfobacteraceae bacterium CG2_30_51_40
CGCTCTTCGGCTTATATCGCTTGTTTGCCGGGGTCAAATCTGGTGCGGCATATACCTTGCTATTTCCTAAACAGTGTCCATCCGGGAATGGCTATTTTCACCGATTTCGGCGTTGGGCTCAAATTTTAATCCTCGAAATACGTCAATGTATTCCTGTGGTTAAAATTATCGCCCGCCTTGAACTCGACGAAACTATCTCATTTCCGGGTGGACACTAAACAGAAAAGGGCTGCAAGGAATAGTTGAGATGAAA
This sequence comes from Desulfobacteraceae bacterium CG2_30_51_40, assembly GCA_001874005.1. Lineage (GTDB taxonomy): Bacteria > Desulfobacterota > DSM-4660 > Desulfatiglandales > Desulfatiglandaceae > CG2-30-51-40. The sequence continues at coordinate 254 of MNYJ01000170.1, forward strand.
CCGTGTGATCGAAATATAGTGATAACCCTGGATCTTGCTGAAAAAATGCTTCAGATCGCTCAGCAGGGAGAATCCGACCAGGAAGATACAGGATGCGGCATTCTCTATGGAGTTCTTAGGGATGCGGCATTTAAGATCAAGGGGCTTGCGGATAAGGAAAAGCAGTCTCACATTCGCAAAGGGTGGTGGAAAGAAGACTGAAGGAGGTGATTAGAATGAGTGTATATAAATGTTCAAATTGCGGTCATACAAAGGAATCAAGGTGTAAACCGCAGAAATGTCCTGAATGCGGCGGGAAGAAGACCTTTGAAAAGAAGGAGAAGTGATGATATAGTTTCAAAAGCTTTATTATGCTTGATTCCTTCCAACAAGGTTCTTAGATTTTGTTTGTGTCAGGCATCATACAGGCTTTGGAGGTAATTTGAAGCAGCAACCCGCAAGCCGCATGACAAGGCAAAGGGAGGTCATACTCAAGGAAGTAAGGGACTCAGGCTCTCACCCCACGGCGGATGAAATTTACGAGAGGGTGAGAAAGAAGATTCCGAGGATCAGCCTTGGTACAGTTTACAGAAACCTTGAGCTGCTGGCATCTTCAGGGTTGATAAGCAGGCTTGAACCTGAGCATACCCAGATGCGGTTTGATTGGAAGACTTCCGATCACTACCACATCACATGCATAAGATGCGGAACCGTTGAGGACGCAGATATAAAGACCTCTGACAATCCTTTCGAACACCTTGAACATGCACTGGGGAATCTTACTAAATACGGCATCTTCGGTCATAAACTTGAGTTTGTTGGTCTATGCAAAAAATGCAGAAGTGAAGAAGGAGATATCTGATGGATTTAAAGGGAACAAAGACGGAAAAAAACCTGCTTACGGCATTCGCAGGCGAGTCCCAGGCAAGAAATCGTTATAGCTACTTTGCAAGCAAAGCCAAGAAAGAAGGCTTTGAGCAAATTTCGTTCATATTTGAGGAAACCGCCAACCAGGAAAAGGAACATGCCAAAAGGCTCTTCAAGCTTCTGCAAGGTGGAGAGGTTCAGATAACAGCAGCCTTTCCGGCAGGCGTTATAGGATCAACCCTGGAGAATCTTAAAGCGGCAGCCGCTGGTGAAAACTATGAGCAGACAACCATGTATCCGGAGTTTGCAAAGGCGGCTGATGAAGAAGGTTTTCATGCGATCGCTGCTGTATTCAGGGCTATTGCGGTAGCCGAAAAACAGCATGAGAAGCGTTACAGGGATTTGGCTTCAAACATAGAAAACGGTTCGGTCTTCAAGAAAGATACTGAAGTGGTTTGGCGATGCAGGAATTGCGGGTATATTCATAAGGGCAAAGAAGCCCCGGAATCCTGCATAGCATGTGCTCACCCCAAGGCCCATTTTGAGATTTTGGGTGAGAATTATTAATTTATCTTAGTGGTCGAAACAGAATCAACTGGAGGAGGTATAGGACATGGCTGAAAGATTTGAGGTTTATAAGTGTGAGGTTTGTGGAAACATAGTAGAGGTTCTTCACGGGGGAAAAGGCGAGCTGGTATGCTGCGGCAAGCCAATGGTGCTTCTTAAGGAAAACACCGTTGACGCGGCCAAGGAGAAACATGTTCCGGTGGTAGAGAAGACAGCCGGAGGTTTCAAGGTGAAGGTGGGAAGTGTCGCTCATCCCATGGAGGAAAAACATTTCATTGAGTGGATTGAAATCATGGCGGACGGAACACTTTACAGAAAATACCTTTCACCGGGAAATGCTCCGGAGGCGGTCTTCTCTATTGACGCGGCCAAGGTTTCCGCTCGGGAACTCTGCAACATCCATGGATTGTGGAAGGCTTAATCACAAATGAAATGCGGCCCGGAGAGCCCGGGCCAGGAGGTCAAAATGGCTGATTGGAAATGCAAGGAGTGCGGTTATACCGTAAATTCGGACCTACCGCCGGAGAAGTGCCCCTCCTGCAAAAAGAAATGCGAGTTTGTGGACATTTCATGTTATATTCCGGACTGCGGCAAAACAGGGCAAGATCCAAGACTTGGATGATTCAAAGGAGGGACCTTAAGTTATGTCAAAGAAGAAATATACGGTGAAGGCCGAATGCCCTCAATGCGCATGCGGTGATGTAAGTTTCCTGGGACCTGAGAAACTTAGGGAAAAATTCATAGGCGATGAGAAAGAGATTGATATCCTTTGCCCCCTGTGCGGAACAAAGCATAAGGGAAAGGTAGTGGAAGTTGAAGAAAAATAGCTTGGTAAACCCTTCCAGGGAGGTAATTTTAAATGTCTAAGGTATTGCTTGTCTATTCCACCAGAACCGGAGAGACAAAGAAGATAGCTGAGTTAATAGCAGAAGGAATCCGCATGGGTGGAAATGAAGCAGATGTCGTCAACATTACCACAATCAAAAACGAAAAAAACCTCCAGGGGTATGACGGCTATGTTTTTGGCTCCGCGACATATCATGGCGAGATGATGCAGGCCATGAAAACCCTCCTTTTCCTGGCTGAAAAGGCCGGGCTTGAGGGAAAGGTCGCTGGTTCATTCGGAGCCTTCGGCTGGAGCGGAGAAGCTCCGGGACGCATCTATGACACCATGAAGAACATCTTTAAGATGAAGATGGTGGGAGGCCCCTTGCGACTCAAGTCTTCTTTTTTAGGCGGAGGGACAACCATGGCCCAGGACTATGGGAAAGAAATCAGCAAGAAACTCAAAGAATAGCCGCCTTTCATGGCAGGCGATGGAAAGGAGATGGATATGGCGAGCACACCCCAACATTGTCCAGGTTTACAGGATCTGAAGAACCTTAAATCCTTTACCTGCAAGTGTCCTAATTGCGGAAAGGAAAAAGAGATATTTTCAGACGAATTCAATAGGTCCCACACATGCAGCGGTTGTGGAAAAGAAATAGATTTCTCAAAGTGCACACTTGAAGCAAGCGCCTAGCGGGGATCAACTATGTTTGCGTGAAAATGAACCGCTGCATCCAATCCCGGAGATGCGGGGCTTCACGGATCATTAGTGTTTTGGGGAGGCCTCAAGCCTCCCATTTTTTTTATAAAAAAACATTTGACATCCTTAGATTCCCGGGGCAATATGACTAGGAATTAAGCTGGAATATATCAAATTTCTGGCTTTTTTTGGCTCCCAATTCGATAATAGTTACTAATAAGGACAGGATACGCTAAAAAACCAATCCAAGAAGGAGGGTATCGGAACACATGGAAAAACTGGAAAAGGAAAAGAAAGAAGTAAAACTGAATATCAGCGAGGCTACCTCATGCGAAGCTACGGCCCAGATGCTTAGAAAAGCTGAGAGGGACGGCGTTGAAACCGCCTTCCACCGCGCAGCCAGCATGAAACCATGCCCAATAGGTGCTGAATCGGCATGCTGTAAGCATTGCTCCATGGGACCATGCCGCCTTGTAGCCAAAGACCCTTACGGAAAAGTGGGAGTCTGCGGGGCAACCATTGATACCATCCAGGCCAGGAACTTCGCGAG
>MNYJ01000014.1 GCA_001874005.1 Desulfobacteraceae bacterium CG2_30_51_40
GTTATCTCCGCCTTCTGGATCCTGTGAACGGCAAGAAGCGGGTAGATCCTCTTCATCATCAAATGGTATGACGACCTACTCGGTATCGAAGCTGCCGCACTTAGCGCACCGGTCATAGATCTCGCCATCGAATCGGTGCCCGCAGACCCGGCATTTCATCTACTTCTTGTCACTCCCGGTAATCTCATCCTGGGCGTCGTCGCTCAGGAACAGGTAGGCGCTGGCCGGGTTAGAAATGTCCATCGGATCGAGCCCTCCAACAGGATCTATCCCAGATATGCTACTGTCGCGGTGAGCATCGTTGGCAATCTCCCTGAAGTCATTATCAAATTCGTCGTCCCAGTCCATCGGACACCCCCTTGATTTCCCGAAAAGGTTCTTATAGTTGGAGAGTTGTTGTTATGCAATTCAATAAATTTTCGATTCTGGCGGTCTTACCGCCTCGATTCCAATTCTGAGATGTGATCATATCAGACAGGTTTGTCAGATACGGTCAAAACCGCAAAGCTTTTTTGACTTTCTTTCATTTTCTTGTTCTCGGATTGAGATATTTTTATCAGATAAGTTCTGCAAGGATGGAATGATGGCCTAACCTACCGCTTTGGCTTTGCCTCCGTGTATTGCTTTCATATAAAGGGCGTGAACAATGACAAATGGGGACATTCTCCCTGGCACAGACTTCAGCTATCCAGTACCAGGTGAACATGCACTCGACAGCTACAACGACGTCTTCCCTGAAAGGCTCTATAGACTTGAGGAAGAGCTCGGAGTCGGTTTGAATGTTTCGGCGCAATCTGATCTCCCCGGCTTCATCCAGGACACAGAGATACATTTTTCTGGCATGAAGATCGATTCCGCAATAAAATTTGTGCTGTTTGGTGTAGAATCTCATATGGCTTCCTCCTTTGGTCTGAAATTTGATTTTATCAAAAGGCATTTTATCATGCCTCAGGAGGAGGCCTTAAACAGTATCAAGACGTTCCACCGGATCGCCCAAAAAACGGGCTTCCCGGTGAACTTATCGTTCTGCTAAAAGGAGATCCGATGAACATTCACTACAGACCATGGGTGGGCGACAATTACTGCTCAATAAATATTATTGGCAAGAGGCTTTTGCTCCTCGGAGTGTCACTATGGTGACGGCGATCCAGAGGCAACAGTCTACTACACGCAGGCTTACATTGATGGTAAGAATCACAAATTTTGGACGTCGATTATGCAGTTAGTGTTGGGTCGGCCAGCTAATGGAATTGACCGCCATGAATTTTGGCATGCAGTGAGTTTCTATAATTACATTCAAGAACCAGTCGGAGAAGGTCCACGAGATCGACCGACTCGTGAGATGTGGGCGAACAGTGGCCCCGCTTTCCTTGATGTCCTAAACGACTTAAAGCCACAACACATAATAGCCCTTGGCAGGGCGCTATGGGATAATTTGCCATCTATCGGGAGACAAGGTCCAGGCATCCAAAGTTGTGGTGAAACCAAGGACACTTGGATCTATCCTTATGAGGGGGGCGAAGCTCTTTCTACATGGGTTTATCATCCATCTTCACCGAAAGGAGCCAGTACGTTGTCGGTGCATCCCTATGTCAAAGAGTTGATGTTAACTGAGTTTAGCGCGGCCGAGGAGAAACAGAACAATTGAATTCCTCTTGTCCTAAATGGGCTTTTGACCCCTTGATGAGGGAATTTGTGTGGGCGGTATTGCGTCGAGCTAAAGTGCTTATGGGCGTCACCTTCTTGGTCCATAAAGTTCTTGACAAAGAAACATACCTCAGAATGAGCGGGGTCTGCATTTGAAATCCGCCTTCGGAGAGGAGGTTCGCCTATGATTGAGGTGAGCGATGAACTCTGGGGGCTTGTAGCATCGTTGCTGGATCTCGCCTGTGACCGCTTCGCTGCCGGTGAGTCGAACCCGATTGTCATGTTAGTGGTTGAGTCGGGCCAGACCCACATAATATATGTCGAGGATATACAGGGGAACGTCACCCCGCAGCTTGTAGACAATGCTAGGCATGTCGTGTCTGAGGGCTTCGGCAAGCTGGCGCGCCTTTACGCTGTGGCCTTCGACGGATACCTGACGACAGACGGCGAACGTTCTGACGCTGCTTTTGTGGAAGCCGGGGAGCGCGGGCAGCCGGAGGCGGTTGTGTTTGCTCAGCGATACCGGGTCAAGAAGCGATCCGGTAAGGTAGAGCGGGTAAAGCGGCCGCTACTGGTGGAGGCCACCAACCAGTTGCTCAGGTAATGGGCGGTTCCTGCGGAGGGGTTTGAGAAGGTTTTGTTTATGAGAGAATCGAGGACAAAACCTCTGAATTATGAGGTAGCTTAAGCCGAATTTCCTCCACTAAAAAGGGGAGAACTCACTGATTTTAAGGCTGTTCATTTGAATTTGTGGAGGTTTTGACACCGCGCAGAAAACTACGATAGTCTCTCTGCCAGTACTGTGCCGTCAACGATCCTATGAGACCCTTTTACGTGAAAGTACCAGCGCCTGAAGTGATTGCTGAGGACAACCCCTCTTGAACGCAAAACGGTCCTGCCACTGACGATATCCTCATACTGTTCGTCACGGTCCCCTGGAATGACCCGAAACAGGCTTTTGCTCCCCACGACAATGAGCTTGGTCCTGGGCCGGGTAAACGAAACATTCATCCGGTTTGGCATCATCAGAAACTCTTTTTCAGCCCTGATATACTCTTCATCAGAAGCTGTGAGGGAGACGATCACTACATCCCTTTCCTGTCCCTGAATCCTTTCCACCGTATCGATGATAAGGCCTGGGGACAGGAGCTTCTGAGCCATATCTTTGCTCAGTTTTTTCTTTCTGTGCACTATCTCGGCAATCTTCTGCCGGATCAGGTTGTTCTGCCTCCTGTATGCGGCCACAACACAGAGACCGTCTTTAGGATCGATGCCGCAGTGCGCTACAAGCTCGAAGACGATCCGCGCAACAACCATCGCCTCTTCAGGGCATTGCTGGGAAAAGTCGCTGTGGTTGACGTGAACAAACACCACCGGGGCTTTCGGGTCCACAATGGCAGCCAATGTGCTGTTTTTGGGGATGCTTCTGATCTGCAGCAGCCTGTTTCTCACTTCCGGAATCGGTTTGAGCCGGTTTCCATAATATTCTGAGCTGGGAAACGCGGTAATGGCGCTGTTCATTCGCCGTGTTTCATCGAGCACATGATTGAGTTCCGGATAATATTCCAGCAGATAAGAGAACACCGACTGATTGACCGGGTTGCCCTTGTGGAACCCCTGGATGACAGGCGGCATCTGTTTATGGTCGCCCACGAATATGTAATGTCTGGCACAGGGCATCGCCATGAGGGCATGATGTATTAAAAGCTGGCTTGCCTCGTCAAAGATCACCACGTCATACTCAGAGGATTCGTTCTGAATCCCGGCTTCAAAGATGTTCCGGGTGTATTGGTCCAGGCTCCGCCAGTATGTCTCATCGCGCACTGCTGGGATAACGGGTCTGACATATCCCCCATTCTTGAGGGCTTTTCTGATCAGGGCAGCCCTCGATTTAAATGCCTCAAACGCAGTCATGCCAACGACCGGGGACCCCGTGTCGCCGCTTACCCTCTCTTCAAGGTCGTCATTGGCATATCCACCGCCGATCTTTGCAGCCTTCTTTAGTGAGGTGTTGCGGACGCAGGCGTTGAGGGCGTTGTTGATTGCCCGGTGCGAGAAGGCGCAAATAAGCACCTTTAGGCCCATACCGACAAAGCCCTCCACCATCTGAGCAATGAGAAAGGTCTTGCCGGTCCCGGGCGGTCCCTGTATGAGTGACAACGGATGCCTCAGGGCATGCCTAAATGCCTTCTTCTGAATGTTGAGCAGAAACTGCGGCGGATCAGGAAATCGCCCTTTATGTGTCTTATCCTTGTAATTGCCTGACAGGATTTGTTGTAGAAGAGGCCCGGGCTCTTTTGGCGTGCTGAGATATCCAGAGGCCCATGCAGGGTAAGTGTAAAGGGGAAACCGGCTGACCGTCCTTTCGTCTATCAGGCATTTCTCGTTGGGGGCAGGGTCGTAGCTGTTGCCCCAGAAGCGGTATGGGTCCGCCAGGCTGATCATTTTATGCCTTTCATCCAGGGACTGTATTACCAGCTTGCTTCCACCGCCTATGGTTTCTCCCTTCATGTCCGGTGAATGAGGGTTCAGGAGCACATAGTCCCCGGTCCTGAACTTTGATGAGTTGTCCCCGTAGGAAAATACAAAACCGCCTTCATGTAACACCGGTAGGCACCTGAACTGCTCAACCCGCTCCTCTAAGTCAAGGCCATGAAGGTCCAGCACATCCCGGGCCGCGGTTCGGAATTCTCCGTCAATAAACTTGAGGACATCAATGCTGGTTATGGTCTCTGGCTTCATTTCACCCCATCATTAACCTCCATGAAAAGAAACCAGTCCACCAGAGCCCGGGTGGCTTTCAGGTCATCCGCGTTGTAGATCTCTATGAGCTTCATCCAGACTGGCTCTTTCCGTTCCACATAGAGATTGAACCAGACTACCGACATATCGGCCGAGGCGTCGAATATGGCGGCCTCGTCAGATAGTTCAAAATCCGCCATGACTTTGCGCACCTCATCGACGCTTTTCCTGATTGCAGGTCCTGCCCACATGCTTGCCGCAAGTTCCTGTTCCAGCTCTGCCAGGGACTTGATCTTCTTCCATTCGTGGCCACCTGGAAGCCCCTTTCTTTCCATGAGAGAACGGATACAAGGAGCCACCTCCTTGATCGAATAGGATGAGACCGGAAGGAAACAGGTCTTTCGGATCAGCTTGTAGAGGTCCACCATCCTTCGGGTGAAAAAATCGACCCGGTCGATTAGACTTTCATCCTGATCTCTGTGTTTCTCAGCCAGTTTGACAAGGTGGGTGGGCTCGTAATGGGCATAATGGAAGATGGCAAACCCCTCTTCTCCGACTTCCTTCCGGACCTCATCCATCCTGTCCAGGAACGATTGAAAAGCCCGGAATTCATCATTGTCTGAATAGCTGTGGGCCGTAAAAAACTCTGGGGACCCGCGCCTCCCCGGCATGTCAACCATGACGCCGAAGAGATATTCGGTTCCTGTATAGGGGTTGGACTCCATGTCAAATGTACATGGACAAGGGATGGGTCGGTGAAATCAATTGCCCTGATCCCATCCTTTTCTCCGGGAAGGTCCAGTTCGCAGGCAGTCATTGCCAGACATGCATCTCCAGGGGAGTCGAACACTCCCCTGGAGATGGCTTCAATCTTTAGAGTGGCCGTCGCCTGCCGCCTGATCTTACTGAGACCCTCGAAGCTCACACCTGTGGCACGGGCCGCCTGCCGCAAAATTGCGTCCTTGGCGCCGGCAAGGGCTTCGATATCCCTGATGCCTGCATTGTTGAGATGGCGCTTCTGGATCTTGTTGATATCAGGAAGGAGCGAGAGATCATTTGAGGCAGTCGCCCGTTCCATGCAATGCTCATAGAAAGGGCAAGTCCCACAGCTGCCCTTTGGGTGAAAAAAGAAATCTCCTTCCTTCCTTTGAAGGATCTCCCTGAACTCTTCTTCCAAAAAGCTCTTGAGGATCCAGATGTGGTCCTCAATCAGGAAAAGCTCCTCTCGAAACGGCACAGCGCCCCCTATGATCTCCAGTGGACGGGTCAGTATTCTCCCGCACTGGGGCCGCGCGCCCTGGATGCTTTCAAGGAGCCACGAATAGAAGGTAACCTGCATCTGCTGGCAGAATTTTGAAGACCTCGAGGACTTGGCATCCCCCACCTCGTAATGGTATCCGCCAAAGCGGCCTTCCCCTGCATTGTCGATCCTGAAGAGAAAATCGGTCTCACCCCTCAAAACCATGGTTTTACCGCCTGGGACACGGATCAGCCGGTCTTCGGGCGCGAGTATCCCATGATAGATGATCGGGTTTCCCTCTGACATCGCGGCCAATGTCCGCTCAAACCGTATACGGATGTTCTGCTCCTCGCTTAAGTTGTCCTCACCTCTGATTACCGTGCAAGCATCTCCGTATTCACGCTTGAAGTATCCAAGCGCTTCTTCCTCGTGTTTTACTCCCGATTCCATCAGGAGTCTCTCCGAAGGGGCGGCAATGACCTCCAGCAGGCCCAGGTTAAACAGAAGCCAGGTATGGTAAGGGCACAGGTATCTGAAGTGGGAATAGATAACATTTCCGGTTATGGTCCGCTGCGGCAGGGTCATCGAATCTCCAGAATACGGTCCAGCCTGAAGTTTCTCTTGTCCTTGCGGAGGTGGCAGAAGGCCTCGACCATCACCGTGCCTCTGAAAAGCCCTACGGAAATGGGCGTTATTTTCCTTACCGAAATGCTTCCGCTGGCGGCCTGATATCTGATTTCCAGATCAATCCCTTTTTCGAGGGCCTCTTTGAGAGGATAAAAAGGTTCATCCAGCATGACGTCAGCGGGACGGAGGCTCAGGGCCGGGCCGTTCAATGCCAGAATCTCCTCCATCGTGATTTTTTTCCATCCGCCCATTTCTTTTATGCACCGGTTGAAGACACCCATGCAGGCCTTTGCATCGGCAAGGGCGCGGTGAAGGACACCTGCCGTTATGTCCAGGAACTCAACCAGATATTCCAGGTTGTAGGCATGGGCATTGGGAAAGACTCCCTTGGGGATGGCGCATGTATCGAGTACGGGCCTGTCTGCCGGCTTCAGGTTCAACCTTGAGATGTCGTATGCGAGAAACCCCACATCAAAGGGCGCATGGTGGGCAATGGGTATATCCTGACCTAAAAAATCAATAAACCCTGGCAAAACCTCCTTGATCGTCGGCTGGCCTTTCACCATGTCGTTTGTGATGCCGCTGGTTTCCGTAGCCCCGGGGGAAATAGGGATTTCCGGGTCCACCATTGTCTGAAACGTATCCAGCACCTCACCTGCACCAAATCGAACCGCCCCAATCTCAACAATTCTGTCTACTACTGGCCTCAAACCGGTGGTCTCCAGATCAAATGCCACGAATGTTATGTTTGTCAGAGGATAACGCTTTCTCATTGTCAGAGTTCGATTCGCTCAGGCCGCTCCCATAAAATCGTCGATGGCAGACTCTAGCCTTTCCATATCTTCCTTCCTGGGCTTACCGCCTGAAACCGGTTTAAGCGGCAGGGCGCCTACTCCATGAAAAGACCTTCTGGCACCGTGGGAAGGATAAATGATCGATTCCTCGCCCGGATACAGCGCAAATGCCCCGTAGACATCCCGGATCGCATCCCGGTAGGCATGCATCTTATCCAGGTCTTCTTCCTTATACCGGCCGATCGTACCTTCCTGTGTTTCCTCTCCGTACATGAGGCTCCCCTGGTTTTTCCCTTTGTATTTGGCGTCAAGGATGAGCTTTCCCTTACCAGCCTTCAAGATGACAATGTCAGGCCTCAATGTATGCGAATAGCTTTCGGATCTCTGATAGGCCGATATTTCATCTTCCGCTGAGTGCAAACCGCAAGACCCATGAAAATGGGCATTGTAAAAGAGCATGACATCTTCTTCGTATTCTATTGCGACCCCCTCCCTGACCACATGTTCGGTTTCAGAGTCGGGGATAATGATCGAGATACTCTTTTGTCTGAACTTACGGTCCAGGATGTCTTTGACCAGGAAAAAGCACCAGTATTCAAAAAGGGTTGGGACATCTTTGATCTCGATGAGGCTTCTGAAATCTTCCAGCAGGAACCGATAGCGGGTAACCAACTGAAGGAGGGAATAGAGTCGGAAGAGATGCCGGTATCCATCTCTCCGCTGCAAGACAGTAGATTGTGCCGGAACAAAGTTCATCTGGCCAACCTCCGCCCACATCGGATCTGAAAGAAAGTATCCTACCTTTTGTGCCAGTATCCGGCTGCTTTTTAATAGATCGGGGTTGAGGTAGGTTCCGGATTTCGCCCTGAGGGCATTCTCGATGGAGACAAGCTTTTTCGAAATCTCCTGCAAGAAGTGTTTTACAAACCTGTTTTCGTTGGTATCGAATGTGTGATGCTTCCTGATTCTCACTGCCTCTGACGGGTAATAGTGTTTTCCTGTCCGTTGATACAATCTATGCGCCAGTGGCGAGGACAGCAGGGGATGTCCCGAGCTGAGCAGCAGCATTTTTTCAGGGGCTGAAAAAAGACTGAGGATCATCCCCGCGTCAAAATGATCCATTTCATCGATGAGGCACTTATGTGATTTGGTTTCCACTCTCCGGTGGGGTCTTGCAGCAATAAGGCCGGTGATTTCATCCAGATTCGGCGAGCTGTCGAGGAGATAATTTTTCAAAAAGAGGAACTGGACGTAGAGGATGTCCTGGCCCGCTTCACCCTTCTGGTATTCAAGGCCTACCGAGGTATTAAAGCTGAAAATCAGGTCGGCGTATTTGTCAGTGATGTAGCCGAGCATTGAATCATACAGGCTGTCGCTGATCTTTCTGTTGATGACTCGCAGGTTGATGTTGCCTATCCGGCTGAGGCCAACGTAATTCTTGAAATTGATCTCATAAACGCGGCTGTGAAATAGCCTTGCGTTAAAAGGGGCGGCACAAAGAAACGCAAAGTCTTTCTCCCCGTAAGCCCTCACATAGTAGGTCTTCCATTCATCGACGGAAAGCATCTCTCCTTCAGAAGAGGACAGGTCTAATTTCCCCTCTTCGTCTGGGAAGAAGGGTTCGTCAGCGATGGCAACGTGATCTATGCTGTCGTAATAAAGGACGCTCATATTATTCAATAAAACTGGTGTATCCCTGGATTTTCAGGTTCTGTATCATCCTCGCTATTTTGCGTGCTGACCGGGGGTAGGTGGCTCCGTTATCAGTTGACTGCGCCTTTTGAAGCAAATCCTCAGAGGGCTTGCCGGTTTTATCAGTCTCATCAAAGCAGAAATGTAGGAGATCGGATAAGGGTTGTTGAAGCTTCCCCTGTGTGCCATGAAACTTGGGCAGCACTTTCTGCAATATCTGAATGTCAATGGCGTCGGATAATTCGAAATGTTCCCCACAGGCCCCCTGTGCCATCCAGACAAACCGTGACATTTCATTTACAACACGATACCCGAAATGGAGATTATAGGTTTTTAGTCGGCTCACCAGTTCTTGAAATGGATTTTCTCTCCCCTCAAATATCTCCTTGAATCTGCTGTAGTCACCTCTGGAGCAAAAGGGAGAAACCTCTAAATCGATGAGCGCATTTCGTACGTCTGGAGTGTCCAGACAGAATGCGTCGTCATGGGAGATGCCTGTCGTGTATCCTTCCAGATCCACCTCGTTAAACTCGATGACGTTAGCTCGATCCAGCACCTTGGGGCTGAACATATAGGTGGTTTCGTCTACGTTGACTGTACCCGTAAAAAAGACATTTACCGGGATATGGATCTTGCCAGGAATGATCCGGCCATCCTCGGCCGTCGCTTCCCTTCCTGAATGAAGCGTGATTTTTTCCCCTTCCGGCCTGTCAGCCGTCCGGCTCTCCATTATGCTCAGGAAATCCGAGAAATATTGTTCCACCTTGGCAAGATTCATCTCGTCAAGGATCACAAAATGGGGCTTTTCCGGTTTCTCCTGAGCATTGAGCAAAAGATCAAGGAGAGGTGTCGAGTGATATTTTTGATCCAGGATGTTGTAAAACCCCAGCAACCCCTTGTTGTCCATCCAATCGGGACGGACCGGAATGAACGCCTTGCGCTTGTCCGCCTCCACCCTTTTGTCGTCCTGACACATATAGTCCGCAAAAACCTGAGCGATCTTTGTCTTCCCGGTTCCTGATATCCCTGTCAGGATGACAAAAGGTTTGGTTTTAAGGGAGAGAAAATAGCGGCTGAGCGTTTCCCCGGAAAACCGGAGATCTACCATGGAATAGTATTCGTATAGCTTTTCAGAACTCAATTCGCTCAATATGGGCCTCCCTTTCTCATCGACACCTTCCGCAATAAGCCTTTTCATTTTTCAATCTCGATTCCCTTGACTATCTGTCCTGCGTTTTTCACCACCCAATCAATCCAGTCTTGTGGCCAGTCGGCGCTCATTTTTCCCTTCATGCACCCGATTATGTTGCCACTTCGTGTGAATTCAGAAGCACGCCCTATCTTCTGAAAACAGGCAATGCATGCAGTCCTTACCTCTGTGTACATAAGAGCGTTTTCCTTGAGACCGCCTTTATCATGCTGGGATCTCAGATCAGTATCCAGACCCAACCCTTTCGCAAATGCATCCCAATCCCTTATAGAGTATTGTCCCCAATTGTGACTGCCTGCGCTTCTTAAATCCAAGGCTGGCTCTATTCTGCGGAAAAATGCCTCTGAAAATGAATCCCTTCCTTTGTTAATGTGAACAGGCGCTTTCCAGTATTGACTATCATCTCTGTAGAGAATGGAATTGAGGCTTCTCAACGCTTGTCTATCCAGAGAAACATATTTATCGTTAGCCCCTCTTTTCTCGTAGTTGCCATTCTTGAGAAGTGCCTCATACACTGACTTACTGTTCCAACCCATCTGATATCTCCTTTCGTCTTAGGTTAAGATTTCTTACGCTTAACGCCCGGTTTCCATTTAAAGAGGGTTCGCTCCATTGCTGATGACCCCTTCAACCTACTTACTCGATCAGGACCGTAAGGTAACACAGGGGTTTGACAGATACGGTCAAAACCGCAATATGTTTCTTTTATCATAGGAGCGGCTGCAGCAGGGGATCAGCTTCCAATTCATCTCTTAGCCCGACAATCCGGATGAGGCTCAGAGCTCTTGATACCGCTATGTGCATTCTCTTTTGATATTGATTCGAAACACTCAAGTCTGTGACTATGACAGCCGGTCTTTCAAGGCCCTTGAAACGCAGAAAGGTATCGCAGATCATTTTGCCTTCAACCTCCGGATCTGTCGCTGAAACGACGGGATGACCGCTTATTGTCTTTTCGTGAATTACGGTTTCCTTAGAACCCCTGCCCCTAAGAGAAATAACCGCTATGTCACCTGGGCTGAGTCCGCCTGCAAGAAGCCTTTCAATCTCTTTTCCAATCTGCTTCAAAAGTCTTTCCCCAGAGCTTGTAACAACTCGTATGGCTTCTTTCTTGAGTCCGTTCTGGAGGATCTTTGGATCAGGCTCTGCTTGCCTCGCATAGCACTCACTAAGGTGTTGAACGGCTGGATGGCACCTGTAAGGTTTCTTGAGAGTGAACTTCATGCACACCCCTGTGATATCATCAGGGATCTTTCTATCCTCCCAGAACGCCTGGCTCTCATCCGCAAAGACCCAAAGCATCCCAGCGGGGCTTACGCACTCTTTGACCAACTCCCAGTCATCTGGGCTTAAGTCCTGCCCTTCGTCCACTATAACACAATCCCACCTGTCCTCTTTCTGGGGGAGGCCGTCTATAGCAGCCCTTATGCTTACGGTCTCCCAGTACTCGGATGGAGTTCCTGCAGGCTTTTCCATCCCTTTCTCGCCAAGAAGCTCGGATGCGAAGGTCCTTACTGAACCTACAGTGATTGCGGATCCCTGACATGCTGATTTTAGACACTCCCCCAGTGCGTCAGTGTAACAAAGCAGTAGAACTCTTTTTCTACGTCCTGATTCCCTTAAAGCAGCCTCCCGGGCAAGCAGCGTCTTGCCGGTTCCCGCCGACCCTCTGACAAGAAGACGATCATTGTCTTCGAGGTTTTCAAGGATCGCAGTCTGCTCTAGATCAAGTTTAAGCCGCCTGTCCTCGTCAAGCTCAACCCTTCCTCCAAGACAGATCGACGGAACCCAGGTCTCCCCCCAGAGTTTGTGGAGTGCCTCGATCCATCCTCGGGATGGAATTTTAGGCTTGGGCACCGCCCTTTCCATTACCTGTGGTAGTATCAATTGCAGATAGGGTAGGTCATTAAGGCTTATCACCAGACCATCAAGGCCTTCCCCCTTTGGTCCATGTTCAGATGCTGTGTTAGGAAAACAAATGGCACCGCCAATGCTGGGAGGTCTAAGATTGAGCGCCTTTATCCTTTCAACCAGAACGGATTTGAAGTCAAAGGCTTCGTCCAATGGCCTTGATTTCATGAACCGGCCGTTTTGAAGCCACTGGCCGTCCTGTAGCTCTATGAGGCCGCCTTTGACTTCAACTACGAGAACCGAGGGCCTCTTGGGATCGGCAAAGACAAAATCAGCCTCGTCGAACTGGCCGGAGGACTTGCTTCTGAGCCTCATTGAATGCCAGCAGTGCCAGCCTGTTGGAAGCCCCGATTTCAGTGCCTCATAAAGCTTTTTTTCAGCTTCCGAGTCTGTAAGCCGGGGGAAAGCCTTGGGCCACAGGTGCTCAGCCATGGGATTTTGACCTAGCTGACAGGAAGAAATATAGCATTACAACCCGTTCAAGAAATCTCTGACAGTAGCTTGAGCTTTTTGAATGCCTTTCTTATCGCCTCTCCCGTTTACAAGCAGGAGACTGTAACGACTTATCATTGCCTGCTTTCTGTCTATAAGCGAATTAATCCTTCTTTCGATCTCCTCAGCCTGTAGTGCCTTTCGTGACCCTTTCTTAAGAAACTTTGAGCTATCAAGTAGTTGAACAAAAAGAACCTCTTCCGCAAAAGGAAAAACTCTTTTAAAAGGCGGCCCTTGAATGAAACATGTAGCGAGAGCGGAAGTGAAGAACTTCCCAAATATCTTGGTTGGATTGAAGCCAGATTCCTCAATCTCAATTATTGTCTTTACTTGACTGTTCTTTAGTACAAGGCAATCAACCTTGCAGAGCTGCATTTCGCGTCCACCCTTATCATTAAGGTAAAGAGGTAGGCACCTGTTCCCTCCGCAAGCGGGGTCCTTTATTGCTTCAAGACCCGAAGGGAGAACTGCTTCTATTTCCTTTACAGCTAACAGATGCAGAGGATGATCCATTTGGGACACTCCTTTAAACTGTTGATCAAAAGTGTGTCTTAAATCAAACTGATTTCCTGGCCGCTTGATATCGTGGAACTACAAAATTCATAACTCCCAAACCGAGTCTGGTATCGTCCTGAAGGCTTTACAATTCCAGTCAGAGGAATGGGGTTTAACCCATCAGGCAAGCCCCTAGTGTGGTGAGGTTGACCTTTGGCAGTTGTTCCCAGGCACATCAAATTCGGAAACATACTTTTAACAACAAGGTTACGGTTTAGATAGGATCCGAGGTTGCCCCAGATGGCAACTATGAGGCCGGCTTTCTCGGCAAGCGTTCTTAGCCAAGAGTCATTGGCAGGCCCAACCGCATCCGCACACCTCATTAGGGCTGAGGGATCGGTGCTTCTTAGCGCAAAGAGATTAGCGACAACTATTCCGCCATATCCCCACTGCCTTGTATAACTCAGGCACCTCTTTATGGTCATGTCATCCTTTTCCTCATCAGCCGTAGAGGGATTAAGCCCTATGAACATTACCTTTCGCTTCTCATCATCCCATATTCGCGACAAGGCATATCGATACTTCCCGCAGCTTGATATCTCCGCACGCTTCTGCATATCAAATCCTTCAGCTAGAAAGCCATGTGCCACTTAACTTGTTGCAGCACTCCAGAAATTTGCCTCCTCCAAATCTCGCATGTAGGGCTTCCATTCATCTGTCTCAGGGAAAATCCCGGCATCCGATTTGGGGCATTCTTTTCAGAGTTCACGATCTCTCCAGGGAGCATCATCTCCCCGGAATCTCTGGGGTGATAACCAGCAGCCCATAATCACGCCGGTTCTGCCGACACCGCCCATGCAGTGGACATAGACCGCCTCTTTCTCTTCTATATAGCGGTCTATAGTATCTAATGCTGACTTGGTCAGTTTTCTTGAACGTGGTACTGACAAATCCCTGATGGGGAATCTTTCGTGAGCTATTGATCCAAGATCAAAGTAGCAGTCATAGGATCTGAGGTTGTCTCTTTCTTCCGTTATATCTATGAAGGCGCTCGCTCCGGAACTGATTATTGCTCCTATCTTTGCAGGCGATGATTCTTCGTCCTTGTTTATGGGGTATTCACCGGCAAGGAATCTTGCGGGTAAAACCCAGTAGCAATTTTCTGGAGGACGATTCATCTTTAAAGGATCCCTACAAATTCCCTTCGGGGGAAACCAAGAGTGCGCTTTGATTAATAAGGGTCACAGCGAGTTGTAGGCCCCCTCGACCAGTTTAAATGCGTAGCCTATGATGTCAGGCTCCGAACTGGCGACCCTGAAGCTCAGCCAATTCTTCTTGATATCCATCTTGTTGGATGTGAAAAGCGGCCATTTCTTGGGGTTGGGGATCTCGCTCATATCCGTTATTCCCTTGTATTTGATTTGCACGACAAGGGCGTTGGAGGACGTGTTCTTATTCCATATGCCGTTGCGCTTGAATGTGTAGGTTATGAAGGTTGCAAAGCTTGGCTTGAATTTTCTGTCAAGTGCCTTAAAAGCAAGGTCATATGTCTCGTTTCGATCCATAACATCAATGTCTCCAAGCTTAAGGATCAGTCCTCCAAGGGCGGAGCAGATTTTTGCCTCCCCTGCTGGAAGTTCCTTTACGAGACTGTGGAGTTTATCATGTGGTGATGCCATCTCAACCCTCCTTTGACTTTCTATGCTTTTTTGTGTTTTCGCGCTTCTTGCCCGATGGTGGCAGCGGAGTGTATGCTTTACTCTCCTCCTCCATCTGAGCGATTGCTTTCTCAAGACTGGCTATATCCCTTTCAAAGGCATCGCATACATCAAGACATCCCATGCCGGGATCAAAACCATAGAGCAGATGGTTAAAGCCCGCGGCTCCCTCTGCTATCAGGCATTTTTCAACAAGGGCAAATTTATCAGCCAAAGAAGAAAGGATTTCTTCATTGTGTCTTTTTATTTCATCAAAAAGCTGCCTTGTTGAATCAAGGCATAGCTTGTTGAGCTTTTCAAGGAGCTCTCTTTCACAGGCCATTGCAGCTTTGACTATGGCGTCTCTTCTGACTGAGTGATCCCTGGCAGCCTTGTTAAGGCATTGAAGTGAACGAGGTTCGATTACGATAGTTTTTCTGATAGGCTGTTTTGCTGACCTGGCATTTGTTTCCTTCTTTGCCATATCGAGGATCCTTGCAAAACGGCTCTCAACACCCGCAAGATACTCATCCATCTTGCCAGTATAGCTCTGGTATTCCCGCTTGGATGAGTAATACTCAACAAGGGGTTTGAGGGCGGATTCTATTGCACCGGATATTCCTCCGTGTGCCCTTGCCGCCTGATGCAGGTCTTCAATGGTCTCAGCATCTAGCGCAAGGGTGGTCCTTGCGTTCTCCCTCATAGTATTTCTTGCTTGCCTTCTCACAGTTGTGAAATCTCCCACATAGTGAGAATTTACTGAAGCAATTACTATACCGCTTTTGATTACTGGAAGTGATATAGATGAATTTTGAGTAATAGGTTCCCGTTGCCCGAAGACTAACCGGATAAGTCCTGTCACCTAGCCATCAGTCATACTAGGACGCTGCAGCAAAAAAGCTATCTGTTATGAAAAAGTTCCAGCTAAAACCTGGCAATCAATTTGATGGGCTGAATAGAACTTCGAACGGCCCGAGGAATTTCCTCTCGGCTGACCAATCGGTAATTGCAAATACGATATCAGAGAAGGCTCCATCAAATTCGTTTTGAAGTGCTTCTCTGAAATCGATCGCGGTTTGATGGGGGTCATTGCGGAAGGCTCCGCAGCCCCATGCGCCGAGGACAAGGGCGGAGTGTCCGTAAGCAAGAGCGATTGCAAGGACCCTGTGGATGCGCTTGCGCAAAAGCTCTGCCGACTCCTGCTGACCTACTCTGGGTGCATATGGCGCTGCGCACGTAATGAAGCTCAAAAGCCACGTCCTCTCAAGGGCGGAGCCATCATCGTTTCTGAAAACCGGCACATCAGGAGAATAGATCGCCCAGTCAGTTGAATCCGGGCTCGGGCGCTTACGGTGTTCCGCATACATAGGATCCCCTACCAGAGTAACGTATAGTGCGCTGGAGCGGCATAGGACCTCCTCCTGGGCCCGGGCACCATGAAGGAATCCTCCTCCTGGATGAATGCCGTTTGCAAAATTAAGGGCTAGAGGTCTTAGGCCGCTTTCCACAAGGCGGCGAGAAGCGCCCAAGGTCGTCTCGTTTGTTACTTGGACCCTTGCTTCGTGGTAGGCTGGAGATTTGATAGTCGGAAGCTCTTTATCTGGCGGTATGCTCACCTTTGATAGACGGGCGTTTTCTACATGGCGGCTCCAATCCACCCTTATTTTTTCCGTGTACAAGTAGTGGCCATTGAAGCAGGCCTCAACTGCTGATCGACCGAGCTCTTCGGCGGTTGACCGGGGTATGTCCAGCTCTTTTCTTCGGCTCTCGGCCATCTCAACTGAGTCAAGGCAGGGTAGTAATTTTAGCATTTGTCGGTTTTATCTCCTCATTTCTACATGTTGTCTGGCCCACCTAAGTAGAGCCCTTTCTCCTTCTTTCTCCTCTTAATTCTTCGCCTGAATATCCTCGCATTTCACTTTTACGTCCGCTACGAAAGAACCGATTATTTCGAAGAAATCGTCATAGCGCTGGTTAACCTCTACAGCAGTCAGATTTCGGGCCAGCGAATCCGGCATGTTCCTCTTATTGGTCACACCGAACAATGCTCCTATCTTTATGACAAACTCAATCCCCAGCTTAGGATCGAGCCCTATCCTCTCAAGTTGTTCCGTTAACCACCCAAGGTAAACCTCGCCCGCTGTTGTAATGACAAATAGAGTGAGATTCTGCCTGCTGCCTCGCGGATCCGGCAACTGCAAAGAAACGCTGATTGAGCGCCATACCGGTATTGCTCCGATCTCCTTAGCGGAGTCCATCATACGCCGGAAGATGTCTTTTGATCCCTGGTTGGTAATTGAGCCGAAAAACTCATCCTCGGTAAGAACTCGTCTCCTCGCGCTAATTCCTTCGTCTCTCTCTGTCTCGCTCTCCATTTCGATGTTTATTCTTGCCTCACCGGTTGTCTGCACACGTACCACCGCCCTCACTATCTCCTGAGAGTTTGCAAGCATCTGAGGAACGATAAGCCTTTTTCCAGGCAGTGAAGGACTCTCATATATCTGCAGTTCAACAAGTCCAAATGTAAACAGCAACTGAGGGAACCTGTGAAGCGGGGCTACCATGCTTTCAATATTCTCACGAATACCATCACCAACCACCAGGAGCAGGAAACGACCATTTTTGAGGGTCTTCTGGACTTCATCTATGAAGTCTTCTTGAGGCAACACCTCAGAGGGATATGTATTTGATACCTTGTCATATATTTTAGTATATTTCCCAAAGGACCCAAAAGGCGCCCCCAGCACCATCTTCTCAAGCTCACTGTACGATCTGCGAGAGAGCCTTATGGCATAATCAAGGATCTGAGCCACTACCTCACGAGTAGCCTCGGGGTTTCTCCAAAGCTTGGTCTCAACAAGCGTCAGACGACCCGAAGGCGATATGAACAGGTTGTCAATGCTGTCTATCTCCCTACCTAAAGAGACAAGCGGCGCAAAGGCCATGTCTATTTCTGAAACAGGCAGAAGATCCGGATTGGCTGCGAGGATTTCCTGCAGGTACCCCTCAGCTATTTGCCTGTCAGAAAAAAGGATTCGGTTGAGACTTACGTTTTTCTTGTCTTCATCTATTAACCCTACAACGATATTTATCCAGATACTTGAATAAGTTTCTTCTTCTTATGCGACGAATACGCACGGTAGTTTTTCAATTGTATCAATCTTACCAAGTTCATAGAAGAGTATATATCAAAGACACGTATGGGCAACAGAACCTTGAGAAGTATCCTAAGCTGCGACGGAGTAATAGCTGGCGCTTTTTTTTCCCAACCTGACCTTGAGATGCCAGAGGAAGAAGTGT
>MNYJ01000095.1 GCA_001874005.1 Desulfobacteraceae bacterium CG2_30_51_40
TTAAGGCGCTTTTATATGAAGAATCCATTTTCTCGGCTCAACCTTTTTCGCGGGGAAGCCTTACGCCCGCGCTGACTTAGTGTCCATCCGTAAATGAGATAGTTTCGTCGAGTTCAAGGCGGGCGATAATTTTAACCACAGGAATACATAGACGTATTTCGAGGATTAAAATTTGAGCCCAACGCCGAAATCGGTGAAAATAGCCATTTACGGATGGACACTACTTGGCAACCGGTGTTTCAACAAGCCTGCCGGTTGCATTTGAACCAGATATACATTATAAGAAATTTGCCTGCAAGACCCGAGGCGACAAAGAGAAGCTTTTCAGGGAGATTAGTATGGCATCGCGGCGTGGAAGAATTGTTCTGGGAGTTTTTGGTGAGGGCCACAAAGAGGCAGTCCTCAAACTTGCCAAGGGTTTGAGCGAGGCCGGATTTGAGGTCGTATATACCGATCTTACCGAGCCTCACGCAATAGTTGCATCGGCTTTGCAGGAGTGCGCCGATCATATCGGAATAACCATGCTGCAAGGGTCCAACTTTAATCAGGTTGCCGAAATATTAAGACTTCTCAAAAAAGAAGGTGCCGATGGCATTGGAATCTCAGCAGGCGGATTTTTGAGTGAGGCTGACGCTAGCAAACTAAAGACCATGGGAGTGATGGAGGTCTTTTCGCCGGGAACAACATTCGATGAACTGATTGACTGGTCTCAAAAGAATGTCCTGCCGGTTGGTGTTGACAATTGAATAGATAAACATAATAACTCTGGAGTCCACTAATTAGAAAACCATGGGGCCTGGAGATAATAGGATGCAGAAGATGGGTTGTAGGTTATGAAAGAGATTGATCCGTTCATAAATGCTTACCAGGTATTCAGGAATTCGGTTGATTCCAAGACCGATGGGAAGCTCCCTGCTGTTGACGACCTTGTATGGTGCATGCTTGCGGGAGTGCCTGTCGTTCCGGCCGACGAAGACGATTCGGATTATGGCGCCATAAAGGCGGTCGCTCAGAGGGTCGCGATTCTCAAGGCTGTTTTTGTTGAGACAAACTCTGAGAAGCCTGATGAATTCTTGGATAAGGGCCTTACGGTTTATGATGAGGCTGCCGATGCAGCAAAGAGGCTCTTAAGGGATTCAAAACAAAATAAGCGATAGAGTTTTTTGATTGACGAGAACAATTCAAGCTGATAGGGTCAAAAAATCGGAGACGGGAGTGTTCCTCCAAGAGCCGGGCAGGCGCCTTATCCTTTTATTACCCCCATAGGCTTAAGAAGCGCTACTTTGCGGGCAAGGCCGGCATCGTGGACCACTTGGACCACCTGAGAAACATCCTTATAAGCATCGGGCATCTCCTCTTTGAGTGTGCTTCGGCCTCTTGACTGTACATATATACCCTTGTTTGCGAGTTCGCGGTTAATGGAGCGACCCCTTGCCATCTTTACGGCCTGAGTGCGGCTTAAAAGGCGACCGGCGCCGTGGCAGGCCGATAAGAAACTGCCTGTGGCAGCACCTTCATTGCCGGCAAGAACATAAGATCGGGTGCCCATGTCGCCGGGGATGAGCACAGGCTGCCCCCAGTTGCGGTATATAGCGGGCAGGAGAGGGTGCCCTGCCGGCAGGGACCTGGTTGCACCCTTTCTGTGGACGCACAGCTTGACTGTCTTTCCCTCCAAAGGGTGCTTCTCGATCTTGGCTATATTATGGCATACATCGTAGAGGAGGCGCATCCCCAGTTCTCTCGGAGAGATTGATAGAGCTTTAAGAAGTGCCTCCTCTGTCCGGTCCATAAGTATCTGTCTGTTGGCCCAGGCGTAGTTTGCCGCGCATGCCATAGCTGCAAGGTATCTTCGCCCCAGGGATGACTTTACGGGGGCGCAGGCCAGTTGCCTGTCAGGCAGTTTTATTGAATGAGTTGTGACATAGGAACTCATTTCTTTAAGGAAATCGTCGCATATCTGATGACCGAAACCACGGGAGCCGGTGTGAATAAGTACAGTTACCTGCCCTTTGAACAAGCCGAAGGCGGAAGCGGTATCCTGGTCGTAGATATGCTCAACCGACTGTATTTCGAGAAAATGATTGCCTGAGCCAAGGGTGCCTAGTTGGTCCGATCCCCTTTTGATGGCCCTTTCACTGAGGACGGATGGGTCTGCGCCTTGGAGCGTACCTCTGTCTTCTGTGCGATCGAGGTCTTCGATGGAGCCGAAACCCTTTTTGACGGCCCAGGCAGCGCCCTCGGATGCGACTTTTGCCTCCTCCGATTTGGTGAGACGAATAGCTCCGGTGGAGCCTACTCCGGTAGGTATATCGGAAAAAAGGGCACTGACTGTTTCTTTGATTCTCGGCCTGACATCTTCATCGGTAAGCAGAGTGGTCATAAGCCGGCAGCCGCAGTTGATGTCATAGCCTACGCCTCCGGGGGAGATGATGCCTTCTTCGAGGTCAAAGGCAGCCACGCCTCCAATCGGGAATCCGTAACCCCAATGGATGTCGGGCATGGCTAGCGAATGGCCCACGATGCCGGGAAGAGATGCAACATTTGAGACCTGAACCAGGCTTTGGTCGGATTTCAGCATCTTGATGAGTTCATCATTTGAGAAGATAAGCCCGGGAACCCTCATAGCGCCGGTCTTGGGAACAAGCCAGCGACAGTTATCCAAGCGTTGCAGCTTTATGTCCATGGTGATACCTCTAAGTAATCTATTGGTAATGATTCTTTAAATGGTCTTTATTTTTTCTCACATGTCAAAGATTATCTTGGTTTTCCATCCGGTTCCATCTTGGGATACGAGGCTTTGATGATAGGTCACGGCCTTGATCTCATGCCTGATTATATGGATGCCGGGTTTAAAAGGCACTGTTTGGGCGACTGCCCTGAGACTGACCGAGGTGAGATGCTCGAACTCGATGTCCGTAACTACAAGGCCATCTCCCTGGAGCATGTACAGTATCTCGCCAAGCCAGCGTACCATAAGATCGGTGAGATCGGCCCCCTCGAGCGACACGCGTATTTTCCTCCCTTTTCCTTTGGGAGGATTTTCAAGGATTATGTCCAACATTGCGGCAGCGGCTTGTTTGAAAAGCTCTTGAAGACCGCTGCTGTTGACCGCCATGCCCATATCTGCGGTGTGGTCCAGGAGTTCGTAGCGAGGTTTTTTTATTGTCATGGTTAAAATAGTACGTGCCAGAAGTCCCCTTGTCAAAAATTCGTTTTTTCCGGAGGAAAAGGAAATGAACTGCGCCTTTTGCGGAAAGAAGATTCCTACTGAGGACAAAATCGGAAGAAACGATCTTTGCCCAAATTGCGGCAGGGATCTCCGATGCTGCAAGCAGTGCAAGTTCTTTGATTCCCGCTCCTACAATGAATGCCGTGAAGTGATGGCGGAGCGCATCGTGGATAAAGAAAGGGCAAATGCGTGTGAGTATTTCGTGCCCCGGGGGTCAAATCAGACAAACGCCCACAGGCTTGCCAACGCACGGACGGCGCTTGAGGCCCTTTTCAAGAAATAGGGGCGGAGTGCTTCAGACTAACCCCCATGCCCGGGCAGGGCACAACGAAATATGAAAATCACCCCCACCCCGCCCTCCTCCGTCGAGGGGGAGGGATAACGGAACAGGTTAACTCTTTGTCGTTCCAGCG